>NZ_CAXAPA010000004.1:0-458249 GCF_963970835.1 Pseudomonas sp. EA_15y_Pfl1_P101 | reverse complement strand
TTAATTCACTACCATCGACCTCTTTTATCGAAGCAGAGAGGTCGTCGTGGAGCGGTTATCCATGCGTAAGATTCGAGAAGTGCTACGTCTTAAATTCGAGGTCGGCCTATCTGCCCGCCAGGTCGCTATCAGCTTGCAAGTAGGTCGAGCTAGCGTCGGTGAGTACCTCAATCGCTTTGCTGCCAGCGGTCTTACCTGGCCGTCTGCGCTGACTGACGCCGAGTTGCAACGGCATCTTTCAAGTCGTCGAACGCTGGATCCTGGCAGTGCTGCGCAACCGCCAGTTCTTCTCGCTCGGTGAACTGAACACGGCAATTGGCGGGCTGCTCGAACGCCTCAATCAAAAGCCCTTCAAGAAGCTGCCCGGCTCACGCCGCTCGGCCTTCGAGACCATCGACCAACCCGCACTGCAACCGCTACCAGAACATCCGTATGTCTACGCCGAATGGAAAAAGGTGCGGGTGCACATCGACTATCACGTCGAGGTCGAGGGCCATTACTACTCGGTGCCGTACCAGCTGGTGAAGCACCAACTCGAAGTGCGGCTAACCGCTAAGACCGTCGAGTGCTTCCACACCAACCAGCGGGTGGCCAGCCATCTGCGCTCGCCGCACAAAGGCCGCCACACCACCCAAACCGAGCACATGCCCAAAAGTCACCGCGAACATGCCGAATGGACGCCGCAGCGACTGATCCACTGGGCAGAGCAGACAGGCCCGAATACGGCCGGCGTCATCGCCTACATCCTCGAACGCCGGATCCATCCGCAGCAAGGCTTCCGCGCCTGCCTGGGCATCCTGCGCCTGAGCAAACAGCACGGCGAAGAGCGGCTGGAAGCCGCTTGCCAGCGTGCGCTGGCACTGGGTGCATGTAGCTACAAAAGCCTCGAATCGATCCTGCGCCAAGGACTAGAGCGGCTACCGCTGGCCCAGCAAAACCTGCCGTTACTGCCCGAAGAACACATCAACCTGCGCGGCCCTGGCTACTACCACTGACCTGAAAAAGGAGCACCAACATGCTGCCCAACCCGACACTCGACAAGCTGCAAACCCTGCGCCTGAACGGCATGATCAAGGCGCTTGGCGAACAACACGCAACGCCTGACATCAACGATCTCAGCTTCGACGAACGCCTCGGCCTGATGGTTGACCGCGAACTGACCGAGCGCGAAAACATACGCCTGACCACTCGCCTCAAAGCCGCACGACTGCGCCACAACGCCTGCCTGGAAGACATCGACTACCGCAGTCCGCGCGGGCTGGACAAGGCCTTGATCCTGCAACTGGGCAGCGGCCAGTGGCTGCGCGATGGCCTGAACCTAATCATCGGCGGCCCGACTGGTGTAGGCAAAACCTGGCTCGCCTGCGCGCTGGCTCACAAAGCTTGCCGCGACGGTTACAGCGTGCGCTATCTGCGCCTGCCGCGCTTGATGGAAGAGCTGGGCCTAGCCCACGGCGATGGGCGCTTCGCGAAACTGATGGCGGGTTATGCCAAGACCGACTTGCTGATCCTGGATGACTGGGGCTTGGCGCCATTTACCGCTGCGCAACGGCGCGACATGCTTGAGCTGCTGGATGATCGTTACGGCAACCGCTCGACACTGGTGACCAGCCAGATGCCGGTGGACAAATGGCATGCGCTGATCGGCGATCCGACCTTGGGCGATGCGATCCTCGACCGGTTGGTGCACAACGCTTATCGGATCGAACTGAAGGGCGAATCGATGCGCAGGCGCGCAACGAAATTGACGGCGACAGAGACTTCAGACTAACAATGCAAACCTGCGTCGCTGCGCTCCGACTGCCTGGCCGGATGACCGTGGAACAGGTGGCCGGATGTTGGTGGGCTGGGTGGCCGGATGGCGTGGAATGCGCAGGCGATCAGATTATCGGCATGACGGCCACTTTGGAGCCAAATAGCGTAACCGTCCAGCAAAGCCAGAATCGCCTCAAAGTGGCAGGCCAAGATGGCCTCATCGATATCCAGATCTCGGCTTTTGGCATAGGCGTAGAAAGCCTGGATCGCGCGCAGGTGCGCCGCAGCCGTGTTGTAAGCCCGGTGCCTGAGTTTGAGTTGGACGTAGATGAACGGAATGAGTATGGGCAACGGCGTCGCATCACCAGCTTGTACAAGCAGCGGTAGTCGTTGACCTGAAGAGAACCTGCACTGAATCAGTTTCATCGACAGCTACCTCATTCAAGGACTCGCCATGAACACGAAACACATGGCCCGTTGAGAGAGTAGACGTCAAATACGAATTGGTCGAATCAGTGACTTACGTGGCTTATGAACATTTCTAACATGGCCTGTCGTTTAACATAATATACATTATGCGAACCGCCATATACGGGACTGGGGGGCTCTGGAGGCTGCTTTTCACCAGGTGATCAGCGTTAAGGTGTTGCTACTAGCAACACACGTTCAAGACGATGACTCCTAGGCTTGGCCATCTGCCTCGATACGAATCTTGGCGCGTGCAACAACGGCTATGGCTTCGGTAATGAAAGCCGCGTCACCGGTGTCGTGTGCATCAGCCAAAAATACAGCTACGGCCTCTAAATCAACCAGCGAGTCTGCTGGGTCATAATCATAAATTGGCTCTGTCATCTGATCACCCGGAGAAAATAATGAACCCGAAGCCCAAGGCTAAAAATACGAGCTGGAAAGTCAAATGCCAGGATGCAGCTGATGGCACTGGCGATTTAATCATACCGCTGACTGACGATCTCCTGTCGGCCATAAAGTTGGCCAGCGGAGACAAACTCGACCTGGAAGTTAAACCTAACGGCACGATAATCCTGACGCCAGTTCGTGCGTAGGACTGATTCAGCCATCTACGCGCCTGATGGCTGCAGCCCATAAAGCACGGGGTTGTTACCGATTACACGTGATTTCACTGGGTGCTAATTTCCTTTCCTTGAGAGATAACGTTCAAATTTGGAAGATAACGAGCAAGTATGAGCTCCCCCTAGTTCATCTGTTGAGCTACCCTCCTCCTTTTAATAGCCGTTAAGAATAACTAAACTAAATGACTATTTAGTTTAGTTAAATCAATAGCTTACATATTTATAAGCGAAACCGATCAACTGACTGCGACAGCTTGCCCGCCAACGACGACAACTCGTCCGTGGTCGACGCCGTCGTTGCGATCACCCGGCTGTTACTCTCCGACATACCCGCAATCATCTCGACCTGATGCGCAATTTCATTGCTGGCCAGGCTTTGTTCCCCGATCGTACGGGAGATATCGTTGACCATTTCCGTGGTGTTCAAGGTGGCCTGGAGAATTTCGCGAATCGCCCGCTCCACCTCGGCGGTCACCGCCATGCCTTTATCCACTTGGGCGACGCCCTCCTCCATGCTGGTCACCGCTTCCCGCGTGCTTTGCTGAATACGCCCGACCATGCTGGCAATCTCTTGGGTCGAAGCACTGGTGCGTCCGGCAAGGTTGCGCACTTCATCGGCGACAACAGCAAAACCACGCCCCTGCTCACCGGCGCGTGCGGCCTCGATTGCGGCATTCAGGGCGAGCAGGTTGGTTTGATCGGCGATCCCTTTGATCACCTGGATAATGCTGAAAATCGCCTCGGACTCCTTGTCCAGCGTGCGGATAACCTGGGCGGATTGCTGTGCGGAACGGGCAATACCGTCCATGTCACTGACCACCTGATGAATCACCCGGCCACCGTCCTTGGACAAGGTCTCAGCCTGGTTAGCCATGTCCAATGCGCGCTCGGCGTGACGAGTGATTTCTTCGATGCTCGCGGTCATTTCACTCGCTGCAGCGGCCATGGTGCTCGCGGCTGTGCTTTGTTGCTGGCTGCTGCCAGCCACTTCATGACAGCCGTGGCTCAATTGCTCGCTCATGACATTGACACCATGAGCGTTGCTGCGCACCACTTCGATCATGCCGCGCAAATCCCGCTGCATGGTGGCGAGGCTGCGAATCAATGAACTGGCTTCATCCTTGCGTTTGGGCTCGACAATCGGCTCGCTCAGGTTGCCACTGGCAATGCTCGCAGCAATGCGGCTGGCCGTCTGCAGCGGGCCCATAATGCTGAGGATGACCCAGCGGCCCTGGGCCAATAGCAATAAAAGGCTGGCGATCAACACGGCGCCCTGGGTGAAATTGGCGTTGCTGATGGTCTGGTGAGTACCAACGCTGGTCTGTTGGGTGTTGGATTCAATCAGTTCACTCAGGGTTGCCATTTGTTCTTCAAGCCGGGTGAAAGCGGTGTTGAACGTATCCAGTTCCCCGCGAGCGGCTTCCGGATTGTCCAGCGCCAGGGCGACGATTCGCTCGCCTGCACCTATATAGCTATCGAGGCTCGGGCGGATTTTTTCCAGGTTTGCCTTGAGCGTATCGTCCAGCGGCAGCTTCAGGTTGTCCGCCAACACTTGGCGAAAATGCTCGGCGTGTTCCTGCAGCGAACTGTTGACCTCGGCCTTGGTGCTGGTGCTTTTACCCAAGCCCACTAGCATGGCCGATAACACATCGGCGCGCAGGGCATCGTGCATCATGTCGGCTTCCATGTGGTTGCGCAGCACGGTCATGCTGACTTCATTGTCCTGCACGGCGTCGCCCATCCGGCTATTTCCCAGGTAACTGACAAAGCTCATGATCAAGGCAGTGAGCAATCCGGTCACAATCAACAGAATCAAGCGTAATTTGATCGTCATGCAGGTATCCCCGTGCCTGGTGAGCCGGTTGGAAAGCCAACCGCTGAAGCGCCACTCGTCATGTTATCGGCGGCACCTACTGGTTATTGAAGCCCACATTTGCGGTTTTGTGCGGATCCCTTAAGCTGACCGACCTTTGCTTCGCCCAAAACTGCCCCATGCCTCAACGTATCGCCCACCTTGCCTTGCTGCTTCGTCATCAGATGATTACCGCCGCGCTGTCCATGACCCTGATCGGCGTGTTTGCCGATCACACGCCCGCGCCGATGTTGGTTGGCATCGCACTGTGTGCCATCGCGGCAATGCTCACCACGTTGTGGACGTTGCGACGCTTTCCCGCGCACCTGGCAAGCGCCCCGCCCTGCGCCTGACAGGTTCAGGCCCGGCGCAAACCATTCGTCGGGCCCAACCGGCATCCATTACAACTATCGCCGGCCTGCTCATTACTAATCCCATAGCACTTTTGGAAATCTATGGAGATTGAAATGACTGACTACCCTCGCCCGCCCTTCACCCCGCAGGCTCAATCCGTGCCCGGCGCCCAGAAAAAAATGGATCCGTACCCCGATTGCGGCGAGCAGAGTTACAAGGGGGCTGGCCGCTTGGCCAACAAGATCGCCCTGATTACCGGCGCCGATAGCGGTATCGGCCGTGCGGTCGCCATCGCGTTTGCTCGCGAAGGCGCCGATGTGGCCATCGCTTACCTGGACGAGCACGAAGACGCCAAGGAAACAGCACGCTGGGTCGAAGAAGCCGGTCGCCAGTGCCTATTGCTGCCCGGCGACATCGCGCAACGAAGCGTCTGCCAGGCGCTGGTGGACAAGACGGTGGAGCAATTCGGCCGCATCGATGTGTTGGTCAACAATGCTGCGTTCCAGATGAGCCATGAAACGCTCGAGGACATCTCGGACGAGGAATGGGTCAAGACCTTCGATATCAACATCACCGCGATGTTTCGTCTCTGCAAGGCGGCGGTGCCGCATATGAAGGCCGGCAGCTCGATCATCAACACCTCGTCCGTAAACTCCGACATGCCCAAGCCAACGCTGATGCCTTACGCCGCCACCAAAGGCGCGATTGCCAACTTCACCGGTGGTCTGGCGCAATTGCTCGGCAGTAAAGGGATTCGCGTCAATAGCGTTGCGCCCGGCCCGATCTGGACGCCGTTGATTGTGGCGACGATGACCGATGAAGACGTGAAGAGCTTTGGTAGCGAAACGCCGCTAGGTCGGCCTGGGCAGCCCGTGGAAGTGGCGCCGATTTACGTGTTGCTGGCCTCGGATGAGGCCAGCTATATCTCCGGCTCGCGCTACGCGGTGACCGGCGGCAAACCCATTCTCTGAATCCTGCCCAATACCCTTGTGGGAGGCGGGCTTGCCCGGAGCCCACAGGGGACCCCATTCACCGGTTCTACAAATCAAACCGATCCACCGCCCGCCGCCGCTCATTGTCATCGCGCACGTCATAGCTGGCAGTGGTCTGGATATTGGTGTGATGCGCCAGTTTTTGCGCGATCGACAGGTCATGCTCCTCGATCACCCGCGTAATAAACGAGCGACGGAAGTCATGGGGCATAATCTTCACCCCCACCTGCTCGCCGCGCTGGCGCGCGATGTAGTAAATCGCATGTTTGGTGATGCGCTCGCGGGTGATATGGCTGCCGCGGCGAATGCGGTTGAACAGGAAGCTGTCGTCCTGCTCACCCTCCTTGAGCTGCTCACGTCGAAACGCCAGCCACGCCTGCAACTTAGCGAACGCCCAGTCCGGCGCGTACTTGATCAACTCTTTGTTGCCCTTGCCGATCACCCGCAGGCTGCGCTCTTCGAAGTTGATCTGCGCCAAATCGAGGTTGACCGACTCCGACTTGCGCATGCCGGAGCCATACAGAATGCCGATCACGGCTGCGTCCCGCAGGCCTTGCGGGCGTGGGTCGGCCGCGCAGACGTCCATCATTTCGCGAATCAAGCTGCGCCGCAGGTTGCGGCCCTGGCTCAGGCGAGTGCCGGGTGTGGCCTTAACGGTGCGCATGCGCAGCAGGTGTTCCTGGCTGATCAGGTTCATACGCCAGGCTTCGTTCATCACGCCACGCACTGCGTTCACGTAAAGCGACGAGGTATTGGGAGCATAGCCATCCTCGCGCAAAGCAGCGACCAGGGCGATGACGTGTTCGGGTTGCAGCAGGTGCCAGTCGATGTCTTCGAGGTTAATGTCCTCGAAGCCCAAGCGGTCGGCCGCGTCTTGCAGCACGTAGCGCATGGTCAGTTGGCTGGAGGGGGCCAAGCGGGTGAGGTAGAGGGTCAGCGGGTTGCGGATAGACTCAGTCAAAGTAAATCAGCCTTTGGATTAAATACCTCGAGCAAGCCTTTGTTTAATCAAGGTATTTAGTGAATTGGCGAAGGCTGAGTCTAACCCAGGACAGGCCCTGGCACAAAGTCACGGGGCGGTGTCCTCCTCCTCGGTGGGTTCCTGCGGCTGGACCAGGGTCTGACTCCAGTCGCCGTCCTGCTTCTGCATCAGCGCGAACCAGTGCTGGCGCATGAACGCCAGGTACAATTCCGGCGCCTTGGCAAAGTCCTTCTCGTCGCCATAACACCCCGGCAATGGCAATTCGGTGCCCTGCTCCTTGTATTGGCTGACCAGCGCCTGCTGCCCGGCCACGCTGCAATCCTTGGGCAACGGCATGCCGCGCAAGGCGCCAGCCTCTTCGTCCCACCAGGCCGCGCCAACCCGGTCGACACCGCGCAGACGGTACTTCTGCGACTTGCCGACATGCATGATCAGCTTGAATTCGTTAGGGCTGACGTCACTGGTGCAGGTGCGCGAATACCCCACGGTAGCCTGCGTGATGCCGTCGCCGGTCAGGTCGGTGACCTTGGTGGCGGCCCGGTCGAAGCGCAGAGACGCGTCGAACTCGCAATGCTGCACATCGTCGTACAGCATCCACACGCGTTTTGGGCGGTTGCCGTCGATCAGGTACTGGGCCGCGTACACAAAGGCGGACTGGGTGCCGTCGTCGTCACGCTCGCTGACTTGCTCGGCGAGCACCAGCAGGTTCTTGCCTTGTTTATCGTCCCAGGTATAGGCGGCGATCTGCTTACCACGCACTTCCACACCTTCCGGCACTTGGTCGATGCTGTTGAGCGCCACCCCGTCATCGGCCTGCACGGTCGTGACACACGCCACGCTCATCAACAACCCCATCAACACTGGCCGCAACTGGCCGCGTAAAAGCTGCACGCTATTCATCCGATCACCCTGGCAAGAGACGGCTTACTTTACCGGCACTTGGGGTGCATTGCAGAGAAGATTCTTCACTAACATTCGGTGGCTGAGCGTGCACGCCCAAGTTGAACCACAGGCACCAGAAACAGTTCCTATTTCGCCAACCAACTAAAGCCCTAAGCCCCTTAGTTGTTTAGCTGAACCCTAGCTGTCTACCTGTCAAATAAACGAGTTTTTCATCTGCCTTTCATATCTGTTCCACATATTTACGCTTAATCTTAAACACAGCACTTCATAGCAAACCGCGTTATATCGTTTAACCTATTGATTATGCTTCACCTTTGGCGCCGCTTCTAAATCTACGGACCGGGCTTTTGCCCAATGACAGCTGCTGTTTCCACGCTCCAAATTGCTCTAACCCGAGGTCATGAATCTTTGAAACCCTACCCTATTCATTGCGTGTCGATCGTTATCCCGGTCTACAACGAACAAGAGAGCCTGCCTGAATTGCTGCGTCGCACGACGGCAGCCTGCAAGCTACTGGCCTACGAATACGAAATCATCCTGGTGGATGACGGTAGCCGCGACAATTCGGCCCAATTGCTGGAAGACGCCGCCGCTGAAGACGCCAGCAACGTGGTGGCGGTGATCCTCAACCGTAACTACGGCCAGCATGCGGCGATCATGGCCGGTTTCGAGCAGTGCCGAGGCGAAGTGGTGATTACCCTCGACGCCGACCTGCAGAACCCGCCCGAAGAAATCCCGCGCCTGGTAGAACAAGCCGCCCTGGGTTACGACGTGGTCGCCACGGTGCGCAACAACCGCCAGGACTCGGCGTTCCGCCGTTGGCCTTCGCGCCTGATCAACCTGGCCGTACAACGCTCCACCGGCGTGGCCATGACCGACTACGGCTGCATGCTGCGCGCCTATCGCCGCACCATCGTCGATGCGATGCTCGCCTGCCGTGAACGCAGCACCTTTATCCCGATCCTGGCCAACGGCTTTGCCCGCCACACCACGGAAATCCTGGTCCATCACGCCGAGCGCGAACACGGCGAATCCAAATACAGCGCCATGCGCCTGATCAGCCTGATGTTCGACCTGCTGACCTGCATGACCACGACCCCGCTGCGCCTGCTGTCCATCGTCGGCTTCAGCCTGGCGGCGCTGGGCATGCTGTTCGCCTTTGCCCTGATCATCATGCGCCTGGTATTCGGTGCCGGTTGGGCTGGCGATGGCTTGTTCGTGCTGTTTGCGGTGCTGTTCGTGTTCACCGGCGGCCAGTTCATCGGCATGGGGCTCTTGGGTGAATACCTGGGCCGAATGTACAGCGACGTGCGTGCCCGCCCACGCTTTTTTATCGAAAAAGTGCTGCGCAACACGCCGGCAGCACCGGCTCCGGTGGTCGTCGTTGACGGCCTGGTGTCCTCCCATACCTCTACTTCTGCTGATCAGGTCCAATCATGAGTTCAAAAGCTGTTGTATTCGCGTACCACGACATTGGTTGTGCAGGGATTGAAGCGCTGCTCAATACCGGTTACGACATTGCTGCGGTGTTCACCCATGCCGATGACCCGAAGGAAAACAACTTCTACGGCTCCGTCGCCCAACTGTGCGCGCGCAACGGTATTGCGGTGCACGCCCCGGAAGATGCCAACCACCCGCTGTGGATCGAGCGCATTGCCAAGCTGAACCCGGATTACATCTTCTCGTTCTACTACCGCAACCTGCTGAGCGAGCCAGTGTTGGCCACTGCGCGCAAAGGTGCGTTCAACCTGCACGGCTCCTTGCTGCCCAAGTACCGTGGCCGTGCCCCGGCCAACTGGGTGCTGGTCAACGGCGAGACCGAAACCGGCGTGACCCTGCACCGCATGGTCAAGCGTGCCGATGCGGGCGCGATCCTGGCCCAGCAAAAAGTCCTCATCGAGCGCAGCGACACTGGCCTGACCCTGCACGCCAAACTGCGCGATGCTGCCAGCAAACTGCTGCGCGATGCCTTGCCGCAATTGGCCGCCGGCAAACTCGCTGAAACTGCCCAGGACGAAAGCCAGGCCACTTACTTCGGCCGCCGCACCGCCGCCGATGGCAAGCTGGAATGGAAAAAACCAGCTGAAGAGCTCTTCAACCTGGTTCGCGCCGTCACCCAACCGTACCCGGGCGCCTTCTGCGCCGTGGGCGAGCACAAGCTGATCGTGTGGCAAGCCGAAGTGCTTAAGGGCAACGAAGGCCTGGCGCCGGGCCGGGTGATCAGCGTCAACCCGCTGCGCATTGCCTGCGGCGAAGACTCCCTGGTGATCAAGTTTGGCCAGCGCAATGACAACGGTCTGTACCTGGCCGGCCCGTCCCTGGCCAACGAACTGGGCCTGGTCGACGGTTCCGTGCTGCGCGGCGCCGAGTCCGGCCGCAAGCCACGCCGTACCCGCGTGCTGATCCTGGGTGTGAACGGCTTTATCGGTAACCACCTGTCCGAGCGTCTGCTGCGTGACGACCGTTACGAAGTCTACGGTCTGGACATCGGCTCCGACGCCATCGAGCGCCTGCGCAGCCATCCGAATTTCCATTACGTGGAAGGCGACATCAGCATCCACACCGAGTGGATCGAGTACCACATCAAGAAGTGCGACGTGGTCCTGCCGCTGGTGGCCATCGCCACCCCAATCGAATACACCCGCAACCCGCTGCGTGTGTTCGAGCTAGACTTCGAAGAAAACCTCAAGCTGGTGCGCTACTGCGTCAAGTACAACAAACGCGTGATCTTCCCGTCGACCTCCGAGGTCTATGGCATGTGCCAGGACCAGTACTTCGACGAGGACACCTCGAACCTGGTGGTGGGCCCGGTCAACAAGCAGCGCTGGATCTACTCGGTCTCCAAGCAATTGCTGGACCGCGTGATCTGGGCCTACGGCGCCAAGGGCCTGAACTTCACCCTGTTTCGTCCCTTCAACTGGATGGGCCCACGCCTGGACCGCCTGGATTCTGCACGTATCGGCAGTTCCCGCGCCATTACCCAGCTGATCCTCAACCTGGTGGAAGGCACGCCGATCCGCCTGTTCGACGGTGGCGAGCAAAAACGCTGCTTCACTGACATCGCCGACGGCATTGAAGCCCTGGCACGCATCATTGATAACGACAACGACGCGTGCAACGGCCAGATCATCAACATCGGCAACCCGGAAAACGAAGCCAGCATCCGCCAGTTGGGCGAAGAGCTGCTGCGTCAGTTCGAAGCGCACCCGCTGCGTGGCAACTTCCCGCCGTTCGCCGGTTTCCGCGACGTTGAGAGCAAGGCGTTCTACGGCACCGGTTACCAGGACGTGGCGCACCGCAAGCCAAGCATCGAAAACGCCAAGCGCCTGCTGAACTGGGAGCCGACCGTAGAGATGAGCGAAACCATCGGCAACACGCTGGACTTCTTCTTGCGTGAAGCGATGCTCGAAATCGCGGATAAGCACTAATGCAAGCAGGCCTACGCATCGACGTCGACACCTACCGAGGCACCCGTGAAGGTGTGCCGCGGTTGCTCGAAACCCTGGATGAAGCCTCGGTGAAAGCGACGTTCTTCTTCAGTGTCGGGCCAGACAATATGGGGCGCCACTTGTGGCGCCTGATCCGCCCGCAATTCCTGTGGAAGATGCTGCGTTCCAATGCGGTAGGCCTGTATGGCCTGGATATCCTGCTGGCCGGCACGGCCTGGCCGGGCAAACCGATCGGCCGTGACCTGGGGCACTTGATGCGCCAGGCCAAGGCGGCTGGGCATGAAGTCGGCCTGCACGCCTGGGATCACCACGGCTGGCAGGCCAACACCGGGCGCTGGAGTGAGGCACAGCTGGTCGAACAGATCCGTCGTGGCGTCGACACCCTCAGCGATATCCTCGGCGAACGCATCGACTGCTCGGCCGCCGCCGGTTGGCGTGCCGACGAGCGCGTGGTGCAAGCCAAGCAAGGGTTCAACTTTCGCTACAACAGCGATTGCCGGGGCACCAGCCTGTTTCGTCCTACCTTGGCCGATGGCAGCGCGGGCACCCCACAAATTCCGGTAGACCTGCCGACCTTCGATGAAGTCGTCGGGCCGGTGGTGGCTGCCAAAGACTTTAATGCGTTCATTCTCGACCGCTTTGCCGCGTCGAAGCTCAACGTCTACACGGTCCACGCAGAAGTAGAAGGGATTCTGATGGCCAATGATTTTCGCCAGTTGCTCGCGCAGGCAGCGCAGCGCGGCATCGACTTCAAGCCGCTGGGCGATTTGTTGCCCAGCGACCTGACCACCCTGCCCCAGCAACAACTGGTGCGCGGCACCTTGAGTGGCCGTGAAGGTTGGCTCGGAGTGCAGCAGGCATGATTCGTCGCATGGCCCTGCCTTTGCTCCTGTTGGCGTTTGGCATGTTTTACCTGCTGCCGCTGGCCACTCACGGCCTGTGGATTCCGGATGAAACCCGTTACGCGCAGATCAGCCAGGAAATGCTGTTGACCGGCAACTGGGCCTCGCCACACTTCATGGGCATTCGCTACTTCGAGAAGCCTGCAGCGGGCTACTGGATGATCGCGCTGGGGCAGGCGATTTTCGGGCAAAACCTGTTTGGCGTGCGGTTTGCGTCGGCCTTGAGCACCGGCCTGAGCATTCTGCTGGTGTATCTGGTCAGCCGTCGCTTGTGGAATGACCCGCAGAAAACCCTGGTCAGCACCGTGCTCTACATGAGTTTCGTCAGCGTTGCGGCCCTGGGTGGCTATGCCAACCTCGATCCGCAGTTCACCTTCTGGGTAAACCTGACCGGCGTGGCCTTGTGGTTTTGCTTCGACAGCACGACTCGCAACGGTCGTCTCGGGTCCTGGGCGCTACTCGGTCTGGCCTGTGGTATGGGCTTTATGACCAAGGGTTTCCTGGCCTGGCTGCTGCCGGTGTTGATCGCCCTGCCCTACGCGATCTGGCAGAAGCGTTTGCGTGAGCTGCTGGGTTACGGCGTGGTCGCCGTGATCGTGGCGATCGTCGTGAGCGTGCCGTGGGCGCTGGCGGTGCATCTGCAAGAGCCGGACTACTGGCACTTCTTCTTCTGGCACGAGCATATCCAACGCTTCGCCGGCGACGATGCGCAGCATGCCGAGCCGTTCTGGTACTACCTGCCGTTGCTGGTTGCGTTCAGCCTGCCGTGGGTCGCCCTGTTGCCGTCCACCCTGAAACAGGCGTGGCTGGACAAGCGCAGCGCGAAAATCGGCTTTGTGTTGCTGTGGCTGCTGATGCCCCTGGCGTTTTTCAGCTTGGCCAAGGGCAAGCTGCCCTCCTACATCATGCCGTGTCTGCTGCCGCTGGCCTTGCTGATGGGCAATACCCTGGCCGACAAGCTGGCCCAGGGCCGCTACCGGGCATTGCGTATCAACGGCTGGCTGAACCTCGTCATTGGCGTGGTGGTGCTGCTGGCGCTGAGCTGGTTCCAACTGAAAAAACCGGTATACGAGCACGGCCAGGAAACCCTCAGCCTGGTGCTGGTGTTCACCTTCCTGTTCGGTTGGATCCTGGTCAACTTCCTGCAGGCCGCGCAGCCATTGCGTTGGTGGGCTGCCCCCATACTCGGCAGTGGGTTGATGGTCGCGTTGTTGCCGGCCGCGTTGCCGCACTCGGTGGTGTACAACAAGACCCCGGATCAATTCATCATCGACCACCTGCAGGAACTGCAACCCGCCACCGCGTTGCTGAGCAATGACCTGGGCGCGGCGTCGGCGCTGTCGTGGCGTCTGGCACGCCCGGACGTGACGCTCTATAACACCGTCGGCGAAGTCAAATACGGCCTCGCCTACCCGGATGCCGGGGACCACAAGATAGACACCACCCAAGTCCAGCAATGGATGAGTGATGCGCGCCGGAAAGGTCCGGTCGGCGTGGTGATGCGCGTCAAGGGTGACGATGAAATCGCCGAAGTGGCGCTGCTGCCAGGTGACGGCAAGCGCTATGAGCAAGGCAACATCGTGATTCTGATCTTCCCGCAGGTGAACCCATGATCACCCTGCTACTGCTATTGGCCGCCTGCCTGCTGACGTGCATGGGCCAGGTCTCACAGAAGTTCGCCGTGGAAAGCTGGCGCGACCTGCCGGATGGCTGGGCGTTGAAGCTGCGCTCGCCGTGGTTGTGGTCGGCGTTGGTGTGCCTGGGCCTGGGCCTGCTGGTGTGGCTATTGGTGTTGCAGCGCCTTGAAGTGGGCATTGCCTACCCCATGCTCAGCCTGAATTTCGTGCTGGTCACACTGGTGGCGCGGTTTGTCTTTCATGAGCCCATCGACGGCCGTCACTGGCTGGGTGTAGCGCTGGTGATCGGCGGTGTCGTGCTGTTGGGGCGCCACGTATGAGCCGGGTACAAGGTTTTGCCTTGGCCTTGGGCAGCGTCGGCCTGGTCAGTGCCGCCCAGTTGGGCATGCGCTGGAGCATGACGCGCCTGCCGCAGCCCAATGAATGGCTCACGGCAAGCATTGACCTCGGTGCACTGGGTGTCGTCATGCTGGCGATCCTCGCCTATGCGCTGTCGATGCTCTGCTGGCTCGGCGCGCTCAAGCAGCTGCCGCTGGGCCGCGCCTATTCGCTGTTGAGCATCAGCTACGCCCTGGTGTACCTGCTGGCGGCCAGCCTGCCAGTGTTCAACGAAGATTTTTCCGTTTCAAAAACCCTGGGGGTGGCGCTTGTCATCCTCGGTGTGCTGGTTATCAACTCTCGTCGTGCTAGCGCTACAAGTCCCAGGAATGCCCCATGAAAATCAGTGTATTTGGTAGTGGTTACGTCGGTCTGGTGCAGGCCACCGTGTTGGCCGAAGTCGGTCACGATGTCATCTGCATGGACGTCGATCAAAACAAGGTCAAGCTGCTGCAGCAAGGCCATGTGAGCATCTTCGAGCCGGGGCTCGCGGCGATGGTGAAAGAGAACCTGGAGAGCGGGCGCCTGCATTTCACCTTTGATGAAAAGCTGGCCGTCGAGCATGGGGAAGTGCTGTTTATCGCCGTGGGCACGCCTTCGGATGAGGACGGCTCGGCTGACCTTAAATACGTGCTGTCAGTCGGCGATGCAGTGGCGCGTCACCGCAAGGAACCGGTGATCCTGGTGGAAAAATCCACCGTACCTGTCGGCACCGGCGACACCCTGCGCGCGCATATCGAGAAAGCCCTGCACCTGGCCGGCCGGCACCTGGCGTTCGATATCGTCTCCAACCCGGAATTTCTCAAGGAAGGCTCGGCCGTGGCCGACTGCCGCCGCCCGGACCGCATCATCATCGGCTGCGAGCGCGAAGAAGTGCGTGATGTGATGCGTGACCTGTACGCGCCGTTCAATCGCAACCACGACCGCATCATCTTCATGGACCTGCGCAGCGCCGAACTGACCAAATACGCCGCCAACTGCATGCTCGCGACCAAGATCAGCTTTATCAACCAGATCGCCGAGCTGGCTGAACACTTGGGCGCGGACATCGAAGCCGTGCGTCTTGGCATCGGCGCCGACTCGCGCATTGGTTACCACTTCATCTACCCCGGTTGTGGCTACGGCGGCTCATGCTTCCCCAAAGACATGCGCGCCCTGATCCACAGCGCCAAGCAAGCCAACTGCTCCAGCGACCTGCTCGAAGCGGTGGAGGCCATCAACCAGCGCCAGAAGAGCAAGCTTTTCGAGCGCGTCAACGCGTACTTCAAGGGCAACCTGTGCGGCAAAACCTTCGCGCTGTGGGGCCTGGCGTTCAAGCCCAACACCGACGACATGCGTGACGCGCCAAGCCGCGTGCTGATGGAAGCGTTGTGGGCCGCCGGCGCGAATGTGCGTGCGTTCGACCCGGAAGCCATGCAGGAAACCCAGCGCCTTTACGGCGATGACCCACGACTGATGCTCATGGGCACCCCGGAGTCCACCCTGGGCGGGGCTGATGCGCTGATCGTCTGCACCGAATGGCAACAGTTCAAGGCGCCGGACTTCGACCTGATCCACCAACGCCTGAAAACCCCGGTGATCTTTGACGGTCGCAACCTTTACGACGGCGAACGTCTGGCGCGTAAAGGCTTCCAGTACTACCCGATTGGCCGCGGCGACTCGTGCAACTTGCCGATTCCCCAGCAGCAGTGGCTGCCACAGGTTGTGGAAGCCTGAGACGTGAACAAAGCTCAACCGCCCTTGTTAAATCCAACGATCCGCCGCCAATCCCTCGTTTTGGGGTTGCTGGCGTTGTTGCTGTTTATCGCCGGCAGCTGGCACCAGGCGATTATTGGCTTCGACTCACGCTTCGTGGTGTTCGCCCAGGAGATGTTGCGCCATGGGCCTAGCTTTTTCCCCACCACTTACGGGCAGCCCTATGCAGATTACCTGGCCACTTCGACACTGCTGACGTGGCTGCTGTCCTTGCCATTGGGCCAGGTCACCAGCTTCACCGCTTGGCTGCCCACGGCGATTGCCTCGGCATTTATCGTCACCCTGGTGTATCGACTGACGGCGCCCTACTCCCAGCGCTGGGGCCTGCTGAGCATTGCAATACTCTTGCTAAGCAGCACGTTTATCAGCGAAACCCGCTCGGTGTCCCTCGACCAGATGCTGGCCGCGATCGCCTTGGCGGTGTTCTACCTGGGTTATGCCCATGACCACTTCGGTGCGGGAAAACGCCTGCACTGGCTGTACCTGTTGCTGATTGTCGGCTTTGCGGTCCGCGGGCCGATTGGCCTGGTCATCCCCACTGGCGTGTTGTGCAGCTACTACCTGATCAACCGGCAATGGCGCCAGCTGTTCAGCTTCGGCCTACTCGCGCTGGCGTTACTGGGGGCGTGTGTTGGCCTGTTGTTGCTGATGGCCAAGCTGAGTGGCGGCGAAGGCTTCATGCAGGACGTGATCCGCATGCAGTTCCTCGGACGCATGGATGGCCGCGAAGGCTCCAGTGGCGTGTTGTATTACTTCACCAGTTCCCTGGGCAACTATGCCATGGCGTACCCAATGGCACTGTTGGTGCTGCTGGCGATGCTGATCAGCGGGCGACGCGCCCCAGGGCCGGCGTTGCAGTTGGTGTGGTACTGCGCGGCCGCAGGGCTTCTGGTGATGCTCGGCCTGTCGATTCCCCAGGCCAAAAAGGCGCGTTATGTGCTACCGATGTTGCCCATGGCGGCGATTATTGCGGCGTATCCCTTCCACGTGGCGCACGGGCGGCTCTTCGCCTGGCTGCGCGGGTTGATGCTGGGTATCTGGACGGCGCTACCGACGCTTTTGATTGCCGGGTTGCTGTTCGCGAGACCGCGCTATCCGGAACAAATGAGCCATCTTGGCTGGGTGCTCGGCGTGCTTGGGGGGCTGCAGGTTCTGTCGCTGCTGGCGTTGCTCAAGACGCGGCTGCGCCCGGTCGGACCAGCATTTACAGGCGTATTGGCGGTCTGGGCCACCTATATTCTGGTGGTCGAACCGCTGGAACGCAGTGTCTACGATACCCGCACCTTTACCCTTCAGGTCCATGAGCAGGTGATGCAACAACGGGCGCCGGTGGTTTTGCACGGTTTGGGCAAGGATGCCAAGGCCATCAAATACATGGTCAACGTCGACTGTGACCAAGTGCCGTTGTTCACCCAGCAAGCGGCCGACTTGAAGCCGATCCAAGGGCCCGCCTGGTTGGTGATGAGCGCTGCGGACTACGAAGGCTTGACGGACCCGCGCTTTCGCTCCATCACCCCAACCCTGGCCGGCGAATTCGACCACACCCCTTACGTGCTACTGCACCTGGCGAAAACCGCGCAACCTTGACCCCTGCGCCGGCGCTCCCGGTGCAGAAAACTCCTACGTAGCTTTACGTAATGGCTGGTGCCTTTTCCCTTTCCTGTGCCCAAAACCCGACTGTAAACTCGCCTGAGTGCGGTATTTATTTACCGCCATAGGCCATGGGTCATAACAAGGACGAGAGGACAACACCGTGCCAGATCATGTTTCGCTTGATAAGCCTGCCCTGACCCGTGCCGAAGTGCATGTCGGCTACGTGTCCATGCTGCCTTTGGACCGGCTGATGGGGTTGCGCGATGCCTTGGTGGCCTTGAAAGGGCCGTTGGCCAGTGAACCGGGGCTACAGGAAAGCCTTCACCGACGTTTTTTGGACGAAGAAACCTGTAATCGCGTGCTCGGTAAGGTCTGTTGCTCTCTGCCCAATTAATGCCGTTACAATTCATTATTATTGCACTCAAGCTTCATTAATATGCATTGGCACCCTTTCTCCAAGGTCGGCACACTGCGGAGCGTTCCTTCCCCAACGGTTGGAACGCTCAAAGGGCTTTTCCGGGCAACCAGACAAGCCTTTTTTTTGCCCGCTGTTTATGGACCCTCTTCAATGCTCGCTCGTTGGCTCCCCGCTGCAATCAACACCCGCCCCGCCGAATGGAGCCGTGCCGCCATCGGTATGGCCGTGGGCACACTCTTCAGTATCTGGTTATGCGCCCAAGTGTTTGGCATGGAGGTCGCATTGCACCTGCTTGGCCCGCTCGGCGCTTCGGCCGTGTTGCTGTTCGCCGTGTCATCGGGTGCATTGGCGCAGCCCTGGTCGATCATCGGCAGCTACCTCTGCGCGGGTGTCGTCGCCCTGCTGGTAACCCGAGTTCTCAGCACTTCCCTGGGTGGCGCCTGCCTGGCGGCGGGCATCACGGTGGTGCTGATGTGCTGGCTGCGCTGCCTGCATCCGCCGGCCGGTGGCCTGGCCATGACGCTGGTATTGGCTGACCCGGCGTCCGCCGCACTGGGTTGGTATGAGTTAGGCGCCGTGCTACTCGGTGCTGGCGCCTTGTTGGCCTGCGCATTGGCTTATAACAATGCCACGCGTACGCGCTATCCCAAAGGCGCCGCCGAATCACCGGCCACCCTCTTGCCACACCCCAACGCGGATCGAGACCCCGCCATCACCGCCGCCGATTTAAAACAGGCGCTGGCCGAAATGGAGCAATTTTATGACGTGGAGCCCACAGCGCTGGAACAACTGATCCACGCAGCGCAAACCCACGCCAGGCGCCGCAGTATTGGTGAAGTGCTGGCGAGTCGGGTGCCTTGAGTCCATCACCCACTCGCTGCATAAATGCAAAAACGACCTGCATGATTGAAGGTTGTACTGGGCAAATTTGCACTGGTACGATCAAGGGATGTTTCGTTCGCGAACATCTTGATAAAGAACAATAAAAGCAGGGAGTTATCGATGACTGCTCAGGTTTCAACCGAGGCAAGCCACGCAGATACGCATCAGCACGTAGTGCTCGCCGAGATTCGCAACCATATCGGCCACCTCACCCTCAATCGCCCCGCCGGCTTGAATGCCATCACCCTGGACATGGTGCGCCGCCTGGCGTCCCAATTGCAGGCGTGGGCCGATGACCCGCAGGTGCACGCCGTGGTCCTGCGCGGCGCGGGCGAGAAGGCCTTTTGTGCCGGCGGCGATATACGTTCCCTGTACGACAGCTTCAAGAACGGCGACAGCCTGCACCAAGATTTTTTTGTCGAGGAGTACGCGCTGGACCTGGCCGTTCACCATTACCGCAAACCGGTACTGGCGCTGATGGACGGGTTTGTCCTGGGCGGCGGCATGGGCTTGGTGCAGGGCGCCGATTTGCGCGTCGTCACCGAACGCAGTCGCCTGGCGATGCCGGAAGTGGCCATCGGTTACTTCCCTGACGTGGGCGGCAGTTACTTCCTGTCGCGTATCCCCGGCGAGCTGGGCACATACCTGGGCGTCACCGGGGTGCAGATCCGAGCGGCCGATGCGTTGTACTGCGGGTTGGCAGACTGGTATCTCGACAGCGCGAAGCTCGCCGAGCTGGACCAGAAGCTTGATCGTCTGCAATGGCACGACTCACCGCTTAAAGACCTGCAAGGCGTGCTCGCCAAACTGGCGGTGCAGCAACTGCCCGATGCACCGCTGGCCGTTTTGCGCACGGCCATCGACCACTTCTTCGCGCTGCCGGATGTACCGAGCATCGTTGAGCAGCTTCAGGAAGTCACCGTCGCCGATAGCCACGAATGGGCGCTGACCACCGCCAACCTGATGAAAACCCGCTCGCCGCTGGCCATGGCCGTCACCTTGGAAATGTTACGTCGCGGCCGCCGCCTGCCCCTGGAGCAATGTTTTGCCCTGGAGTTGCACCTTGACCGGCAATGGTTCGAACGCGGCGACCTGATCGAAGGTGTTCGCGCCCTGATCATCGACAAAGACAAGAGCCCCCGCTGGAACCCGCCAACCCTGCATGGGCTTGCGCTCAGCCATGTAGAAAGCTTCTTTCATCACTTCAAGAAGGTTGCGAACTGAGCCATGCAAGACATTGAATACACAGAAGAACAAGTGATGATCCGCGACATGGCGCGCGACTTTGCCCGCGGCGAAATCGCCCCCTACGCGCAAGCCTGGGAGAAAGCCGGCTGGATCGACGACGCCCTGGTGGCGAAGATGGGCGAACTGGGCCTGCTGGGCATGGTGGTGCCGGAAGAATGGGGCGGTACGTATGTCGATTACGTCGCCTACGCCCTCGCCGTGGAAGAAATTTCCGCCGGAGACGGTGCCGTCGGTGCAGTGATGAGTATCCACAATTCAGTGGGTTGCGGGCCAATTCTCAACTACGGCACAGATGCACAGAAGCAAACCTGGCTGGCGGACCTGGCCAGCGGCCAAGCGATTGGCTGCTTCTGCCTGACCGAACCCCAGGCCGGTTCTGAGGCCCACAACCTGCGCACCCGTGCCGAACTGCGTGACGGCCAGTGGGTCCTCAATGGCGCCAAGCAGTTCGTCAGCAACGGCAAGCGCGCCAAGCTGGCCATTGTGTTCGCCATGACCGACCCGGAGCTGGGCAAGAAAGGCATCTCAGCGTTCCTGGTGCCTACGGCAACGCCGGGCTTTGTAGTGGATCGCACCGAGCACAAGATGGGTATCCGCGCTTCGGACACCTGCGCCGTCACCCTCAACCAATGCACGGTGCCTGAGGCCAACCTGCTCGGCGAGCATGGCAAGGGGCTGGCGATTGCCCTGTCCAACCTGGAAGGCGGGCGCATCGGCATCGCCGCCCAGGCATTGGGAATCGCCCGTGCGGCGTTTGACGCGGCGCTGGCGTACGCCCGTGACCGGGTGCAGTTCGACAAGGCAATCATCGAACACCAGAGCGTGGCCAATCTGCTGGCGGACATGCAAACCCAGCTGAATGCAGCGCGCCTGCTGATCCTGCACGCCGCTCGACTGCGCAGCGCGGGCAAGCCATGCCTGTCGGAAGCCTCCCAGGCGAAGCTGTTTGCCTCGGAAATGGCGGAGAAAGTCTGCTCGTCAGCCATGCAGATTCACGGCGGGTATGGGTACTTGGAGGATTACCCGGTGGAGCGTTACTACCGGGATGCGCGGATCACGCAGATTTACGAAGGGACCAGCGAGATTCAGCGGATGGTGATTGCCAGGGAGCTGAAGAATTACATGCTTTAGCAGCATCAAGTTAAAAGCTGCAAGCGGCAAGTAAAGGGAAACTGGTTTTTACTTGAGGCTTGCAGCTTGAGGCTAGCAGCTGTTACTTATCTTTGAACTCAGGCGCCCGCTTGGCCACGAACGCCGCCATGCCTTCCTTCTGATCCTGCGTTGCAAACGCTGCGTGGAACACTCGGCGCTCAAAGCGCACGCCTTCCGACAGGCTCACTTCAAACGCACGGTTCACGCTTTCCTTGACCATCATGCTGATTGGCACTGATTTGCCGGCAATCAGGGTGGCGACTTTCAGCGCTTCTTCCAGCAACTCATCGGCCGGCACGATACGCGCGACAATTCCACAGCGCTCCGCTTCCACGGCATCGATAAAGCGTCCGGTCAGGCACATTTCCATAGCCTTGGCCTTGCCCACCGCGCGGGTCAGGCGCTGCGTGCCGCCCATGCCTGGCAGTACGCCGAGGTTGATTTCCGGCTGGCCGAACTTGGCGTTATCACCGGCCAGGATGAAGTCGCACATCAACGCCAGTTCGCAACCGCCGCCCAAAGCGAAGCCGTTGACCGCGGCAATGATCGGTTTGCGACGGTTGGCTACGCGATCGCTGTCGCTGAACAGGTCGTCCAGATAGATCTGCGGGTAGGTCAGCTCGGCCATTTCCTTGATATCGGCGCCGGCGGCAAAGGCCTTTTTCGAGCCCGTCAGCACGATGCAGCCGATTTCGGGGTTGGCTTCCAAGCCATCCAGCGCTTGGTTCAATTCGCTGACCAGTTGCGCATTCAGGGCGTTCAGGGCCTGCGGGCGATTGAGGGTAATCAGCCCGACGCGGCCCTGGACTTCGAGCAAGATGGTTTCGTAACTCATGTATCGGCTCCTTAAAGATTGCGTGAGATGACCATGCGCTGAATATCGCTGGTGCCTTCGTAAATCTGACAGACCCGCACATCGCGGTAGATCCGCTCCAGTGGGAAGTCGCTCAGGTAACCGTAACCGCCGAGGGTTTGCAAGGCGGCCGAGCAGACTTTTTCGGCCATTTCCGAGGCAAACAGCTTGGCCATCGAGGCTTCCACCAGTGCTGGCTTGCCGCTGTCACGCAGGGCGGCGGCGTAATGCACCATCTGCCGGGCAACTGCGATTTGAGTGGCCATGTCGGCCAGGCGAAAGGCCACGG
The DNA here is from genome assembly GCF_963970835.1 of Pseudomonas sp. EA_15y_Pfl1_P101. Lineage (NCBI taxonomy): Bacteria > Pseudomonadati > Pseudomonadota > Gammaproteobacteria > Pseudomonadales > Pseudomonadaceae > Pseudomonas > Pseudomonas sp. EA_15y_Pfl1_P101. The sequence goes on along the minus strand of NZ_CAXAPA010000004.1, from coordinate 435,764 downwards.
CTTGATGTTCGATGATCGGTTTGCCGAAGCTTTCGCGCTCGCGGGCATAGTCGCGGGCCGCTTCGAACGCCGCGCGCGCCATGCCGACCGCTTGCGAGGCGATACCCACGCGGCCACCTTCGAGGTTGGCGAGGGCAATCTTGTAGCCTTCGCCCTCCTCACCCAGCCGATTGGCGACCGGCACCTTCAGGTCTTCAAAGAGGATCTGGCAGGTGTCAGACGCATGCTGGCCGAGCTTGTCTTCGACCCGCGCCACGCTGTAGCCCGGCGAGTCGGTCGGCACGATAAACGCGCTGATCCCGCGCTTGCCGGCAGCCGGGTCGGTCACGGCAAACACAATCACCACACCGGCGTTCTGCCCGGACGTGATGAATTGTTTGCAGCCGTTCAGCACGTAATGGTCGCCGTCCAGGCGCGCGCGGGTTTTCAGGCTGCTGGCATCGGAGCCGGCCTGGGGTTCGGTCAGCGCAAAGGCGCCGAGCATCGCGCCGCTGACGAGGGGTTTGAGGAATCGCTCTTTCTGCTCCTCGTTGCCGAATTTCAGGATCGGTACGCAACCGACTGAGTTGTGCACGCTCATGATGGTCGAGCAGGCACCGTCGCCTGCGGCGATTTCTTCCAGCGCCATGGCGTAAGCCAGGTAACCGGTGTCGCATCCGCCCCACTGCTCCGGCACCAGCATGCCGAAAAAGCCGAGTCCGGCCATTTCACTGATGGCCTCCTTGGGAAAACGGTGCTCGCGGTCCCATTCGGCAGCAAAGGGTTTCAGGCGCTCCTGGGCAAATTGCCGGGCCGCGTCGCTGATCTGTCGTTGTTCTTCATTCGCCAGCATGATGATAAGTCCTTAGTACAGGCATTCGACGGCCATGGCTGTGGCTTCACCACCGCCGATGCAAATGGCGGCGACGCCGCGCTTGAGGCCGTTCTGGCGCAGTGCCGAGAGCAGCGTTACTAAAATCCGCGCCCCTGAGGCGCCGATCGGATGGCCCAGGGCACACGCGCCCCCGTGGATGTTGACCTTGGCGTGGGGGATTTCCAGCTTGCTCATGGTCACCAGGCTGACCACGGCAAAGGCTTCGTTGATCTCGAACAGGTCGATTTCATCCAGGCTCCAGCCGGTCTTGGTCATCAGCTTGCGAATCGCCCCCACCGGCGCCACCGGAAACAGCCCCGGCTCATCGGCAAATGCCGCATGCCCATGAATCACTGCCAGAGGCTTCAGGCCGCGTTTCTCAGCGTCGGACTGGCGCATCAGCAGCAGCGCCGCCGCGCCATCGGAAATCGAGCTGGAATTGGCCGCCGTCACGGTGCCTCCTTCGCGGAACGCCGGTTTGAGGCTACTGATCTTGTCCAGTTTGGCCTTGGGCGGCTGTTCGTCATGCAGGATGGTTTTCTGCTCTTTGCCCACGGTGACTTGCACCGGGACGATCTCCGCAGCAAAGCTGCCATGGGTGATCGCCTGTTGCGCACGTGTTAGCGAGGCAATCGCGAACGCGTCCTGGGCCTCCCGGGTGAAACCGTTATGCAGGGCGCAATCTTCGGCGAAGGAGCCCATCAGACACCCCTTGTCGTAGGCGTCCTCGAGGCCGTCGAGGAACATATGGTCAAGTACACGACCGTGGCCCATGCGGTAGCCGCTACGCGCACGGTCCAGCAGGTACGGCGCGTTGGACATGCTTTCCATGCCGCCGGCAATGACCACGTCGACGCTGCCGGCCAGCAGCGAATCCTGGGCCAGGATCGTCGCTTCCATGCCCGAGCCGCACATCTTGTTGAGGGTGGTGCAACGGGTGCCCTTGTCCAGCCCGGCACCCAATGCGGCCTGGCGTGCGGGCGCCTGGCCGAGGCCTGCGGGCAGCACGCAGCCAAACAACACTTCATCCACGGCGTCGCTGGCGATACCGCCGCGCTCAACGGCGGCACGAATCGCGGCGGAACCCAGCTGCGGCGCGGTCAGGCCCTTGAGGTCGCCCTGGAACCCGCCCATGGGCGTGCGCACGGCGCTGACAATAACAATGGGATCAGTCATGGGGAATGCTCCTTACTTGGCAGCCATGCGCAAGGCGCCGTCGAGACGGATCACCTCGCCATTGAGCATGCTGTTTTCAATGATGTGCCGCACCAGCGCGGCGTATTCGGCGGGTTTGCCCAGGCGTGGCGGAAAAGGCACGCCGGCAGCCAGGGAGTCGCGCACTTCGGGCGTCATGCCGGCCATCATCGGTGTTTCGAAAATGCCGGGGGCGATGGTCATCACGCGAATGCCAAAGCGCGCCAGCTCACGTGCGGCAGGCAACGTCAGGCTGGCAATAGCGCCTTTGGAGGCGGCGTAGGCTGCCTGGCCGATCTGCCCGTCGAATGCGGCCACGGAAGCGGTATTGATGATCACACCGCGCTCGCCATCGGCATTCGCCTCGGTATCAGCAATGGCCGCAGCCGCCAGGCGCAGCAGGTTGAAGCTGCCGATCAGGTTGACGTTGATCACTTGGGCAAAACTTGCCAGCCCATGGGGGCCGTTTTTGCCGAGGATTTTTTCGCCACGCACCACACCGGCGCAGTTCACCAGCCCATGCAAACCGCCAAACGCTGCAACCGTGGCCTGCACGGCGGCTTCGGCAGCCGCTTCCTGGCTGATATCCGCCACTGCACTGCGGGCGTTCTCGCCGAGCTGCTGGGCCTTGGCCGCCACCGCGTCGGCGTTGAGGTCCACCAGCATCACTTTGGCACCGGCGGCAATGAGCATCTCAGCGGTAGCCGCACCGAGGCCAGAAGCGCCGCCGCTGACCAGGAAGATCTTATTTTCAATCTGCATTATTGTTTCCTTGAACGGTCCGAATTGTCGGAATAGTCGCTCTGGAGCGCCACTGCGGCAATGGTCAAAACCTTCAAGCTACCTGACTGTTTTGGCCAGTCATCGCCCCCGCCGATCAACATGCGATGGGGCGCAAGCTTCTCCCGGGTTTGACACCCGCCATGCTCTGACCGAAGCTGACGGCTTTGCATTCCTGCCTTGCTTTCGGACGCCTGCATGTCAAAGTCTCGCCGTTACTCCATCATCGGCCTGTGCGCCCTATTGTCGATTGTGCTGATCTGGTATTTCTCCCGTTCCACCCCGGTGGCCGTACCGGCTGCGATTGCCCATGGTTACTCCAAAGCCCTGAAACAGGCGCGCAACGGTGAGCCCGGCGCCGCCCGTGTGCTGTATCAGCAACTCGGCCGGACGGACCTGTCGCCCGAGCGCCGCGCGGCGTTGCACGCCGAACTGCCCAATTACCCTAGCCCTCATGCCTTGAAGCTTGCAGACAAAGACCTGAGCAGCGAATCGGCGCTGGTCCGCGAGGCGGCCATCCATAGCATTGTCGGCCTGGTGCCCACCGGCCAGCGCACGCTGTTACTCGGCCCGGTACTGGATGATCCCGAACAAGCTGTACGATTCACCGCCGCCAACGCCCTGTTGGGCCTGTCCCCCGACACCCTGGGCCTGTACTTCGGGCCTTTGCAGCAGGTGCTGGATGAGTTTGTGAAAGCGCTCAAGGCCCAACCCGAAACGGCCGAAGGCTGGATTCAACTGGCGCGCCTGTACATTCACAGCGCACTGTTGCCGCAAGCCCAAAATGCGCTGGCACAGGCGATGCGACTGCAGCCAGACAACCTGCAAGCCGTGGTGGCGCAGATCGAGCTGCTAGACAAACAGGGCAAGACCGACGAGTCCCGGCAGTTACTGGCGCGCCAATTGACGGCGCACCCGGAATCAGCGTATCTGCAACACGCGCTGGGGATGTGGCTGCTGCACCATGGCGAGCGCCCCTATGCCCTGCTGGGTCTGTCCAAAGCGGTGGAATTGGAACCGGGCAATCAGGATTACCGCTACGACCTCGCTACTACCCTGCACGCCCAGCAGGAACTGGAAGCCGCCCAGCGACAACTGGAAGAGATCATTCAACGCCACCCCGCCAATCGCAAAGCCCGGGTTTTGCTGGTCAACTATTGGAAGGAAAGCGGTCAGCTCCAGAACGTACAAGTGCTGCTCGCGCAACTGGAACAGCAGAATCCCGACGATCCGGCACTGCAACAGGGTCTATAGCGCTTCAGCAAAGTGTTCTGAACGCTGATGCACCGCACAAACCTCCTGAAACGGTTGAACCCCCGGAATACACAACGGTCAAGAGAATATGGCGCGTTCGAACGACCGCGCACCTCTACTCGTATGTGACCTGAGGGCACTTCTTGTCTACATCCAACGCGCTATCAAGTGACAAAGCAGCCACCGGTATCGTCGGTCTCGACGACATTCTTGCCGGCGGTTTGTCTCGCCGCCATTTGTTCCTGCTTGAGGGTGAGCCTGGGACAGGCAAAACCACCGTCGCCCTCCACTTTCTTCAGGACGGCGCCAAATGCGGCGAGCGATCCTTGTACATCACACTCTCGGAAACCGAGCGCGAGTTACGCCAGGGCGCCAAGTCCCATGGCTGGGACCTCGATGACAACATCCACATATTCGAGCTGACGCCGCCCGAGAGCTTTCTCGACACTGATCACCAGCAAAGTCTGTTGTATTCGTCCGACCTGGAATTGGGCGAAGCGACCCGGCAGATCTTCGAAGCGGTGGAACGGGTCAAGCCGACCCGCGTGGTGATCGACAGTTTGTCGGAGATCCGCTTGCTGGCGCAGAGTTCGCTGCGCTACCGCCGGCAAATCCTGGCGATTAAGCACTACTTTGTGCGCTATGACGCCACGGTCCTGTTGCTGGATGACTTGACCACCGAGGCGCTGGATAAAACCGTACACAGCGTTGCCCATGGCGTTATCCGCTTGGAAGAGCTGACACCCGTCTACGGTGCCGAGCGGCGTCGCGTGCGCGTGGTTAAATACCGTGGGCAAAAATACCGCGGTGGCTTTCATGACTTCACCATCGCCGGCGATGGCATCCACGTATTCCCGCGACTGGTGGCCGCCGAACATCGCGCCGGCTATGTCCGTCAAACACTCACCAGCGGCATTGGCGAATTGGATGCATTGCTGGGTGGCGGTATCGAGACCGGCTCCAGCACGTTGATCCTGGGCCCAGCCGGCACTGGCAAGTCGCTGATTTCGATCCTGTTCGCTGCTGCCGCCGTGTCGCGTGGAGAGAAAGCCGCGCTGTTTATTTTCGATGAAGAACTCAGCCTGCTATTCGAACGCATGCGGCAGTTGAACATCGATCTTCCAGCACTGCAGGCAACCGGCAATCTTTTCATTGAGCAGGTGGATGCCGCCGAGCTGTCACCGGGCGAGTTTTCTCACCGTGTGCGGCGCTGCGTGGACGAGCGCGGCATCAAGACGGTGGTGATCGACAGCGTCAACGGTTTCCAGGCCGCCATGCCGGAAGAGAACTCGCTGATCCTACACATGCACGAACTGTTGCTTTACCTCAACCGGCGCGGTGCCGCGACCTTCATGACCGTTGCCCAGCACGGCCTGGTCGGTGACATGCAGGCGCCCGTCGACCTTACTTACTTGGCAGACACGGTGATCCTGTTGCGTTACTTCGAGGCACTCGGCAAAGTCCGACGGGCTATTTCCGTGATCAAGAAACGTACCGGTACCCACGAGTCGACCATCCGTGAGTACCGCATCGGCGCGGGCGGTGTGGCTGTTGGTGACCCACTCGAGTCGTTCCAGGGCGTATTGCGCGGGGTGCCGACTTACATGGGGACTGAAGCCCCGCTGCTCGCGGACCCGTCAGAGTGAGTACGCAGTTAACGGTATCCGAGCGAGCAATCATTCTTGCGCCGATGGGACGTGATAGCGTAATTGCGTCAATGATGCTTAAAGAAGCGGGGTATGGCAGCCTGATTGCCAGCGACTTGCCACGACTGTGCGAGGCGCTGGAGCAAGGCGCCGGCCTGCTGATCGTGGCCGTCGAAGCCTTGCGTGGTGTTGACCTCAATGCGTTGCTTGAATGCCTGCGTCGCCAGCCGCCCTGGTCCGATTTGCCCATCGTGCTGATGACTCACCATGGCGGCAAGGAGCAAAGCGGCTCGTCTCACCTGAGCAATTTGCTTGGCAACGTGACCTTTCTGGAAAGACCGTTTCACCCCTCCACACTGATCAGCCTGGTCACTACTGCCGTGCGCAGCCGGCGCCGGCAGTATGATGCGCGCGACCGCCTGGTTGACTTAAGTGAGAGCGAACTGCGCCTGCAACGTACGTTGGCAACCCTGGAGCAGCAGGTCGAAGAACGCACCCTGCAGCTGCGAAGCAACGAGGAAGCCCTGCGCCAATCCCAGAAAATGGAAGCCGTTGGCCAGCTCACCGGCGGTATCGCGCACGACTTCAACAACATGTTGACTGGGATCATCGGCAGCCTGGAAATGCTGCGAAGGCGTATTTCCCGGGGCAGATTGGACGACCTGGACAGCCTCATCGATCTGGGCGTGACCTCCGCTAACCGTGCGGCGAGCCTTACCCATCGGCTGCTAGCGTTTTCGCGCCGGCAATCACTTGACCCCAAGCCCGTGGAGATCAACCATCTGGTGACCTCGATGGGTGAGCTGCTCAAACGCAGCATCAACGAAAGTGTCACGCTGGACATGCAACTCACCCACGAGCCGTGGACCGCCGAGGCCGACCCCAATCAGTTGGAAAACGCCCTGCTCAACCTAGTGATCAATGCCCGTGACGCGATGCCCAACGGTGGCCGCCTGACCGTGGAGACCACTAACCGCCACCTCAATAGTGTATTCACCGCCGCCTACGGCACCCTGCTGCCTGGTGACTACGTTGAACTGCGCGTCAGCGACACGGGCTGTGGCATTTCGGAAAGTGTGATCGGCCGCGTGTTCGACCCATTTTTCACGACCAAGCCCATCGGCCAGGGCACGGGGCTGGGTTTATCGATGATCTACGGGTTTGCCCGCCAGTCGCGTGGCCATGTGATCATCCATAGCGAAGTGGGCAAAGGCACGACGGTCAGTCTGTTTCTGCCACGGTTCATCGGCGACGTCGCCGCCGAGGTGGCGGCTGACCCAGCGCTTCTGCCTTGCGCCAATGCGGGGGAAACGGTGCTGATTGTCGAGGACGACCCCGCCGTGCGTGTGCTGGTCAGCGCGGTACTCAAAGAGTTGGGTTATGGCTATGTCGAAGCGGGTGACGCCAACACGGCGGTGCCGATCATCGAGTCGGAGCAACGTATTGACTTGATGATCAGCGACGTTGGCCTGCCCGGCATGAATGGCCGCCAACTGGCGGAAATCGGCCGGCAGATCCGTCCGGATCTCAAGGTGCTGTTCATCACCGGTTACGCCGAGCATGCGGCGGTGCGTGGCGGTTTCCTTGATCCCGGGATGCAGTTGATCACCAAGCCGTTCACCTTTGATCTGTTGACGGCGAAGGTCCGGGAGATGATCAAGCAGTCAGTCGAGATGACGGACCACTGACAAGCAACTGTCACCCGTCCTGCATTACTTGGTAATTGGTCGGCAGGGTAATCGTGGAATCATTTAGTTCCTTCGGTACACGAACAGGTAGGAAACCCTCGCAGAACGACGCTGCGAACCTATTCGACAGTCCCGACTGAGAACGCACTGATGACCCTGTCTGCACACCTCTCCACGCCGTCGCTTGCCCATTTTGTCCCACTTGCCCCCCCGCTTATCCAAGCACCGCGCCTGTCGCTGTCGGCTCTGCAAACCGACGCCTCTGTACAGCCGCTAAGCGTTGATGGTGACCATCAACTGGCCGAGCTGTATGCCAATAGCTTGCGCACTCACAGTGATAAGCCCTGGTCTATCGGCGATCAGCCGATTGGGCCGATTCCGCCTGATTCGACGTTCGGCCAATGGCGCCAACAGCTAAGCGCCCTCCTCCAGGCCCCGGACCTCAAGGAATGGGCGCAGAAGAATCGGATCGACCTTTCAAAACCCATCTCATTGTTCCCGCCGCAAGGCAATACCCCGGGGTTTGCAGTGCTCAGGGTCAAGCCTCTTGCTGGTGCGCAGAGCCAGTCGGTGACGTCCAAGTATTTCGGCAGTTTCGTCGGTGACAGGAGCCACGCATTGCCCCTGTCTTGGCCGCTTATCATGCAGGCAGCTACTGTTCTGGCGAACGGTCAAACCTACATATTCGCGCCCAGGGGCGACATGGCGCAGGTGAAGGAGGCGGCGGCGTTTTACGGCGAAGCCCTGCCAACAACCGTTGATGCTGCGAACGACCGTGCTGCGCAGTTGGAGCAGCAGAACGTTTTCGCAGGCAGCGCACACTTGAGCCACGGCGATGCGCTCGAACACCAAAAGACTCAGATGGCCGACGTCAATAACCGGCACACATTCAGCAACCAGATCATTAATCGGGTATTGGCCGCATTTGTGCCGTTGTACCTGGATGCTCAGGAGAAGGCGCAATTACCGCCCGGTTCTGTGGGTTATATTAGTCCCGATCAATTCAAGGCCAGGGTAAAAAACGATCTGGAACAGCTTCTGGGCGTCATCACTCTGCCTATCGATCCACACTCGCCCTACTATCGCGACCAGGGTTTAGCGGCAGCAGGCAGTGCCAGCCTCAAGCGATTTATAGAAGACAACGGTTGGATGATGCCAACCACCCTGGCAGAGTTGCGCAACCTCGCCACAAGCACCACTGCCGCCACCCCCCTGTCGCCGCCGCATGGCAATCTGGGCGGCGCACTGTCCTGGCCGCTACCACCGAGCCATCAAGATCAGCTGAGCAGTTACCAACCGCTTGCGATGCTGCCAGGCGCCAAATACGGCCTATTCAGGCAATTGACCAGCAAGTTGGTCCTGGATCGATCGACGCTGGCCCAGCCCCGCAGGGTTGTCGAGAGCATCATCAACTCGACTGAAGGGCAGCGGGTGGGCACGTCACTTGAAGCCAAATTCGCAGGCCTCTCGAGCGAAACCAGTGTTGCCGATTGGCTGTTGACGGCCCTGCAATTGTCCCTGGACCAGGAAACCTTGCTGGACCGCTCCGGCGCCCCCAGTCGTAATAAGGTTGCCGGTTTCGACCTGGCGCATTCCGAGCACGTCGGCAAACACCCTTCAACGGTTGTCACGGCGCTGTCCGATCATCTAGAGGACAAGCAAAAAGCCACTGCGGAACTGGCTCCTGTGGCCGCTTACTTGTTGTTATCACGCCGGGCGCCGGCTTACCTGGTGAAGGACATTCCCGCCGGCGTCACCTGCGGCTCCCACTCCTGGGTCAGCCTTGAGGTCGCAGTGGCACGCCTGGAAGCCAAGGCACCGGGGTCGACTGCGCTTATGACGTATGCGCAAGTGATCACTCTTGCGGAACGGGCACCCATTACCGTTGAAGATCGAATGGTCGCGGCCTCAGCGCAACAGGCTGCGCTCATGGATTGGGGCATCGCCAATGGCGTCATCACCGCCAACGCCAAGGATGAGTACGCCGCGCTCCAGATGGACAGCGTACGCACGGCCTACAACGCACAACTTGAAGAGTTGAGCGCAGGGTCTCAGGCGTTCTCCCGTGAAATGCCGGCGCGTCGCGCATTGGCGCTCGGGGCCTTGAAAAAGGCATTCGGTGAAGGCATCGACTTTGAAAAGCAAAGCCTTGAGGCGGTGGCTAAGGGCCGAGATGACGTAGGCCCGCATTCGGTCGTGGATATTTACATGAACGGGGGATTCACCGGGGCACTTGGCCGGGGCTGGACGTCCAACGACCCCAGCGTGCCCATTAACCGCCTGAACGTTGTAAAGGACCTGCCCGATATCAATGTCGTATTCGCCAAAGCGTTTGCGGTTTATGCCGCGCAGATGGAGAAGGCAATGGGTGCACAGGTGAAGCACCTGATCGCCACCCTGCCACTCGAAGCGCGTAAAAATATTGAGCAAGGCACGCTTGAAACCTTCAAACAGGTGCAGGTAAGCACTGACAATTACGGAGAAACCAAAAGACGCACGTTGACCAACCGCACCGGCCTGCTGATCCGGACCGAACGCCAGGGCGTTGTTACCGTATATGAGATCAACCTGGAAAAAAATACGCTCAGTCGGCGCGATGATTTGAAAAACGTGGTTCCGGGAGCGATGGTGGCGCCATACCGAGCGGGTTTTTCAGTTTCTGAATACCCAAGGGTACTGCCCAAGAAAAACCACGCAGCGACAGTCAAGGATGAAACCGCCTCCGACAGTATCCCCAACAGTTTCAACAGTGACCGTACCGCCTACATTGCCGATGCACTGGTGAGCCACGCGGATATACGCTCATTCGAAAATCAAGCCAGGGGCCAGACTACCTTCGATACGCGGCTGCCTTGGTACAAGCATGCCAGCGCGTTCGTCGTGAACTTTCTTCCGTTATATCCAGCGATCAAAAGCTTCCAGGCCGGGGACATTGGTGCGGGAATCGTCGACTTGGCATTTGATGCCTTCGGTTTCATGGTCGGTCTGGGCGCTGCCGCCAAAGCCGCCAAGGGCGTGCAAGCGGGGGTGTCATCCCTGAATACGCTGGGCAGGCTTACGAAAGTATTCGGGCGAACAGCGATGTCTACGCTCAACCCCCTCGACGCCTTCGCAAATCTGGTGGCCCTCCCCCTCAAAGGCCTGCAAAAAGGCGCTGTCGGCGGTTACAAACTCTTGGCCGGCAGCACTGACAGTTACGAACTGCTCAAGGCCGGTAAAAACGTCGACGCTTCGTCTTATGGCACATTCAAGTTCAACAACGACTTCATAGAGGGTCCAGCGGTTCTAAAACAAGACAAGTGGTACGCCTATAACCCCATTACGCAACAGCCCTATGGTTCGCCACTGAAGGACTTTTTACCGGCGGCACGCATCGAGGTGGATCATTTCGGAGCGTGGACAAGAGCATCGGACCCCACCAGACGTATCGATGAGGCCATGGTCAACAATTGGAAGCGCGTTGTCGGTGAATATCGCAGCGGCCCAGAAAAAACCAGGTTTGACGATGGCTACACGTTGGGTGACCCGAAGATCGTTGAGAAACTCTCCAGCACCTCATCCATTGAAGACATTATGCGTCTGGCCACTAAACGGGGCATGACAGCGGAACAGATAGGGGTTCTCGTCCGACGCTACGATGACATCGCCTACGGAGTCGGCAAGAGCAGGTCCACGCGGTTTATAAACAGGATAGAGCCCCGATTCGGTAACGTCGTGCCTGTGCCTCAAGTGGTGTATTTCAGTCAGACCGCGCAATTGTCAGACGGGCAGTGCGCCGCCCTTTCGCGCGCCATGGCAACCGCCATGGCGCACGGCAAGGAAAAAACCCTGATCAAAAACCTGTATACCGCTGCTGCCTTCCCGGCTGATCCGGCTTCTCGCAGATTTATCGAGAGGTTACGCAAGCTTCAGGCTCAGGTCGGCGGTGAAACGTCTTTCCATGCGGGCATGCCCATTCGACAGGTGTCCTATCAAAACATGGTCAAGGAATTGGATGCGGCAACCGCATCAAAATCCCTCATGATTGACTCGCCCAACCATGCAATGGCGGCCGGCGTCCGAATCGAAAACGGGCAAAAGAACTTTTACTTTTATGACCCGAATCTCGGCGTCGCCACCTTTCCCAGCGCAGACGCAATGGAAGCGGGCCTGAAAAAGGTTTTTCATGACAAAAAACTGGGGCCGCACTATAAAACGCACAGCACAGACGCCAATAAGCTGGAGTTCAAGGTCTTCGATCATGACGATGCCTGGCAGGCCAGGAACAGTGTGTTCTCAGCAGACTTCAAAACGCTGTATGAAGACCCGATTATCCCCTCCGGAGTGCCCCGTAGCCTCTCCCACCTTGAGTTGAAAAAGAACTGGGAGGTACTTCATACCCATCCGGCCAACAAGGGTTTGATCTGTTACAGGGCGGCCCTGCGCGTAGGGCAAGCCGAGAGAACACTCTCAACCAAGGTGTATGACGCTGTTCTGGCTAGGATGGATACCTTGGCGGCCACCAATTATTCGCCAAGTTACCTGGACATCATGGGCATCAAACCCGACAACTTGAAAACCACTTTCAACGCCGCCGACATCAAGGAGTCCGGGCTTATCAACTTCAAGCATGCCAATGACGGTGGGGATTTCGGCCACACGGTTTATGTTCAGAAGACCAAACACAATGAATTATTTCTGTTCAACACCAATAGTCCGGACTTGGACGTGGCAATGATCCGCCATGGCAACCCACCGCAGGTCAGCGGCGGGATGACGGTATACCACCTCGATAAAGCCAACGGTAAAGGCCTTCAAGCGTTCCTCGACGGGTTCGATGGAAAGCAGGGCTGGCAATTCGCGTTTACACCCGCCAGTGTGCTCAATGCGAACGTGCAGAAACTGTCCCATTAACCACTGAAATGCGCGGCGCGCGCCGTGCCCTTAAGCCAACAACCGCTGGATATGCGCTTGCAGCGTATCCAGGTCGAACGGCTTGGCCAGGATCGGCGCGTTGCGCGTGATGGGGCTGTTGCAGTCGAGGATTTCCTGCGGGTAACCGCTGATGAAGATCACTTTCAGCTCGGGTCGCAGCTTCATCGCGGGTTCGGCGATCTGCACCCCGGAAATCCCACCAGGCAGGCGGTAGTCGGTCACCATAAGGTCCAGGTGCGGCTTGGTTGCGAGGATTTCGAAGGCCTGCTCCCCATCGACGGCCTTCAATACCCGATAACCCAGGCCGGCCAGGTACTCGCCCAGCACAAACATAATGGATTCGTCGTCCTCTACGATCAGAACGACATCTTGCGCATCTTCACTCATGGGAAGCCTTTGTCCGGTCAATTGCTGCAATTACGACCATGGGGTCACGCAGAGGTTGCGTCAAGGTGACGATTGATTTCATGCCAATGCCTCAAGGGGCAAACACACCCGAAACAAGGCGCCCTCGCCTATCTGGCTCTCGACCTCAATAGTGCCGCCATGGGCCGCTACGATCTGCTCGGAAATGAACAGCCCAAGGCCCAGGCCGGCGGCCACTTGACTGGCAGACACACGCTCGAACTGCTGGAAGATGCGCTTCTGGTTGTCTTCACTGATACCGATCCCGTGATCACGCACTTCCACGCGAGCTTCGCCGTGTTCGCTGTACACGCGCACCTCCACCGGGCTCTTGGCCCCATAGCGCAAGGCGTTGGTCAGCAGATTGGTGACCACCTGCTCGATGCGGAACTCGTCCCAGTTGCCTTCCACGGGGCCGTCGACGATCAGTTCCATGGAAGAGCCCGCCGCCGCCACTTGGGGGCCGAAGTTATCTACCAGGTTGCTCACACGCTGCGCCAGGTCGAAACGCGCCGGGCGTATCGACAACTTGCCCGTGCGGATGCGCGACACATCGAGCATGTCTTCGATCAGGCGAATCAGGCTCTGGATCTGGCGCTCGTCGCGGTCGACCATGGCGTGCATCTTGTCCAGGGTGAATGCGGCGGCGTTATCCCGGGCAAGGTGCATCTTGCGCAGTTGGGTCTCGAGGATCAGGCCATTGAGAGGCGTGCGCACTTCGTGGGCGACGATTGACATGAAGTCGTCACGCATACGGACCGCCTGCTCTAACTCGGCCTGCGTGGCCTGCAGGCGCGAGAGCAACAATTCTTGCTCGCGACGGCTGCGCTCAAGCGCTTCTACCTGAAGCTTCATTGCTTTGCTTTGACGGTACAGGTCAACGAACACGTTGACCTTGCTCTTGACCGCATGGATATCCAGCGGCTTGTGCAGGAAGTCCACGGCGCCGCTTTCGTAGCCCTTGAAGGCGTAATTGAGCTCACGGCCGGCAGCACTGACAAACACAATCGGGATGTTCTTGGTCTTTTCGGTGCCACGCATCAATTCGGCCAGCTCGAAACCATTCATGCCGGGCATCTGCACATCGAGAATCGCCAGGGCGAACTCGTGCTCCAGCAACAGGGACAAGGCCTCGTCAGCGCTCAATGCCTTGAACACCTGCCGGTCCTCGCGCTTGATCAGCGCTTCGAGGGCCAGCAGGTTTTCCGGCAGATCGTCGACGATCAGCAGTTTGGCCTCGACAGTACTTAACATGGGGAATATTCCAGGGAAGCCAGCAGTGAGCCAATCCGGCCCAACGTTAGAATGTGGTCGGGTGTGTGCAGCGCCAGCGCTGCACGGGGCATCACAGCAATGCGTGCTTCAGTGGGTTCTTGCACCACAGTCGTTCCACCTTGCTGCTTGACGTGGGCTAGGCCCCGGGCACCGTCATGGTTGGCGCCGGTCAACAGGATAGCCATCAAGCCTTTGCCGTAGGCATCGGCGGCCGATTCAAACAGGAAATCAATCGCCGGTCGCGAGTGGTGCACACGGTCTTCCTGGCTCAGGGACAGGCTGCGATCCTGCTCCACCGACAGGTGGTAGCCGGGGCCGGCGAAGTACAGGGTGCCGGGCTTGAGCATTTCCTTGTCACGGGCCTCCACCACTCGCATGGCAACACGCCGATCGAACACCTCGGCCAATTGGCTGCGACGTTCATCCGTCAAGTGCAGCACGGTGATGATCGGCAAGCCGAAATCCGCTGGCAACTCGCTGAAGACCGTCAACAAGGCTTCCACGCCACCGGCAGACGCACCGATGACGATAGCCTCTATGCCCCGGACCGATGCCGGGCTCGCAGCCGCTTGATTCATAGTTTTCGGTAGATCCGTTCCTGTTTGACCAAAGGCTCGAACTGCTTGCCGTACGCGGAGAAATCCAGGGTTTCCTTACTGCCCAGCACCAGAAAGCCGCGATGGCACAGCGAATCATGGAACAATCCAAACGCGCGATCTTGCAACCTTTTATTGAAGTAAATTAACACGTTACGACACGAAATTAATTGAGTTTCTGAGAATACACTGTCAGTCGCCAGGCTGTGGTCGGCGAACGTGACATTCTCGCGCAACGTCTTATCGAAGATCGCGTAATCGTAGGCTGCCGTGTAGTAGTCGGCAAATGAACGTTGCCCGCCCGCCTGTTGATAGTTGGCCGTGTAGGCTCGTACGTTTTCCAGGGAGAAAATGCCTTGCTTGGCCTTATCCAGCGACGCTGGGTTGATATCCGTGGCGTAGATGATCGTACGCTCCAGCAAACCCTCTTCACGCAGCAGGATGGCCATGGAGTACACCTCCTCGCCCGTGCTGCAGCCGGCGATCCAGATCTTGATCGACGGGTAGGTCTTGAGCAATGGCACCACTTCCTGGCGGATCGCCAGGAAGTGAGACGGGTCGCGAAACATCTCGCTCACCGGGATCGTCAGAAATTGCAGCAACTGCATGAACGCCGCCGGATCGTGCAGCACACGCTCCTGCAAGGCGGAAATGGTCGCACAGTCGAACTGGCGCAACGCGTGGGCCACGCGGCGCTTGACCGACGCACCGGAGTAGTCGCGAAAGTCGTAGCTGTACTTGAGGTAAATCGCCTCAATCAACAGGCGCAACTCAATGTCACTGCTTGTTTCCAAAAAACGTCGCTCCACTTAAATGCGTTCCATCTTCGGTAGCCACACGCGAATCAAAGAAAACAGGCGGTCCAGGTCAATCGGCTTGGCCAGGTAATCGTTGGAGCCGGCGGCCAGGCAGCGTTCCTGATCGTCCTTCATCGCCTTGGCCGTCACTGCGATGATCGGCAACTTCTTCCAGCGCGGGTCCTGGCGGATTAAGGCGGTAGCCTCGTAACCGTCCATTTCCGGCATCATCACGTCCATCAACACCAGATCGATATCCTCGACTTCGTTGAGTTTGTCGATGGCTTCACGGCCATTGCGCCCAATGACCACCACGGCGCCCTTGTGCTCCAGGGCGCTGGTCAGGGCGAAGATGTTGCGCACATCGTCGTCAACCAAGAGGACCTTGCGCCCCTCGAAGACCTTGTCGCGGCTGCGCGCAGTCTTGAGCATCTTTTGGCGATCATGGGACAGCTGGGACTCGACTTTGTGCAGAAAGAGTGTGACCTCATCCAGCAGGCGTTCCGGCGAGCGCGCGCCCTTGATGATGATCGAGCGCGAATACTTGCGCAGTTCGGCCTCTTCGTCGCGGGTCAGGTTGCGCCCGGTGTAGACGATCACCGGCGGGAACGAGCAGATATCCTCAGTGGCCATGCGCTTGAGCAGCTCGTTACCAAGCATGTCGGGCAGCTTGAGATCGATGATCATACAGTCGTAGACATGGTTGCGCAGCAGGTCGAGGGCTTCCTGGGCGAAGCCAACGGCGGTGATCTCGATGTCATCGTCACCGATCAGGCGGGCAATGCTGTCGCGCTGCAGGTCATCGTCTTCCACCAGCAGTACGCGCTTGACCTTCTGAGTCAGCTTGGCTTCCAGGCGGGCAAAGACGTCCTTGAGCTCTTCGCGGGTGGTAGGTTTGACGGCATAACCGATGGCGCCCATGTGCATGGCCGCCTCGACGCGGTCTTCCACGGAAATTACATGCACCGGGATATGGCGGGTGTTGGCGTGTTCTTTAAGGCGTTGCAGCACGGTCAGCCCGGAATGGTCCGGCAGGCGCATATCCAGCAGGATCGCGTCAGGGATGTACTCTTCGGCCAGGCTGTAGCCTTCGTCTGCGCCATGGGCCACCAGGCAGTTATAACCAAGCTCGTGGGCGAGGTCGAACAGGATGCGGGCGAAGTTCGGCTCGTCTTCCACGACGAGGATGCAGCGCGTGGTGAACGGGGCCTTGTCGCGATCGTCGGCGAAACGCGGGATCTGCTTGGCATCCGCCACCGGCAGCGGTGACACCTTGACCGGCACTGGCGCAGGCACCACTACTGCTTGGCGTGGTTGTTCGATCGGTGCCGCGTCTGCTTCGCGCTCTACATACTGCTCCGGCACTACCAGGGTAAACACACTGCCCTTGCCTGGCTCGCTGGTCACACTGATGTAACCGCCCAACAGGGTGGCCAGGTCGCGGGAAATAGAAAGCCCGAGGCCGGTGCCTCCATAACGGCGGTTGGTGGTGCCGTCGGCCTGCCGGAAGGCTTCGAAGATGCTTTCCTGGTGGTCCGGGGCGATACCGATGCCGGAATCGCGCACCGTGAAAGCAATGCCCTCCCGGGGTGCGCGTGACACCGACAGGCTGACCTCGCCTTGCTCGGTAAACTTGAGCGCGTTGGACAGCAGGTTTTTCAGGATCTGCTCCAGACGCTGGCGGTCGGTAAACAGCAGGGTCGGCGTACCTTCCTGCACGTCCACCTGGAAACCCAGTTTACGATCGGCCGCCAGCGGCTCGAACATCCCGCGCAGGCCATCTACAAGGCGCGCCACGCTGGAGGTTTCCGGGCGCACTTCCAGCTTGCCGGCTTCGACCTTGGAGATGTCCAGGATGTCGTTGATCAGGTTGAGCAAGTCATTGCCGGCGGAATAGATCGACTCGGCAAACTTGACCTGCTCAGCACTGAGGTTTTCCTGGGGGTTCTCGGCCAGCAACTTGGCCAGGATCAGCGAGCTGTTCAGCGGTGTGCGCAGCTCGTGGGACATATTGGCGAGGAATTCAGATTTGTACTTGCTGGAGCGCTGCAGCTCTTCGGCGCGATCTTCCAGTGCGAGTTGGGCTTGGTTGAGCTCGATATTCTTGCGGTCCATGGCGTCGCGCTGTTCGGCGAGGGTTTCGGTTTGCTCGGCCAGTTGCTCGTTGGTCTGCTCCAGCTCAGCCTGCTGGGTTTCCAGGTGGGCCTGGGACTCCTTGAGGATGCGTGACTGTTCTTCCAGCTCTTCGTTGGCGGTCTTGAGCTCTTCCTGTTGCACTTGCAGCTCTTCGTTGAGCTGCTGGGTCTCGGCCAGCACTTCCTGCAGGCGTTGACGATACCGAGCGGTTTCGATGGAGGTGCCGATATTGCTGGAGATCAGCTCCAGCAGCTCTACGTCACGCTCTTCCAACGGGCGCAGGAAACCCAGCTCAACTACCCCGTTGACCCGCTCGTCATTGTTGGTCGGCACCACCAGCACGCTGCGGGTAGCGCCCTCGCCCAGGCCGGAGCTGACTTTGAAATAATCCACCGGCACGTCGTCTAGGCGAATCAGGCGATCCAGATGGGCAGCCTGCCCGACGATGCCTTCATCGCTGTAGATGGCCTGCTCCCGTTGCTCTTGCTCGCGGGAGAAACCGTAAGTGGCCACGCGCTTGAGCCCGCCGTGTTCTTCGCGCACGTACAACGCGCCCACGGCCGAGCCCATGTACTGGGCAAAGAATTGCAGGATATTGCGGCCAAGCATGTTCACGGTGAGTTGGCCGAGGACCTGTTCAGCCAGTTCGGTCTGGCCATTGCGCAGCCAGGCTTGCCGTTCCAGGCGTCGTGCGATCTTCTGTTGCGACGCAAGGTTTTCGCTGTAACTGTCTGATAATGAAACAAGATTCTTACGGCCGATATAAGCCAGGAAGCCGCTTAACCCCAACACGAAGGCCAAGTACAGGGTGACACTGATCACCGTTGTGCGGGTGACATCTTCATTACGGGCGATGCGGAACTGCTGCTCCATCGCCACCGCGTCGTCATATTCCTTGCGGATTTCGTCAGTCAGGCGCTTGCCGCGGCCGGCCTTGATCGCACCGCGGTAGTCGCCGCTCGTGCGCTGCAGATCAATCATCGACTGGGCATAGTTGTTCCACTCGGCCTGCAATGCTTCCAAGCGTTTGAGACGGTCCACCTGCTGCGGATTGTCCGCCACCAGCGCCTGCAAATTGCGCAGGTCGGCGAGGATTCGCGGCTTGGCCACTTCGTAGGGGTCGAGGAAATGCTCGTCACCGGTGATCAGGAAGCCGCGCATGCCGGTTTCCAGGTCCACCGTCAGCTTGGACGATTCATTGAGGTTATTGATAACCCGATCGGTGTGTTCCACCCACTGGATCACCGACAATAGATAGGTGATCAGCATGACGAAAAACACTGCACTGAGCACACCCACACCCAGGGGCAGTGCAACGTTTCGGCTCAGGAGGTTACGAAAGCTCTTTTCATCGACGGACGACGCGGGAGTCATGGAAATGCCTTGGCCAAAGGTGGAAAAACCGGGAGTTTGCCGCAAAGTGGCGGGCAAGACTATTTTTCTAGAACGGTTTTGTGCAGATTCCTGCGAAGGAACCCGCTATTCTCTCTAGTCTTTCCTATCGCATTGTTTTTACGGCCAGCGGGAACTTGTCATAAGTGCCCGCTTACTCAAGGAAGAGGCCTGTCAGAACGGCCGCGTGTAAACCCTCGCCTTTTTTGGGAATTCGATTATGTCTGCAGTCACCTCCACCATCCTTGTCGTCGAAGACGATGCCATCGTGCGCATGCTCATCGTCGATGTCTTGGAGGAGTTGGAATTCAGTGTGGTAGAGGCGGCCGATGCGCAAGAGGCGCTGGCACTGGTGCAAAACACTGACCAGGTGATCGACCTGATGATGACCGATGTTGGCCTGCCAGACATGGATGGCAAGCAACTGGCGACCAAGGTCCGCGAACTGCGCCCTGCCCTGCCAATCCTGTTCGCCAGCGGCTATGCCGAGAATATCGACGTGTCTGCAGGCATGCAGGTCATCGCCAAGCCATTTTCCATCGATCAACTGCGCGACAAAGTCAAATCGATGTTGCCTGCGCTGTAATCCCGGCTTGTCTTCAGTGCCGCCTTCATGGGCGGCATTTTTGCGTCAGATGCTCAGAGATTAACGTGACCTTCGACGAATAAAACCGGAAACTCGGCGTTTCCCCGCGCCAACCCTACTCATTCTTCAAAACGCACTCACGAAGGACGCAACAACATGATTGGAAAACCGACGCGCCTGCTGTTGGCGAGCCTCTCGATACTCATGAGTACCGGCGCCTGGGCTGACTTCACGGCAACACCGAGTGAGGCCCGGGCGATTGCCAAGGAAGCCTACCTGTATGGCTACCCGGTGGTGGAGATGTACAAGACGCTCTATACCCAGGCTGTTGATCAAGGCGGCGCCAACTTCAAGGCGCCGATCAACCGACTGGGGCATTCCGCCCAAGTGCTCAGCCCGAAACACACCACGCAGGCCAACGCGACCCCTGACACGCCCTATTCCTTCGTCTGGATGGACCTGCGCAGGGAGCCGATGGTGCTGACGTTGCCCGGGATTGAGGACGATCGCTATTACTCGGTGCAGTTGATCGACCTTTATAGCCAGAACATTGCGTACCTGGGCACTCGCAGCACCGGCAATCATGGCGGCCACTACATGGTCGCGGGTCCTGATTGGAAGGGCCAGCAGCCTGTGGATGTGGACCGGGTGATCTACAGCGAAAGCAATCTGGTCTACGCGCTCTACCGCACGCAGTTGTTTGATGAAAAAGACCTGAACAAGGTCAAGCAAATCCAGAACGGCTACAAGGTGCAGCCGCTGAGCGGCTATGTGAAGCAAGCCGCACCGGCCAAGGTGGCAAAGATCGAGTGGCCCAAGCCCACGGCGGCCATGACAGACAGCCCGCAACTGTTTCGCTACCTCAACTTTATGCTCGCCTACGCAAAACCTCAGGACAGCGAGAAAGACCTGCTGGCCCGCTTTGCCACCATCGGCATCGCGCCTGGCGCGCCCTTCAAGGTCAGCCAACTCAGCGCGGAACAACGCAAAGCCCTGCAACAAGGCATCGCAGATGGCAAAGCCGAGTTTGCAGCATTCAAGAAAGACAAGCTCGACACCCTTCAGGTCACCAATGGCGAACTGCATGGCAGCCGTGATCGCCTGAAAAACAACTACCTGTACCGCTACGCCGGCGCTATGCAGCGTTTGTTCGGCAATTCGGCCGAAGAAGTCAGCTACATGACGTACTCCGTCGACAGCGAAGGCAAACCGGCCAATGGTGCGCGTCATAGCTACACCGTCCACTTTGCCAAAGACCAACTGCCACCGGCCGATGCGTTCTGGTCGCTGACGATGTATGAAGCCAAGAACGGGCAATTGGTGCCCAACCACAAGAAACGCCACCTGATCAATTCACGGATGCTGCCCAACCTCAAGCGCGACGCCGACGGCGGCGTGACACTGGCGCTGCAACACCACGAACCGCCGAAGGCTGAACAGAGCAATTGGCTGCCCGCGCCGCCCGCGCCCTTCTACGCGGTCCTGCGCATTTACCTGCCCAAGCCGGAAGCGGTTAATGGCCAATGGAAGCTCCCACCCCTGACCCCCCTGAAGTAGCAGCGACTGGCCGGCAGTTGTGACCACAACGACCCGGCCAGGACGGGGTTGAGGTTCAGTGCTTTTTCAGCTTCATATAGGACTGGTGCAGGTCCGAGGCCCAGCCGTCGATAACGCCTTTCACATCGCTGGACTGCATCACTTGGGAATCATTGGCCAACGGCTTGCCGGTGCCTTTGCGTACCACTTGGGCGAGTACCTTGCCATTGGCGCTGTCGAGAAACTGCGCTTCGGTGCCCAGGGTGGTTTCCTGGTCACGGATGCCGGTACCGGTACTGACCGCCGCCGCCACCAGGGCGACCGGAATAAACTCATAGGGCTTGAGGCCTTCGGTCTTGCTGCCGATCGCCGTAATCGCCGCGCGCACCACAATGACGCCTGGGCCTGGGCCATTGGCCAGGGGCAACGACTTGGCCAGTTCACGCTTGAGCGCCTGGTTATAGTAATCGTTGATGCCACGCAGGGTGCTCTGCGGAATCTTCGCAGTGGCCTGGGGCTTGGGGTAGAACTGTGTCGGTTCGACGAACACCGCATGGTAGCGGCTCAAATCCAGTGTTGGGTCGACCCAACGCATCACTTCGGCGCCCGAAGGCGACTGGGCTTCCTTCAGTTGGCTGTAGTCCGAGAGAAAACCCGAGTATTCATCGGGTTGCGTAATCTTGCTGGCACAGCCCGCCAATCCAAGCGAAGCGACACACAGCACGGTAATGACTTGCCTTAATCTCATTATTGAACTCCCTGGCGGTCGGCGTTGGAACATTGAGCTTTAGGTATAGCTAATCCTGGGCAAATAGCCCTGCCGTTCAGCCGCGTTCGCGAGGAATCAGGCTCTGCAACTGCAACGACAGGAAGTTTGCGTCAAAGCCGAACGTGTCCGGGTCTTTAAGGCCATTGGTCTTCTTCCACAGCCAATCGTTTTTATCCGCAGGCAACACCAGGGAAACGCTGCCATGCCGCGCGGCGGTCAACCCCATGACGGAGACGGAGATCAACCCACCCACACCCATCACATCCGGCACGAACTCCACCGGTTTGCCGGTGATCTGCACGGTCAGTTTCTCGGTCTTGAAGGTCGACGTCTCCACCGGGATGCTTGGGCCGCTGGCCACGTAAGGCTCACGGTGCACTTCAAGCAACCCAACCGTTTTCACGGGTTCCAGCCATTGCTCGATTTGCCCGAACAACGCGTCGAGTTTTTGCGCCCAGCGGGCCGACTGCAGGTCGAATTGCTGTTTTTTATGCGCCTCGCTATCGGCGTAATGACGAAGCATCTCGCCCAGTTGCTGTACATCGTCCATTGCGGATCTCCTCCGGTGAGCCAGGTTGCGAAGCTCAATCATGGCAGATGCGGTGGCCGGCCGCGCGACTAACGCCGGCAAAACAACGAAGTGCAGTGGCCGGCGTGTCTGACTTAACGGTCAGCACCTCGCCATTCCCATTGGGCATGAGCCGTACTGACGCCAAGGCCTTGGAATTTCTGGGCCATAGACTGCAGGCATTTTGGCAACTGATCCGCTGGGCTACACCACCACCAACGAGTACGCTGAGATCGAGTTCTCCGGCGCGGTGTGGATGACCGTGGTGTGGGCGGCCTATGCCATTGTGTTTTTCACCATCGTGGTACGGCGCATAACCAAACACATCTATGTGGGCAACTGGTTTTTCGGCGCATTCATTTTGGTGATCGCCATGCTGCATGTGGTCAACCACCTGGCGATCCCGGTGGACTGGTTCAAGTCATACCCGGTGTATTCCGGGGCGACGGATGCCATGGTGCAGTGGTGGTATGGGCATAACGCCGTAGGGTTTTTCCTGACGACTGGCTTTTTGGGAATGATGTATTACTTCGTACCGAAACAAGTCGGACGGCCGGTGTACTCCTATCGTTTGTCCATCGTGCACTTCTGGGCGCTGATCACCCTGTATATATGGGCCGGGCCGCACCATTTGCACTACACCGCCCTGCCGGACTGGGCACAGTCCTTGGGCATGGCAATGTCGCTGATTCTGCTGGCACCGAGCTGGGGCGGGATGATCAACGGCATGATGACGTTGTCGGGTGCCTGGCATAAGTTGCGCACCGACCCGATCCTGCGCTTCCTGGTGTTGTCCCTGGCGTTCTGCGGCATGTCGACCTTCGAAGGGCCGATGATGGCGATCAAGACCGTCAACGCCCTCTCCCACTACACCGACTGGACCATCGGCCACGTGCACGCCGGAGCGCTGGGCTGGGTGGCGATGATCACCTTCGGCTCGCTGTATCACATGATCCCCAAGGTATTCGGCCGCGAGCAGATGCACAGCGTGGCGCTGATCAACCTGCATTTCTGGCTGACAACTATTGGCACCGTGCTGTACATCGCCTCGATGTGGGTCAACGGCATTACCCAGGGCCTGATGTGGCGGGCCATCAACGATGACGGCACCCTCACTTATTCGTTTGTCGAAGCCTTGCAGGCCAGTCATCCGGGGTTTGTGGTGCGGTTTGCCGGTGGCGTGTTCTTTCTCACCGGGATGGTGTTGATGGCCTACAACACCTGGCGCACGGTACGCGTCGCGGACTTGAAACTGGCCCAGCTTGATGCGCGGATCGCCTGATATGCGGGGCTTGCTGATGGTGGTGTGCCTGTATGACGCGGTGGAGTACTGCTTGCGCGGTCAGTCGGACAAGAGCCTGGATGACGCCAGCTTGATGCCTTTCGCCGATGACCCGGAGGTGGCGCCGCAAGAGGCCAAGCCGGGCTGGTCAACCAGAACATGTGAAACTGCACCGGTCATTTCGCGGACAACTGCGTATGACTATGCAGGCGTCAATGCGTAAGGTGAAGCGACTTCCCGTGTCAGGAGCATCGCATGCGCACCATCGGCCTTATCGGCGGCATGAGCTGGGAGTCCAGCGCCGAGTACTACCGCCTCATCAACCAACGCGTGCGCGACACGCTCGGCCCGTTGCGCTCGGCGCAACTGTTGATGTACAGCGTGGATTTCGGCCCGGTGGAACAGGCCCAACACGCCGGCCGCTGGGACGACGCCGCGCTGATCCTCGAAGAGGCCGCGCGCCGTTTGCAGGCGGGCGGTGCTGAATGTGTAGTGCTGTGTACCAACACTATGCATTTGGTGGCGCCACGTATTGAAGCTGCGGTGTCGATTCCGTTCCTGCATATTGCCGATGCGGCGGGCGCGGCGGCCGTGGAAGCTGGCACGCTGACGGTCGGGCTGCTCGGCACCGCGTTCACCATGGAGCAGGATTTCCTCACGTCGCGCCTGGCCGCCCAGGGTTTGACCGTGCTGGTGCCTGAGGCGGACGAGCGCCAGGCCGTGCACCGGATCATCTATGAGCAATTGTGTGTTGGCGTGATCAGTGATGCGTCACGCAAGGTTTACCAAGGTGTGATCGAGTCCCTGGCCGCACGTGGCGCCCAGGCGATCATCCTCGGCTGCACGGAAATCAGCCTGCTGATCAAGCCCGAACACAGCGACCTGCCGTTGCTGGACACCACCGAGCTGCATGCAGCCGCTGCGGCGGCGTTTGCTTTAGGGAATTAAGCCGACTTGCGCAGACGCGCCATGCTCACGGTGTCGACAAGTTTGCCATCGCGCAGGGCGTAATCGCGCAATACGCCTTCGACCTCGAAACCGAACTTACGGTACAGCCCTTGCGCCGCTTCGTTGTCGGCGTACACGGTAAGTTCTACTCGGCGCAGGTTCATCCAGTTGTCGGCGACGTCCAACGCGGCAGTCAACAACCGGGAGCCAACCCCCTTGCCCTGCCACGCCGTCGCGACGCCCATGCCGAAGGACCCGACGTGGGCCCGGCGGACACGCAGGTACTGCTCAAGACCCAGCTGGCCGATCACTTCACCCCCATGCACCGCCACTAACTGTAGCCGGCGCTCATTGTCCTGGACCAGCTTGTTACGCCACGCCTCGACCGACTGGAAAGGCATTTGCAGCACCTGACGGCATACAGCCGGTTCGTTATAGAGCGCAGCGACGCCTTCAAGGTGGGCCTCGGTGAAGCGCTGGATGACGATATGGGGTTCAGGTGTGTGCATTGCGTTTCATCCTTTGAAAAACACGTGGCCGGCCAGTGTAGGGGTCAAGCCTGCCCGATGGCTAGGGCGCCGGCGTGGTCGACCACAATGCTGGCCAATCCCCCGAAGCGACCCCGGTGCAGCGCGGCATGATGTGAAACTCGCTGAGCTGGAAACGCTCGCCGTCAAACACCCAGCAGCCTGCGCCACCACAATCACCGATTCCACGCTGCTTGTAGAAATAACTCAGGGTGCCGGAGGCTTCGTCATACCACACCGAGCCTTGCAGCGCGGCGCCATCCAGGGGCAACGGTTGCACATTGAGAGGCGTTTCTGCGTAGGGCGCTTGTCGCTGGCGGCTGTTGACGTCGTACTCACAGTTGTAGGCCGCACAGTCGTACCTCACCACGGTCATCGCTTGCTGCGCCGTCAAGGCACCTGCTTGTGCTTCAGAGTCACCCTCCTCGGGCGTGGCCGCCTTCAACGCGACCGCTACCAGGCCCGCCTGCTCCTGCGCGTTTAACGGCGGCGGTGAAACGAATGTGCGCAGCACCGGCGTCGGCAGGCGTGGCGGCACCTCATTGGCCGCGCCCTTACCGGGTCGGGCCAGCGCCGTCACGTTATCCACGCGCCCCTGCACCGCATCCATCAACAACAGCGAAGCACTCAGCCCGCTCAATGACACATGCGCGTGCTCATCGCCTGGCAACTGCAGTTGCTGACCGTTGCGCAAACGCCGTAACCAGCGCCGCGCCGAAGCGTCCTCAATCACCCCATAGGACTGCACCTCGGGATCACCGCCCTGATCGTCCAACTCAACGTGCAAATTGCGGGTCAACGCCAGGCCCAGCGGCTGACCGTCCAGCAGCAAGGTGGAAAGGTCCACGGGTTCACCACGGTGATCCAAGCGCAGGCGCAGATACCCCTGCGGACCGGTTTGGTGCCAGAGGTGCAACGTCAGCGAGCTGTAGGCCTCTTCATCAACGCCGCTGGGTGCGCTGAGGGCATGGCAGTTGCGCAAGTTGTCGCAACCGACCACCCATTCCTTGATTTCTCGCAGCAATGGTACGGTTTCCGAGGGGGCTTGTGCGAAGGCTGGAGCGGTGGCGCCGGTCAGTATCAGGGCCAGGAGTGCGGGGCGCAGCATGGGGACTCTCCGTGTCGAAAAGACGCGGATTGTCCCATGTAGGAGGCGTTACGTCAGTGCCTGGAAGCGGTGCGCCACACCCGCGCGATGTCTGCCGCCCGCTCACTCAACAGGCGCGGCGCCTCACTGCACGCCCGCTCCAGGCTCATCGGCCCGGAAGGCAAGGCGAATGCGGCGTCCACGCCGTGGGCGTACATCTGCTCGTAGCCATCGCCCAAGGTGCCGGCAATCACGATCACGGGCACTTTGTGCTGCCGGGCGATCCGCGCCACGCCGAACGGCGTCTTGCCGCGCAGGGTCTGGGCGTCGAAACGGCCTTCGCCGGTAATCACCAGGTCGGCGCCACGTACGGCTGTGTCCAGGCCCACCAGGTCGGCAACCACGTCCACGCCGGCACGGAACTGTGCACCCAGGAACGCTTTGGCGGCAAAGCCCAGGCCGCCGGCGGCGCCGCTGCCGGGTTCGTCGCGCACGTCTTTGGGCAGCACTTTGGCGCAGTGGTCGGCAAAGTGACCGAGGGCGGCGTCCAGCTGTTGGACTTGCTGGGGATTGGCGCCTTTTTGCGGGCCGAAGATCGCAGACGCACCCTGGGGACCGCACAGAGGATTGTTCACGTCGGCGGCAATTTCAAAGCGTACCTGGGCCAGGCGTGGGTCCAGTTGTTCAAGGTTAATCTGCGCCAGACCGGACAGCGCCAAGCCACCCGGCGCCAAGGCGTGTTCCTCAGCGTCAAACAGTTGCACACCCAGGGCCTGCATCGCACCGGCGCCACCGTCGTTGGTGGCACTGCCGCCAATCGCCAGGATGATGCGCTGGGCGCCGAGGTCCAGCGCAGCGCGGATCAGTTCGCCGGTGCCGTAGGTGCTGCTGGAGCACGCATCGCGCTGGCCTGGCGGTACCAACTGCAGGCCGCTGGCTTCAGCCATTTCGATGATCGCGGTATGGCTATCGGCCAGCCAGCCCCAGCGCGCCTCAACCGTGCCACCCAGCGGGCCTTTCACGCGTTGGCGACGCAGTTCGCCATTACAGGCCGCAAGCACCGAATCCACCGTGCCTTCACCGCCATCCGCCATCGGGCACTGGATCAACTGTGCATCCGGCCAGACCTGAGCCAACCCGGCCGCAATGGCCAGGGCGACGCCCTCGGCACTCAGGCTGTCCTTGAACGAGTCGGGGGCGATGATGATTTTCATGGGCTTTCTCCGGTTTTTATAACGCCCATGCTGCCAGTTGGCAGCGCCGCTGACGCCAGTCCAATGCACAAGTACGGATGCGCTTTGTTGTTCATTGCGACAAAGCCTGGGGCAGCAGCTGCACGCCCAGATAGAGCGCGAGCATGCCGTCGAGGGTCAGCGGGTCGACACCACTGAGTTCGGCGATGCGCTCCATGCGGTAACGCAGGCTGTTGCGGTGAATGCCCAGCGCATCGGCACAGGCCTGGCTTTGCCCGTCGTGTTCGCACCAACTGCGCAGCGTTGCCAGCAGTTGGCCGTTGCTGTCCTTGGCGAGGACTTTGCGCAGCGGGTTGAGCAACTCATCGAGCGCATCATCATTTCGATGGCGCCAGAGCATCACCGGCAGGCGATAACGGTTGAGCGTCAGCAAGCGCGACTGCGGCAATACATCGCGACCATAGGCGAGCAGGTCTCCCACGCGTCGATAGCAGCGGCGCAACCCAGCCAGCCCGTCCGCTTGCCCGCCAACGGCCACGCGGAGGATATTCCAGCCCAGCCCTTCGAGTTTTTCCAGCAAGCGAGGGTTATCGACCTGTAACGACGCCGGCCGGCACCACAGCAATGAGTATTGCGCCAAGCTGACGCACCAACTGTCCGGATAACGCGAGATCAGCCAGGCACTCAAGGCCTCTGCCGATTGCCCCGCGCCCAGCTCAAACAGATATGGCGTGCGCGCCAGCTGCGGTTTTAGGCCCAACTGTTGGGCTTCATCCACCAGGCGCGGCGAGTCGCCGGTTTCGGCCAACAGCAAGGCGAGCAAGTCATCACAACGCTGACGACGCCATTGCTGTTCGGCCTGCTGGTGGCGGTGGCTCACCAACATTTCGGCGGTCATACGCACCAGTTCGGCATAGGTGCGCAGGCCTTCCGGTTCGCCGGTAATGCCCAGCACGCCAATCAGGCGCTGGTCGTGCATCAGCGGCAGGTTGATGCCCGGTTGCACGCCCTTGAGGTGCTTGGCGGTCTGACCATCGATTTCCACCACGCGCCCATTGGCTAGCACCAGTTGCGCGCCTTCATGGCGGGTGTTGATACGCTCAGGCTCACCGCTGCCGAGAATCAGGCCCTGACTGTCCATGACGTTGACGTTGTAGGCCAGAATCGCCATGGTCCGATCGACGATATTCTGCGCCAAGTCATGATCCAGCTCGAACATGGGGCTAAATTCCTTAGAAAGCGGGTTGTTCATAGGCACAGCGCAAAGCAGGGTTGGCTGTGCGCAAGCACAAAGACAGCAGCCTGCGCTTGATCCCCTTCATTTTCATCTGCTACCTGCTCAATTACCTCGACCGGGTAAACGTTGGCTTTGCCAAATTGCAGATGCTTGATGCCTTGAAATTCAGCGAAACCGTGTACGGCCTCGGCGCCGGCCGGGTTGGCGTTGATCAACTCCATGGGCCAGATGGCTGGCTTTCTCAGCCCGTATATCGTTGGGTTTGTGAAGGATGCCACCGGGTCTACGGACATGGCGATGTACCTGCTGGCGGCGGTGATTGTTGCAGGTAGTGTGTTGGCGTTGCAGATGACGCGAACCCTGAAGGCCTAATGCAGTCCGTGTGGGAGCAGGCTTGCCTGCTGCCACATGTTGGTCCGGCGTTCACAGCTGGCCGCCGCCGTCGATGTCGATGACGGCGCCGGTCAGAAAGCCGTTTTCCATGGCCAATACATACCCCGCCGCCACTTCTTCCGCCTGCCCTACCCGACCGACCGGCAACCCACCGCCCGCCTTGGCAAACATGGCCAGACGCTGGTCTTCAGCCAACCCTGCATACGCTGGCGTATCAATCACCCCGGGGCTGATCACATTGACCCGACGCGGTGCCAATTCCTTGGCCAATTGCTTGCCCAGCGCTTCGGTCGCGGCATTGATGCCGACCTTGATGAACTGTCCAGGCACCCGTTTTCGACCCAACTGCCCGGAGGTCAGGCAGATGCTGGCGTGTTCGTCGAGAAACGGCAGTGCCTGCTGGATAGCCCGCAGCGAGCCCCACAGCTTCACGTTGAAGTTGTCCTGAGCCTCGAGCAAGTCAGTTTCGAGCAAGGTCCTGGCGCGTACGCTCGGCCCGGAGGTATAGACCAGGTGGTCAAAGCGCCCCACGCTTTCGAACAAGCGTTGCAGCGACGCCGTGTCGGTGACGTCCACCGGTTCGCTGCGCAGGCCGTTTTCGACGCCGGACGCCAAGCGGCGCCCGGCGACTACCACCTGTGCACCACGCGCGGCGGCGGCCTTGGCGACTGCCGCGCCAATACCGCTGCTGCCGCCGATGACGATGACGGTTTTGCCGTTTAAGGAAGAAGCCATGGGGAAGATTCCTGATTAAAAAGTGAGCGTTCATCTTCCCAGCTTGGCAATCAGCGAAAAATCCCGGTAAAACGACAAGATCTTTAAAGGATGTTTACAAATGAGCTCGACCCTTGACCTTGAAGTCTTCGTGCGCACCGCTGACACCGGCAGCCTGTCTGCCGCCGCACGAAGCTTGGGCTTGACTCCAGCGGCAGCGAGCATCGCCCTCAAGCGCCTGGAAACCCGGTTGGGCATCCGGTTGCTGGCGCGCTCCACGCGGAGCATGCGGCTGACCGAGGAAGGCCGGCGCTACCTCGAAAGCGTGCGCGTGGCGCTGGAAGCACTGGCTGAGGGCGAACAGGCCATCAGGCAGCAGGGCCACAGCCTCAGCGGTCTGCTGCAATTGGCGGCGCCGTCGGATTTCGGGCGCAATGTGCTGTTGGGCTGGCTGGATGAGTTCAAGCTCGAACACCCCACTATCCGCCTGCAATTGCTGCTCAACGACAGCAATGCCGACCTGTTCCGCGACACCGTGGACATTGCCTTGCGTTTTGGCGTACCCCGAGACTCCAGCCTCGTGGCACTGCCAGTGGTGCCCGATCACCACCGCATCCCCTGTGCCAGCCCGGATTACCTGGCACGCCACGGCACGCCCCGAACACCAGCCGATCTGGCGCAACACAACACGTTGCGCTATATGCGTCAGGGCCGGGCCAACAGTACCTGGTACTTTCGCCAGGGCGCGCTGCTTCAGGAGGTCGAGGTCACGGGCGATTACTTGAGCGATGACGGCGAAATCGTCCGGCGCTGGGCGTTGGCCGGTCACGGCATCGCCTACAAAGCCAATCTGGATATTGCCCGCGACATCAAAGCCGGTCGGCTGGTGCCCTTGCTGCCTGATTGGCAAGGCGAACCGACGCCGTTCAACCTGATGTGCCCCCACCGCCTGCAAGTATCGGAACGGGTGAAGGTACTGCATCGTTTTTTACATGTGCGTTGTCAGGCCTTGCTGAGCACATGAAGAAACGCGGAGAGGGCTTGTCGCAGAGCCTTTGAGTCTGGTATTGCAAGGGGCACGTTTCCCGCCTTGAGGAGTCACCCATGATTTACCGCACATTGGGCCAATCCGGTTTAAAGGTCAGCGCCTTGACCCTGGGCACCATGATGTTTGGCGAACAGACCAACACCGAAGACTCGCTGCGCATCATCGACAAGGCCTGGGACCAGGGCATCAATTTTATTGACACGGCCGACGTCTACACGGGCGGACGCTCCGAGGAAATCGTCGGCGACGCTATCACCCGGCAACGTCAAGACTGGATCGTGGCGTCCAAAGTCGGGTTCGGCCCGCCGGACGGCCTTCCCAACCGCAGCGGCCTGAGTCGCAAGCACATTTTCAACGCACTGGAAGCCAGCCTCACGCGCCTGGACACTGATTACCTCGACATCTATTACCTGCACCGCGAGGACCACAACACGCCGCTGGACGTGACGGTGTCGGCGATTGGCGACCTGATCCGCCAGGGCAAGGTCCGTTACTGGGGCTTGTCCAACTATCGGGGCTGGCGCATTGCCGAAGTGATTCGCATGGCCGAACGCCTGGGCGTAAACAAACCCGTGATCAGCCAGCCGCTGTACAACATCGTCAACCGCCAGGCCGAAGTCGAGCAGATCACCGCCGCGGCGGCCTACGGTTTGGGCGTGGTGCCTTATAGCCCACTGGCGCGGGGCGTGCTCAGCGGCAAATATGCCCCGGACGTGGCCCCCGAGGTCGGCAGCCGCGCGGCGCGCCAGGACAAACGCATCCTGGAAACAGAATGGCGCTCGGAGTCACTGCGCATCGCCCAGCAGATCCAGCAATACACCCAAGGGCGCGGCGTCGGGATTATCGAGTTCGCAATTGCCTGGGTGTTGAACAACTCGGCGGTGAGTTCGGCGATTGTCGGGCCACGCACCGAGGCGCAGTGGGATGCCTACATAGGCGCCCTGGATGTGAAGATCACGGCGGAAGATGAAGCGTTCATTGATTCGCTGGTGACGCCGGGGCATGCGTCGACACCGGGGTTCAACGATGTGGGGCATTTTGTTTCGGGCCGCGTGGCACGCGCCTAGGCTTTTGTGGTGAACACAAGATCAAATGTGGGGGCTCGACAGCTCCCACATTTCACCTGCTTCGCGCGCAAGATCGGGCTCAATTTATGGACCGCCGCGAGAAATTTTCCTGAAAACCGCCCCAAAACAGAGCAACCCTCTCCCGCCAAAAGCACCATAATCTCCCTCCTGAAATCCCCCCCTCTTGTGTCTCAATGGTTTTCGCGAGGACAGTGTGTCTAAAGGTGTTGTGTTATCGGTCTTGGCCTCGGTGTTGTTTGCCGTGATGTATTACTTCACATCATTGCTGACCCCCTTGAGCGGCCTGGAAATTTTCGGCTGGCGCATGTTGCTCACCGTGCCCTGCATGACGGTATTCATGATCGTCAGCGGCGAATGGCGACGGGTGTGGGAGTTGGTGCGGATGTTGGCGGACCGGCCGCGCTTGATTGCCGGTGTGTTGGTGTCTTCGGCCTTGCTGGGCGTGCAGTTGTGGCTGTTCATGTGGGCGCCATTGAACGGGCGCAGCCTGGATGTGTCGGTGGGTTACTTCCTGTTGCCACTCACCATGGTGCTGACCGGCCGCCTGGTGTGGGGCGAACAGCTTTCGTACTTGCAGCGGGTCGCGGTATTTTTTGCAGGCCTTGGGGTGCTCAACGAGTTGTACCAGGCCGGTGGTTTCTCTTGGGCAACGTTGGTGGTGGTCATCGGCTACCCGGTGTACTTCGTCGTGCGCAAATACCTTAAGACCGATCATCTGGGTGGGCTCTGGCTGGATATGGCGCTGATGCTGCCGGTTGCCTGGTGGTTTGTGCAGAGTGGCGAGCAAGGTTTTGCGGTGTTGGATGCCTACCCGAAGCTGTACGCGTTGATTCCACTGCTGGGGCTGATCAGTGCGTCGGCGCTGGTGAGCTACATCATCGCCAGTCGTTTGCTGGCGTTCAGCCTGTTCGGGCTGCTCAGCTACGTAGAGCCGGTACTGTTGCTCGGTGTGGCGCTGATCTTGGGCGAAGGGATCAAGGGCGGCGAATGGCTGACCTACATTCCGATCTGGCTGGCGGTGATGGTGCTGGTGTTTGAAGGGTTCAAGCACTTGGTACGTCATCGCGGAGCCTGATTGGCAGGCAATAAAAAGCCCGGCCGAGGCTGTCCTGTCCTCGGCCGGGCTTTTTTACACTTAGTCGGCGGTCAACACACCACGGCGTACTTGGTCGCGCTCAATCGACTCGAACAACGCCTTGAAGTTGCCCTCGCCAAATCCATCGTCGCCCTTGCGCTGGATGAATTCGAAGAACACCGGGCCCATCAGGGTTTCCGAGAAAATCTGCAGCAGCAGGCGCTTATCGCCCTCAACCGAAGAACCATCGAGCAGGATGCCGCGTGCTTGCAGTTGATCCACTGGCTCGCCGTGGTTCGGCAAGCGGCCTTCAAGCATTTCGTAGTAAGTGTCCGGCGGCGCGGTCATGAAGCGCATGCCGATCTTCTTCAATGCGTCCCAGGTCTTGACCAGGTCTTCAGAGAGGAACGCCACGTGCTGGATGCCTTCGCCATTGAACTGCATCAGGAACTCTTCTATCTGCCCGGCCCCCTTGGACGACTCTTCGTTCAGCGGGATGCGGATCATGCCGTCCGGCGCGCTCATGGCCTTGGAGGTCAGGCCGGTGTATTCGCCCTTGATGTCGAAGTAGCGCGCTTCACGGAAATTGAACAGTTTCTCGTAGAAGTTGGCCCAGTAGGCCATGCGCCCGCGATAAACGTTGTGGGTCAGGTGGTCGATGACCTTGAGACCGGCGCCTTGCGGGTTACGCTCAACACCTTCGAGAAACACAAAGTCGATGTCATAGATCGAGCTGCCTTCGCCGAAACGGTCGATGAGGTACAGCGGCGCACCGCCAATGCCTTTGATCGCCGGCAGGTTCAATTCCATCGGGCCGGTTTCGATATGAATCGGCTGCGCCCCCAGCTCAAGCGCACGGTTATAGGCCTGTTGCGAGTCCTTGACGCGGAACGCCATGCCGCACACCGACGGGCCGTGCTCGGCCGCAAAGTACGAGGCAATGCTGTTGGGTTCGTTGTTGAGGATCAGGTTGATCTCGCCCTGGCGGTACAGGTGCACGTTCTTGGAACGGTGGGTCGCGACTTTGCTGAAGCCCATGATCTCGAAGATCGGCTCCAAGGTGCCTGGCGTCGGCGACGCGAATTCGATGAATTCAAAGCCCATCAGGCCCATTGGGTTTTCGTATAGATCTGCCATGATTTGGCGCCTCATCATTCTTGTTTAGTGACGGTTTCAATTGCCAGCAAGGATGAGAGGCACGGGCGGCGCACAGGAGAGGCCTCGCACACTGCGGGCGAGGAAATCACCGAAGATGAGGGGGGAGCCGAGTAGCTTCATGGTGTCATCAGTCTCTGACGGCCGAGGCTTGCGTGAGCGCAAGTCATATTCTTGTATGCGTAAATCGATTCTACACAGCGTAACCGTATTTGTCCGTACTCTTATCAAATCCCCAACGCCCTGGCACGTGCAAGGGGTTTATTGCACAGATAGATGCCGAGCAGGATCACCGTGCCACCGGCCAGCATCGGCGCAGTCAATGGCTCGCCCAGCAGCAAAGCGCCAGAGATCACGGCTGTTAGCGGGTTAAGCGCGATAAATACGCCGGAACGTGTCGCGCCGATTTGGCGGATGCCTTCGTAATAGCCGATATAGGCCAGCGCTGAACCCAGCACGCCCAGGTACGCCAGGCTCAGTACTTGCGGGGCATGCAGGCTGCCAATCGCCTCGACCGAGAAGCGGCCCATGATCAGCGTGCTCGCGGTGAGCATCAGGGTGCCCCACAGTATCGACCAAGTCACCGTCTGTAGCGGCCCGAGGCTCTGGTTCAATCCACGGGAAAACAGCGAGTAGACGCCCCACCCCACTACGCACCCGAAGATCAGCAAATCCCCGCGCCAAGTGTTGTTCGCTTCGCCCAGCACGTGAGGATTGCGACTGACGATGACCAGGGCGGCGCCCGTCAGGCATAACGCGATACCCAGGATTTTGCGGGTGTTCAGGCGATCCTTGAATAACCACCAGGACGCCAGGCCGATCACCGCCGGGTTCAACGCGACGATCAATGAAGCTCGCGACGCATTGATGTAGTGCAACCCGTAGAAGAAACACACGTTGTAGAAAAAGATACCGAAAAAACCCAGCATCACCAGTTGTCCCATCTGCCTTGGGCTTGGACGGGCCAATGGGATGCGCGCAAATCCCATGAACGCCAGCAATGCCAGGCTGGCCAGCAGAAACCGCAGGCTGGCCGCCAGTAGAGGGTCGACCGCCGCGCCCAGGTAGCGACCGGCCACGAAGGTACCGCCCCAAATCATGGTGACGGCAGCGAGCTTCATATAAGTGATGCGATCCGGGTGTAAATGCACAGGCTGAGGCTCTAATGGCTTGAGGGTTGGCCCATTCTTCTGGTAATACATCATCATCGTAAAATGAGTAATTACTCATGACCCTGACCCAACTCGAAATATTCTCCCAGGTGGCCGAGCTGCAAGGCTTTACCAGCGCGGCCCACCGACTGGGTATCAGCCAGTCGGCGGTGTCCCATGCAATCAAGGGCCTGGAACAGGAACTGGGTGTGGCGTTGTTCAGACGTCACCAGGCTCAGGTGGAACTCAGTGATATTGGCGCGCAATTGCTCGGACGCGCCCGGGCAATGCTTGGCCTGGCGAACACCTTGCAACAGGAAGCGGCGGATGCGCGGGGCATGAAACGCGGGACGCTGCGCATCGGTTCCTTTGGACCGACGGCCTCAAATCACCTGTTGCCGAAGATCCTCAGCCAGTTCCGCCTGGCGTACCCAGGCATTGAAGTGCATGTGGACGAAGGGCCGGACAGGCAGGTTATCCAATGGCTCGACGAGCGCCGTATCGATATTGGCTTTGTGGTGCTGGAACAGGAACGCTTTGATACCTTCGCCCTGTTCGAGGACCAGATGGTTGCGCTGCTGCCCGCCGACCATCATCTGGCCGCGTGCGAACAGGTTAGCCTCAAGGACTTGTGCAACGAACCGTTCGCCCTGACTGAGGCCGGCTCCACTGAAATGGTGGCGCGGCTGTTCAACGAGGCGCGGCTGACGCCAAACGTGCGCTATCGCTGCTCACAGTTGCTGAGCACGCTGGAAACCGTCAGCCGGGGTGAGGCCGTGAGCGTGGTGGCACAAGCCTCCTTGCCGGCGGGGAGCGACCAGCGTTATGTGCAGTGCGCGCTGTCACCGCGTGTGCCACGCCACGTGGGCCTGGCGGTACTGGACCGGCGCCAGTCTTCCCCCGCAACCCTCGCCTTTATCCGCATTGCCCAAGGCCTGGAACTGTAGCGCTGGCTACTGGCCAAATGGCTAGGCACCACGAGCTTATTTGGGCCAAGCCAACTATCATCGACTGAATCTGACCCAGGCAACAGGCCGTTCACTTCATGCCCCTGACCGTTAACGGCCCGCGAAAACGCGCCACGCGTTACTTGATCACGTCCTTGAGTGCCTTGCTGCCGATTGCACTCGGGGTGGTCATCCTGCACTGGCAAGCCGAACGCACCCTGCAGCAAAGCACCGCCCAGACAGCCCAGGAAGCCCTGCGCCAATTCGACTTGATGCTCGATAACACCGCACTCGCCGCCCAGGCCTTGCTGCCTTTGGCGGGGCAACCTTGTGACAGCAGTGCGCAGTTGGCCCTGCGCGAACAGGTCACGCGTCGGCCGTTTGTGCGCGCGACCACCTTGTCCTGGCAGAAAAATATCTATTGCAGCTCGCTGTTTGGCGATAAATACGCGTCACCGGTCAATCCGGATGACTACGTCGACGGCCGCTTATGGCTGATGAATGGCAACCCGGTGACGCCGAATACCGCTCTACTGGTTTACCGGTTGGTCGACGGCGACAAGGCCGCTTTTGCGTCGATTGATGGCTATCACCTGACCAACGCTCTGCGCTTGATCAGCCGTTACGCCTACCTGGTCCTGCAAGTTGGCCCGAATTGGCTAGGGGCTGATGGCAAGGTGCATAACACCGCCATACCCTTTTTTGCGGTGGCGCATCATGAGTTGGTATCCGATCGCTATCACTACCGCGTCACCGCTGGCATGCCGAAAGGTGAAGTGTGGCGGTACATGCAGGCCCGGTATGCGGCCTTGTTCAGCTTGGTGGTGTTCTTTGGCGTGCTGGCGGGCGCACTGGCGCATTGGCTGCAAAAGCGCTCTTCAGCGCCGACCCAGGAACTGCAACGGGCGCTGGGCGCCAATGAATTCATTCCGTATTTCCAGCCAGTGGTGCGCGGTGATACGCGCGCGTGGGCCGGCTGCGAAGTGTTGATGCGCTGGCAACACCCTAAGGAAGGCCTGGTGCGTCCTGACCTGTTCATCCCCCTGGCCGAGCATTCGGGCCTGATCGTGCCGATGACCCGCGCCCTGTTGCGCCAGACCGCCGCGCAATTGGCGCCGCACGCCGCGCGCTTCAGCCCTGGCTTTCATATCGGCGTAAATATCACCTCACGCCATTGCCAGGACCTGGCGCTGGTGGATGACTGTCGGGAGTTTCTCGCCGCGTTCCCCGTGGGCCAGGTAACGCTGGTGCTCGAACTGACCGAACGTGAGTTGATCGAGCCCAGCGATATCACTCGGCGCTTGTTCGACGCGCTGCATGAACTGGGCGTGATGATTGCCATCGACGACTTTGGCACCGGTCATTCCAGCCTGGGTTACTTGCGCAACTTCAATGTGGACTACTTGAAGATCGACCAGAGTTTTGTCGCCATGATCGGCGCCGATGCACTATCACGGCATATTCTGGACAGCATCATAGAACTGTCTGGCAAGCTCGACTTGGGCATCGTTGCAGAGGGTGTGGAAACCGCTGAACAGCGTGATTATCTAGCCACTCAAGGTGTGGATTTCCTGCAGGGCTATCTGTTCGGAAGGCCTTTGCCCTGCGATGAATTTATTAAATCCCTGGCCAGCCATTGAATAACCACACACGCGACGCACTGAAATAATGTTATTTAGACAAAAGACATGATTTACTCGCAGCGGATTAACTACTACAATTTTTCCTGCCTGTGCAGAACTCGCAGGACGACTTCTTTCTTGGGTCGCCTTAAAGCGCTTGGCTTATAGCTTTGTCTGCAGTTGATATCAGCCAACAACATTATTGGAGTACAGATTTTGTCCAGACTCGCCGAATTTCGCGCAGCAGAAAAAGCCCTTCAAGAGCAGCTTGCCCAGCTGGAATCCCTGAAGAACGACGCCGGCCTGAAGAAAGAAATCGAATTCGAAGAAAAGCTTCAAGCCCTGATGAAGAGCTATGGCAAAGGCCTGCGCGACATCATTTCCATCCTTGATCCAAACCCTGGCAAGTCCAGCGCTGCTGCCGCTACCGCACCAAAACAGCGCCGTGCACGCGTGGTCAAGGTTTACCAGAACCCACACACCGGTGAGCTGATCGAAACCAAAGGCGGTAACCACCGTGGCCTCAAGGCCTGGAAAGAACAGTACGGCGCCACCACTGTAGATGCCTGGCTGCGCGGCTGATCACACCGCACTAACAAAGAGCCCCGCTTAGGCGGGGCCTTTTTTATTTCAGCGGTTCGAAACCGAACTTAAATAACGTTTCATCATGTTCATGATCGATGGGCACTACATACTTAAAGTTTCAGGCTATCGCGCACCGAACTGACTTCGTCCTTGCTTGCTTCGTATGCTTCGGCCTGCCCCGCGTATGAAAAAACATACGCCTTATCGGCATCAACCGCGCCGACCAATGTTTGCGAAAGCACGTGACGCCCGTTTTCGGTTATCACACAAGTAGTTTCCAGCGCTTCCAGACGGCTCAATGTTGTAGGGCGCATCTTGCTGCATACACTTTGATAACCGCCCTTGGCAAAATCTTTCTGAATCGACTTGCGCATCTCCAGCAGCACACCTTGAAGATTAACATTGTGCCCCGCTTCAATCGGCGTGCCGGTCAACTCCATGACCATCAAGGTCGCGCCATTTTCATCGTTCTTGATCGCCCGTTGCCGAGAGACAGGCCGAGGTTTACCGGGCGTGTCGCCATCGTGCGTCACCTCTTCGATTTGCCAGCCGCTGGGCCAATGGACCTCAGGGCCGGCCGCCAGTACGAAAGGACTGCCCAACAGCAAACACACAGCGCTCAACAACGGTTTACGAAGTTCGATCATTGCGAAAAACACCCAAGGTTCAAGCGCCAAAGTTTGAGCCCCAGCCCCACTGGTCGCAAGGCCTGCGTGGCCTTTTTCATTTGGCGCGCGGCGCAGGCCTTGCGTATCATGGCCTGGCTGCACGGATGCCAGCCGCAAGCCAAGGACCTGCTCACATCTTAGAGCCGCGTTTGCCCCATTTTTTCTGGAGGGCCCATGAGCCTGCACGAACTGAACACTTTCCCGGGCGTCACTGCCCAACCTGACACCGCCACCACGAACTTTGTGTTCAACCACACCATGCTGCGGGTCAAGGACATCACCAAGTCGCTGGACTTCTACACGCGCGTCCTGGGCTTTTCGCTGGTTGAGAAACGCGACTTCCCGGAAGCCGAGTTCAGCCTGTATTTCCTGGCCCTGGTGGACAAATCCCAGATCCCGGCCGACGCTGCCGAACGTACCCAGTGGATGAAGTCGATCCCAGGTATCCTGGAGCTGACTCACAACCACGGCACCGAAAACGACGCCGACTTCGCCTACCACAACGGCAACACCGACCCGCGTGGCTTTGGCCACATCTGCATCTCGGTACCGGATATCGTCGCGGCCTGTGAGCGTTTCGAAGCTCTGGGCTGTGACTTCCAGAAGCGCCTGAGCGATGGCCGCATGAAAAGCCTAGCGTTCATCAAGGACCCTGATGCGTACTGGGTTGAGATCATTCAGCCAGCACCGATGTAAACGAAAAAACCCCATGATCGCTCATGGGGTTTTTCATTTTCGGGCTGGAATTTACGCTGGCGCAGAGGTACGAATCAGGTGATCGAAAGCACTCAGCGAAGCTTTGGCGCCCTCGCCCACTGCGATCACGATCTGCTTGTAGGGCACAGTCGTTACGTCGCCGGCAGCAAACACACCTGGCAATGAAGTCTCGCCACGCGCATCGACGATGATCTCACCGCGGGGCGTCAGCTCCACGGTGCCTTTGAGCCAGTCGGTGTTGGGCAGCAAACCGATCTGTACGAAGATGCCTTCAAGGTCGATAGTCTTGAACTCGCCGCTGTCGCGATCCTTGTACGCCAAACCGGTGACTTTCTGACCATCGCCTTTCACTTCACTGGTCAGTGCACTGGTGATCACGTCAACGTTCGGCAGGCTGTAAAGCTTGCGCTGCAATACAGCGTCGGCGCGCAACTTGCTGTCGAACTCAAGCAAGGTCACGTGGCTGACGATCCCGGCCAGGTCGATGGCCGCTTCAACGCCGGAGTTACCGCCGCCGATCACTGCCACACGTTTGCCCTTGAACAACGGACCATCGCAGTGCGGGCAGAAACACACGCCTTTAGCCTTGTATTCCTGCTCACCCGGCACACCCATTTCGCGCCAGCGAGCACCGGTGGCCAGGATCACGGTTTTGGACTTGAGGGTCGCACCGCTTTCGAAGCGAATCTCATGCAACTCACCGGCGTTTTTCGCAGGGATCAGGCTGCTGGCACGCTGCAGGTTCATGATGTCCACGTCGTACTGACGGACATGGGCTTCCAGGGCACTGGCCAGTTTCGGGCCTTCGGTTTCCTGTACCGAGATAAAGTTCTCGATGGACATGGTGTCCAGCACCTGCCCACCAAAACGCTCAGCCGCCACGCCGGTACGAATGCCTTTACGTGCGGCGTAGATCGCAGCCGCAGAGCCGGCCGGGCCACCGCCGACAACAAGGACGTCAAAGGCGTCTTTGGCGCTGATTTTCTCGGCGGCTTTTTCCATACCGCTGGTGTCGAGCTTGGCGAGAATCTCTTCCAGGCCCATGCGGCCCTGGCCGAAGTTCACACCATTGAGGTACACGCTCGGCACTGCCATGACCTGGCGTTCGTCGACCTCAGCCTGGAACAACGCGCCGTCGATGGCGACGTGGCGGATGTTCGGGTTAAGCACAGCCATCAGGTTCAGCGCCTGGACCACGTCCGGGCAGTTCTGGCACGACAGCGAGAAGTAAGTCTCGAAGCTGAACTCGCCTTTAAGGGCGCGAATCTGTTCAATCACTTCGACACTGGCCTTCGACGGGTGGCCACCGACTTGCAGCAGGGCCAACACCAACGAAGTGAATTCATGGCCCATGGGGATACCGGCGAAACGCAGGCTGATCTCGGCACCCGGGCGGTTGATGGAGAACGAAGGCTTACGCGCATCATCGCCATCGGTTTTCAGGGTAATCAGCGTAGTGAGGCTGACGACGTCCTGCAGAAGAGCAAGCATTTCCTGGGATTTCGCGCCGTCGTCGAGGGAGGCAACGATCTCGATCGGCTGGGTAACCCGCTCCAGGTATGACTTCAACTGAGCTTTAAGATTGGCGTCCAACATACGGGCGATTTCCTTGAATTCTGGGTATAAAAAAACGCCCGAGCGAATCTCGCCCGGGCGTTTTTGAGGGCGGTTGCAGCTTACTGGGTAGGTGCGGAATACCGCCCTTGATGCTTCACAGACTTAGATCTTGCCGACCAGGTCTAGGGACGGAGCCAGAGTGGCCTCGCCTTCTTGCCACTTGGCTGGGCACACTTCGCCTGGGTGGGCAGCCACGTACTGAGCGGCTTTGATTTTGCGCAGCAGCTCGGAAGCATCACGGCCAACACCACCGTCGTTCAGTTCAACGATCTTGATCTGACCTTCTGGGTTGATCACGAACGTACCGCGGTCTGCCAGGCCAGCTTCTTCGATCAGTACGTCGAAGTTGCGGGAGATGGTCAGGGTTGGGTCGCCGATCATGGTGTACTGGATTTTGCCGATGGCTGGCGAAGTGTTGTGCCAGGCAGCATGGGCAAAGTGGGTGTCGGTGGAAACGCTGTAGATCTCAACGCCCAGCTTTTGGAATTCGGCGTAGTTGTCAGCCAGGTCTTCCAGTTCGGTTGGGCAAACGAAGGTGAAGTCGGCTGGGTAGAAGAACACAACGGACCATTTATCTTTCAGGTCAGCGTCGGTCACTTCGACGAAGTTGCCGTTTTTGTAGGCGGTCGCTTTGAACGGTTTTACTTGGCTGTTGATGATAGGCATCGTTGACTCTCCGTCAGGTTTGTAAAAGGGCTTAGTAAGTTGATGAAGTGAATCCTACCGACTCTCTCTGACGATGGCTCATTGGCAAACCTCATGCTGACGATTGGTTTTCCCTATCAGGTGGCTGTATTAATAGAAGAAATCTCAAAGCAGCGGTTGCGTCGCCAAGGCCATGCCAAGAAAGGGCGTCGCTTCAACATAGCGCATGGCAGATTTCATGTCGCTCCAGCCGACGTAACTCATCAACGACTTCAAATCCCAACCACTGCGATGCGCCCACGTGGCAAAGCCTCGGCGTAATGAGTGGCTGGTGTATTGCTCGGCGGGAATGCCGGCGCGCTCCAGCGCCTGGCGCAACAATGGAATCAC
This sequence comes from Pseudomonas sp. EA_15y_Pfl1_P101, assembly GCF_963970835.1. Classification (NCBI taxonomy): domain Bacteria; kingdom Pseudomonadati; phylum Pseudomonadota; class Gammaproteobacteria; order Pseudomonadales; family Pseudomonadaceae; genus Pseudomonas; species Pseudomonas sp. EA_15y_Pfl1_P101. The sequence goes on along the minus strand of NZ_CAXAPA010000004.1, from coordinate 393,286 downwards.
GCTATTGGGGTGCAACCCTCCGCCCCCAGGTTGCCCCAGCGATCAATGCCGCGAAACACCGGGCCACGGACCAGGGCCGAGGCGCTGAGCCATTCACTGTAGGCTTGCACTGGGCACAAACGCAGCAGCGCCGGGGTGTGATAGGTCTTGCCAAGGTTGTCGCGGTCGCTTTTGCTGCGCGGTAGATAAAGGCTAATGCCAGCACCGGGTGTGGCCTGCACATGCTCGATATCGAGGCGACACAGCTCATCGCTGCGAAAGCCACGCCAGAAACCCAACAGAATCAGCGCAGTGTCGCGCTTGGCACGCAGCAACCGGGGCTGATCCTGTGCCTGGGCTGCCTCTTTCGCGTCGACCTCAAGAGATGCAACCACCTGTTCCAAATGCTTGAGCTGCAACGGCTCGGCTTGTTTCTCCTGCGCCGGGTGCACGGCACGAATGCCCTTGAGCACCTTGCGCACTACTGGCGCTTTAGTTGGGTCGGCAAACCCCTGGCTCGTATGCCATTGCGCCAATGCCGACAGGCGCAGCTTCAAGGTGTTGACGGCCAACACGCCTGCGTGAGCGACCAGGTAACGCGCCACGCTGTCGCTGGTCGCAGGCAGGAACCCGCCCCAACTCACCTCAAAGTGCTCGATAGCGGCGCGATAACTGCGTCGCGTGTTGTCGCGGGTGGCGGCGTTGAGATAACGATCGAGATCGCTCATAGAAGGCCTATTCGTACTGCTGACAGGTGGATTCGCGGTTAAAAAGCTAATGACACGGGATAATACGCCGATATCCCATCTGTTAACTCATGATTTTAAACACGTTTTAATGCATGATATAGTACGTAAATACATACTACGTACCACAGTACTAAATCGACGGAGACCCCATGGCTCGCGGCGGCATCAATAAAGCAGTAGTTCAAACAGCACGCCTGGCGCTCCTCGCCCGCGGCGAAAACCCCAGCATCGACGCCGTACGCATCGAAATGGGCAACACGGGCTCTAAAACCACGATTCATCGGTATTTAAAGGAGTTGGACGAAAGCGAAACCCGCCTCACCATCACCGAAGCGCCGATAGACGACGAGCTTGGCGAACTGGTGGCGCGGCTCGCTCAACGCCTGAAGGAGAAAGCCCAGGAGCCTATCGACCTGGCCCTTGTGCAATTCGAGCAGCAGAAAGCCGCCCTACTCGCCCAGATCGAAGCCCTCGAGGAGGCTCACACCCAACGCAAGCAACAATTCGATATCCAATCCGCGGCCCTGGCAGAAGAAAGCGCAGCGCTGCAAACGGCCAGCACCAGCCTGCAGGCGGAGCAAACCCGTAACGCCGGGCTGAGCCAGGCGTGCAGCGATTACGCGCTACGGATTAACGACAAGGACGAACAGATTCGCTCACTGGAAGAAAAGCACCTGCACGCCCGCGATGCGCTGGAGCACTACCGCAATGCGATCAAGGAACAGCGCGAACAGGAACAGCGCCGTCACGAAGGGCAGCTACAACAGGTGCAAGCCGAATTGCGCCAGGCCCAGCAGAGCGCGATGGTGCGTCAGGATGAGATCACCCAGTTGCATCGCGACAATGAGCGGTTGTTGATCGAACATCGCGTAACCGCGAAGGACCTGGCTGCGCTGCAGGAGCAATTGCGAAAAGATCAGGCCCAGCAGCTCAAGCTGAGCGAACAGGTAAGCCTGATTGAAAGCGAGCGCACCCTGCTTCAGGAGCGCCTGCGGGTTGCCGTGCTGGAGAGCCAGTCACGCCAGGAAGCGCTGACCGAACACAAGCACGCCAACAACACCTTGGAACTGGACCTGATCAAGGCTCAGGCAAGCATTGAGGCGTTGCGCCTGGCCGCCGCCATTGCAGCGGCGCCAGAGGCAACACCCGACGCTTGATCAGCTCGCCACAGGCGTGCGCATGGTGACGAACTCTTCCGCCGCCGTGGGATGCACGCCGATGGTCTCATCGAAATGTTGCTTGGTCGCGCCCGCCTTGAGCGCAATCGCAAGCCCCTGGACGATCTCGCCAGCATCCGGGCCGACCATGTGACAACCCAGTACCTTGTCGGTGTCGGCGTCGACCACTAACTTCATCAGGGTCTTTTCCTGACATTCGGTCAGGGTCAACTTCATCGGCCGGAAACGGCTTTCGAAGACCTGCACCTTATGGCCCTTCTCTTTCGCTTCTTCTTCGCTCAGGCCGACCGTGCCGATATTTGGCAGGCTGAATACCGCGGTCGGGATCATCGCGTAATCAACCAAGCGATATTGCTCAGGCTTGAACAGACGGCGCGCCACGGCCATGCCTTCGGCGAGGGCAACCGGTGTCAGTTGCACGCGCCCGATCACGTCGCCGATGGCCAGGATCGAGGCTTCGGCGGTCTGGTACAGATCATCCACTTCAACGAAACCGCGCTTGTCGAGTTTGACTCCTGTGTTCTCCAGCCCCAGATTGTCCAGCATCGGACGGCGACCCGTGGCGTAAAACACGCAATCAGCCTCCAGCACGCGACCGTCCTTCAACGTGGCTTTGAGGCTGCCATCCGGCTGTTTGTCGATGCGCGCGATGTCGGCATTGAATTGCAGGTCCAGGCCGCGCTTGGTCAACTCTTCCTTCAGGTGCGTGCGCACCGAACCGTCGAAGCCGCGCAGGAACAGGTCACCGCGATACAGTAACGAGGTCTGGGCGCCCAGTCCGTGGAAAATCCCGGCGAATTCAACCGCGATATAACCGCCGCCAACCACCAGCACGCGCTTGGGCAACGCCTTGAGGAAGAACGCCTCATTGGAGCCAATCGCGTGCTCATGCCCTGGAATCTCAGGAATCTGCGGCCAGCCACCGGTGGCGATCAGAATATGTTTGGCGGTAAAGCGCTCACCGTTGATTTCCACCTGATGCGGATCAACCAAGCGTGCATGCCCCTCATGCAGGGTCACGCCGCTGTTGACCAGCAGGTTTCGGTAGATGTCATTCAGACGGTTGATCTCACGGTCTTTATTGGCGATCAGGGTCGCCCAATCAAAGTTCGCCTCCCCCAAGGACCAGCCAAACCCGCTGGCCTGCTCGAAATCTTCGGCAAAATGTGCCCCGTACACCAACAGTTTTTTCGGCACGCAGCCGACGTTGACGCAGGTACCACCCAGGTAGCGGCTTTCCGCCACGGCCACCTTGGCACCAAAACCAGCGGCAAACCGCGCTGCGCGAACACCGCCGGAACCGGCGCCAATTACATACAGGTCAAAATCGTAGGCCATTTCACTCTCCTCGGCAGAACATCAGCATACCGACTTAGATGGGGCTGAAAAACGAAAAAGCCACCCGAAGGTGGCTTTCTCTCTTACAACAGGCGGGCTAACGTAGATCAGTAAGCCTTGCCGGTCTTGTAGAAGTGCTCGAAGCAGAAGTTGGTGGCTTCGATGTAGCCTTCAGCACCACCGCAGTCAAAACGCTGGCCTTTGAACTTGTAGGCAATCACGCAACCATCTTTGGCTTGCTTCATCAGGGCGTCAGTGATCTGGATCTCGCCGCCTTTGCCTGGCTCGGTTTCTTCGATCAGTTTGAAGATGTCCGGCGTCAGGATGTAACGACCGATGATCGCCAGGTTGGACGGCGCATCTTCAGGGGCTGGCTTCTCGACCATGTCACGAACGCGGATCAGGCCGTCGCCAATATCGTCACCGGCAATCACGCCGTATTTGTTGGTTTGCGATGGATCGACTTCCATGACCGCAACAATGGTGCAGCGGTATTTCTGGTACAGCTTGACCATCTGGGTCAGCACGCCGTCGCCGTCGAGGTTCACACACAGGTCATCCGCCAGTACCACAGCGAAAGGTTCGTCACCGATCAGTGGGCGGCCGGTCAGGATGGCGTGGCCGAGGCCTTTCATCTGAGTCTGACGGGTGTAGGAGAACGAGCACTCATCCAGCAGTTTGCGAATGCCGACCAGGTATTTCTCTTTGTCGGTGCCTTTGATCTGGTTTTCCAGCTCGTAGCTGATGTCAAAGTGGTCTTCCAGCGCGCGCTTACCACGGCCGGTCACAATGGAGATTTCGTTCAGACCGGCATCCAGTGCCTCTTCGACGCCGTACTGAATCAGTGGCTTGTTCACCACCGGCAGCATCTCTTTGGGCATGGCCTTGGTCGCTGGCAAGAAGCGAGTGCCGTAACCGGCTGCTGGGAACAAGCATTTCTTGATCATATGGGTCCTTACAGAGGGCTGTGCGTACGGAATTCGGCGCAGTCTAATGAGGCCGCAGGCACCTTACAATGGGTCCTGCTGGCGTTGCGATTTCATCATAGAGAAAAAATGTCAGCGTAAGTTCCACTGGTGTTGTGAAGAGCGCCTCCACCGACACAGCAAAAAACGCTTGCACCTCAGAGCTTCTATGGGCTGCATCCTTTTTAGCATGCTTTTGCGATCAGAACACTGACCTAGAATAACTTGCCCGGCCCTGCGACATTTGGCGCTATCATTATGCCCTTGAACCACACCACGAGATTGATAGATGTCAGAACCAAAAGGCGTAAACGGCTACCTGATCACGCAGCGAGCGGACGGTTGGCACCTGATCAATTTCCACGGCGACAGCGTCGCCGGGGCCTTCGCCACCGAAAGCCAAGCGATTGCGGTAGCCGAAGTATTTGTAGATGAAGCGGGTCACGCGTCGAGCAAACGGCCGAAGGGCAAGTAAGTTCCGCTGCGCTGCGCATGAAGCCCCGTTGTACGGGGCTTTTTTGTGGGCGCCACTCTTGGCGCCAACTTTAATTTCGGTCACGCCGTTACAGGGCGATACGGGACACTGCTGTATTTCGGAAAAATGTAGCCCTATTCTTACAGTCATTACAACAACTGGAAACGCCCACCAAATCAAATGTAGTTTATTTCTTACAGACAATTAGCGTTTTTTGGCAAATTGCCATATCCCTCTTACATATTTCGACATGTCCAGGCTACGCAACCAGGCGACTTAGACGACTTACTTTCTTCACTACAAGCCTGACAATTGCCTGAGTTCAAGCGTGCTCCAGAGAAGCAATACAATTAGTTGGAAAATTAAGTTATTTCCCTGGTTGCAACTGGGTGCGCAACGAGCTGAGTTCCCTGCACGTTCTTTATATAAAAGAAGCGACGGTTCAATCCACGTCTGCCTGCAGGTTTCCTATATGACGTTGTTAACAGATGGGTCTTTGCTGATGAAAGTTGAAATGAAAACTGCGTTGCTGTCTATCGGCTTGCTGGTGGGTTCGATGTCCGCGGTTCAAGCAGCGGATGGAACGGTCACGTTCCTGGGTTCGGTTCACTCGGGGGCCTGCTCCATCAAGCCTGAGTCCGTGGATCAGACAGTTCACCTGGGCGCCATTGCAAAGCATCAATTGCAAACGGGAGGAAAATCCGAGCCGCGTTCTGTATTGATCGAACTTGAAGGCTGCGATCTCACCGGCCTTACCGACAATACGGTGACCACTACCTTCACGGCTGCGCCATCTTCTGTGGTTCCAGGTGCGATCGGCACCATCGGCGGCGCGGGCGGCATAGGCATCATGATGACACACGGCAGCCAACCCATTGAGCTGGGTGTGGCGACGACCCCGCAGGCGATTGTCGCCGGTGACAACACACTCCAGTTCGGTGCCTACGTACAAGGCGCGGCTACGGACCCCATCATTCCGGGTGATTTCAGCGCGGTCACCAACTTCACCTTGGCTTACCAGTAAGTTTCTCCCCCGTCATTCAGGTGGCGGGGGAAGCTGACGGGAGATAACGGTGAAAACACTCATAAACCTCGCATTTACCTCTTCATTGGCAATGCTCATCAGCCCTTACGCGCTCTCGCAGACGCCTGCGCAAGGCGATGGCGTGGTCACGCTGGGCGGTGAAGTCGTTGACTCAGCATGCGGGTTGGAGCTGGCCAGCGCCGACCAGTCCATTGAGATGCCCGCCGAGCCAATCGGGCGGATTTTGCGCAATACGATCGGAGATCCACACCCGTTCCAGTTGCGCCTGGTCAATTGTTCGCTGAGTCGGCCGGACCCACTGCGCCCTGGCGTCAGCCTGCCTGATTGGGAACATCTGCGGGTGACGTTTGACGGGGCTCGTGACCGAGAGGGCCGCTCTTTTGCCGCCTCAGGTTTTTCACAAGGGGTCGCTTTTCATATTTGGGATGCGGCGGGCCAGGAAAGTATTCCGGGTGAGCCCATGGCGCTGGTACCGCTGACTGAAGGTGACATGACCCTTCATTACACGGTTCGCCTGGTCGGCAACGGGTTGCAACTTGTGCCAGGGGCTCACAGTGCCGCGGTGCGATTCACGTTGGACTACTTTTGAACATTGATGGGTTGCTTTCATGCTGAATGCGTCGAAGATCAAAAATACCCTCCGCCCAAGCCTGTTTGGCGGGTTGATATCCGTGGCGGGAACTGCATTAGGTGCCGGGGACGTTGAGTTTAATACTGATGTGCTAGACCTCAATGACCGCACCAATATTGACTTGTCTCAGTTTGCCCGCAGCGGTTTTATTCTGCCCGGCACCTATTCAATGGTTGTGCACATAAACAACCAGTCTCTGTCCGAGCAATCGGTAGCATTCTACCCTCCCGACGACGACCCCAAAGGGAGCGAAGCCTGTTTATCTGCCGATCTTGTGGACCAGTTAGGCCTGAAGGAATCCGGCGCCGCCGAACTGACGTGGTGGAAAGGCGGAGCGTGCCTGGATATTCAGAGCCTGCCAGGTATGGAGGTCAGCGCAGACCTGGCCACCGCCACGCTGAACATCAACCTTCCCCAAGCCTACCTTGAGTACAGCGCTATCAATTGGGACCCACCCTCTCGCTGGGATGAAGGGGTGCCCGGCCTGTTGCTTGACTACAACATGACAGCGCAATCGAGTCACCAGAAGAAAGGCAGTGCTCGCAATGACATCAGTGGTAACGGAACACTGGGGGCCAATGCCGGGGCTTGGCGCTTGCGCGCCGATTGGCAGGGCCGTGTGGACCAGGACCGCGAAGTGTCAGCCAGGCGCTCGAGGCTGGAGTGGAGTCGTTACTATGCCTATCGCGCACTCCCTGCACTGAAAGCACGTCTGGTGGTGGGAGAGAACTACCTGTATTCGGACCTGTTCGACAGCTTTCGCTTTACCGGTGCTGCCCTCAACTCGGATGAAAGCCAACTGCCACCCAACTTGCGTGGGTATGCGCCAGAAGTGGTCGGCGTCGCCAAAACCAACGCCAGAGTCATCATCAGCCAGCAAGGACGTGTGCTGTATGAAACGCTGGTCGCCGCAGGCCCTTTTCGGATTCAGGACCTTAACGACGCCGTGTCCGGCAGGCTGGATGTACGGGTGGAAGAGCAGGATGGTTCGGCCCATACCTTCCAGATCGATACAGCAGGCGTGCCCTATCTGACGCGCCCGGGTCACGTTCGCTACAAAATGGCCACTGGGCGGCCCTCCAATCTTCAATACGGCGGCGATGGCGACTTGTTCGGTACGGGCGAGTTCTCGTGGGGTGTCAGCAATGGCTGGTCGCTGTTTGGCGGCGGCATAACGGATAACAACTACCGCGCCTTGTCTGTTGGGATAGGCCGTGATCTGTTGGCATTTGGCGCACTCTCGCTGGATGTTACCCAGGCCCGCGCAAATGTGTGGAATGAGACACTGTCGGGCAAGTCCTACCGTCTTCAATACTCCAAGAACTTTGAACAGTACGACAGCCAGATCACCTTTGCCGGCTACCGGTTCTCTGAGAAGAACTACTTGAGCATGAGTGAATACCTGGACGCGCGCCATTATGGAAAGAACGGCGAGCTTGCGGGGCGCTATCGGTACGATGGCTACACGCAAGACTGGAAACCTATCGGCGGCAGCAAGGCACTTTATACGGCGACCATCAACAAGCAGTTTCGTGATTTAGGCGCCACCGTGTATGCCAGTTACAACAAACAAACCTATTGGGAGCGGCCGCCCACTCAGCGCTGGAACTTATCAGTGTCACGTTATTTTAATGTCGGCACCGTCAAGAACATAAACATGTCCCTGAATATTCACCGCACCCTGGAATACAACTATAAAGATAACGGCGTGGCGCTGACGGTCAGCCTGCCCTTGGGGCGTACTGGCACATTGTCGATGGACGCTAACAGGGCCGCAGGCGATAACCGCTTTGCTACGCGCTACAGCGATCGGCTGGATGAGCGTAACAGCTACCAACTCAGTGCCAGCAACAACGCTGCCAGCGGTTATCTGAGCCATATCGGTGACCAGTCAGACATCGATATCGCTGCCAGCACGCAAGAAGGCAGTTACACCACGCTCAGTGTGTCTGCGCGCGGCGGCGGCACGCTCACGCCTTACGGTGGCGCACTGCATCGGACCAATAGCACGGGCGGCACCCGCCTGATGGTCGATACCGGCGGGGTGCCCGACGTACCTGTGCGGGGTTACGGCACACCGACCCGCAGCAACGCCTTTGGCAAAGCGGTCATTTCCGATATCGGCAGCTATCAACGCATGGCAGCCAGTGTGGATCTGGAGAATTTGCCGCGCACTGTCGAAGCCACTCAATCAGTCACGCAACTGACGCTCACCGAAGGCGCCATCGGCTATCGCTCCCTGTCGGTGATTTCCGGCGAAAAGGCCATGGCTGTCCTGCGCCTGCCAGACGGCAGTTCGCCACCCTTCGGCGCGACAGTGAAAAACCTGAAACAGCAGGACACAGGCATCGTGAATGACGGCGGCAATGTCTATCTGAGCGGCATACAGCCTGGCGCAGAGATGACTGTCAGCTGGGGCGGTTCCGAGCGTTGCATCCTCACGCTTCCCGTCGTCCTGCCCGCTGACAGCTTGACCGATGCCCTGCAATTGGGCTGCCGGACGGTAGCCATTGATCAACCCCTGCCCGAGCCAGATGCACTGACCGGCCAGCGTAACGATACGGAGAACACCCCTTCATGATGCTCAACACGCGCTTCACACAAACCTGCGTGATGCTGGCTCTCGGCTTGAGCCAGAGCGCCTACGCCGCCATCGGGCTGGACCGCACCCGAGTGATTTTTGATGGTGGCAAGGATGCCACCAGCGTGAACATCACCAACAACAACACCCAGTTACCGTATTTGGCGCAAGGCTGGATCGAGGATGAAGCCGGCGAGAAAATCACCACGCCCTTGATCGTGCTACCGCCGGTTCAACGCGTGGAGCCCGGCAAACAAAGCCAGGTGAAAGTTCAGGCATTACCGGCGGCCAAGTCTTTGCCACAGGATCGAGAGACCGTCTACTACTTCAACTTGAGGGAAATTCCGCCGCGCAGCGATAAGTCCAACACCCTGCAAATTGCGCTGCAAACCCGGATTAAATTGTTCTACCGACCGCAAGCCATTGCGCCAAGCCAGCAAGACCTGTCCACACCCTGGCAGGAAAAACTGACCCTGACGCGCGACGGCGAGCACTACCGGGTGAGTAACCCCACGCCTTACTACGTGACCCTGGTGGATGCACGCAGCACCAAGGACGGCAAGACCGCGTCGGGCTTTGAGCCTTTGATGGTCCCGCCCAAAGGCACGCTGACCCTGGGGCCAACCGCCAAGGCGCTCGGCTCTGCCCCCTATTTGGCCTACGTGAACGATTACGGTGGGCGTCCGTTGATAGCCTTCACCTGCAGCGGCGGCACCTGCAAGGTGAACTCGCAAGCATCGACATCAGGTGAGTAGCGCATGCCGTGGGAGAAAGCCATGAAGTCGCACACCGTGAAGGTCCTGAGCGGACTGCTATTGGCCTCTGTGGAAGGCGCACACGCCGAGGATGTCGAGGGCATGAATGGGATGCTGAACATTTCCGGGAGCCTGCACGAAATCCCCTGCGTGCTGGAAATGACCTCCCTCCATCAAACCATCGACCTGGGCGCCGTATCGACCAGTCAACTGCAACGCCCCGGCGATCAAGCCAGGCCCGTGGCATTCCAGTTGCGTTTTACCGATTGCCAACGCACCGCCGGCAGCATCCGCAGCGAACGTACGGGAAACCTGACGTGGAGCGCCTTTCAACCGGTGCTGTCGGTCGCGTTCTATGCGCCCGCCGATGCCGATGACCCACGGCTGGTCAAGGTGCAAGGCATCACTGGCATGGGTTTGCGCTTGACCGATGCCCTGGGGCGGGATGTTCAGTTGGGATCGAGGGGCGAACCTTTGTTTTTGCCACTGGGCGGTAATACCCAGACGTGGACTGTTCAGCCCACACGCACCTCTGCACCGTTGACAAGCGGGGCATTTCGGGCCGTGGTGGATTTCAGGCTCAACTATGAGTAAGGGCGTGATAATGGTTAAGCCTACCGGCCTGCGGGCCATTTTTATCAGTGGCAGCCTGCTGTGGGTTGCCAACCAGGGCGTACAGGCCGAGACCAGCCTGGCGATCCGCGCGGTCATCATTGCGCCTCCACCCTGCGTCATTAACGGCGGCAGTACGCTTGATGTGCCGTTCGGAAACGACCTTCTGACATCCAGGGTCGACGGGATTAATTATCGTCGAGGGGTGCCTTATACCGTTACCTGCAACTCCCCGTTCAGCAATGCGTTGACACTCGAACTGAAAGGCACGGCGGCTGCGTTTGACCATCGCGTGCTGATGACTCGCAAAACGGATCTTGGGGTAAAGCTGTTCGTAAATGGTGCCGACTGGCCACTCAATACAGCGGTGAACTTTACCTATCCGAACTTTCCGGTGGTGCAGGCGGTGCCCGTCAAGCGGGCTGGCAGCGAGCTCACGGGAGGCGCCTTTGATGCGGCCGCCACCTTGGTGGTCGATTATCAATGAAGAGGAAAGATCAATGACATGTTGGCCGCAGCGAGCATTGCTCGCGTTGTGCTCCATAGGCCTGTGCACGGGTGCATCGACCAACCTGACGTTCAGCGGAACATTGAACGAACCGCCACCCTGCACGATTGATGCAGGCAACACGATAGAGGTCGACTTTGGCGATGTCGGGATCAGGCGAATCGACGGCGTGCAGTACCGCAGGGGTGTTGGTTACACCATCAACTGCGGCACCGACACACTCCCCTGGGAGCTGAAACTGAGCGTCAACGCTACAGCAACAGCGTTTGATGGCTCGGCGGTGCAGACCAACGTACCTGACCTGGGTATTCGGGTTTTTCAGAATAACGTGCCGTTCCTACTCAACACGCCAATGGACATAACCCTGTCGTCCCCACCGACCTTGGAAGTCGTCCCCGTCAAGCAGCCCGGTGCCGTGCTGACCCCCGCGAGTTTTACCGCGGTGGCCACGTTATTGGCCGAATACGAGTAGGAGCTGAGCTTATGCAACATGCGATGAACCCTAAAGGACGGCCATATGCCGGCGTGGCGTTGCTGCTGAGCTTCAGCCTGGTGCCCGCGGGGCATGCGGCGGACAACCTGAGTTTCAAAGGCAACCTGGTTGAAGAGGCTTGCACGATCCGCCCGGGTGACGAGGCAATCACCCTGGAACTCTGGGACGTGACCAGCAAGCACCTCTACATCAATACGCGCACACAGGGTAAGGGTTTCAAGGTTCACCTGGAGGACTGTGACACCACGGTTGGCAACACGGTCACCATCACGCTTGGCGGTAGGGAGAACGCGGCGCTACCTGGATTGTTCGCGCTCGATGTTGCCAGCGGGGCCTCAGGCATTGGGCTTGGTATAGAGACGCCGAACAACAAACCGTTACCCCTGAATACAGCCAGCGACGAACAGGTGTTGAGCGATGGCAGCAATGTGATTGAGCTCAAGGCCTATGTGCAGGGTGAGCCGGAAGCGATCAGGGATCAAACCATCGGGCACGGCAGGTTCACGGTGACCTCGACTTTTACGCTGGACTATCCATAACCGCCTCAGATAAACCTCAACTCTATTTCCTGGGCGGCTTTAGCGCACGGACCGAAAGTTCGTCGGGCGGTGCCTGGATAGAGGAGCAGCGAGAGATCAAAATGAAACGACTCTATGGCGCCATGGCGCTTTTCGTCCTGATGGCTGCTGCGATGAATGTGAAGGCAGCTCAATGCCGTGTGAATAACGGCCCATGGCAGCAAGTAGACAATGGCGGGACGCTAAACCTCCAGGTTCCCGTAACGGTCCAACTCGGTTCTGACGCAACCCGCATCATCCTGGATGGCGTGAGGCTGGAGTGCAGATTCACGCCCTACCCCAGCACCCCGACTTGGTGGGAAGACTATTGGGCGACGTCCATACAAGCCGGCCCCGCCTGGACGCCCGGCCCAAAATTCGTCAGCCAAGGCACAGGTTTGCGTATAAACGGGGTTTTCCGAAACACCCCTGTTCCGGATGGCATTCGGATTTCGACCATGCGCAACAACGCTGTGGGTGTACCCGTGGATGTAACGCCCTATATTTTGATACGCAATAACCCAACAAACCCTATCGACGTTCGGATAGGGGACGTCCTTGGTGTGTTGCGTCTAAACCAGACAAACAATTACAACACACAGCGGACGGGGCTCATGCTCACGTACACGGCCGCCAATAACTTCTCAGTCTCACCCTCTACGTGCACGATCAACAATAACAATCCAATCGAGATAAATTTCGGCAACGTAAATCAAAGGGAAATAGGCACTAACCCACTGACGACGCCCATCAACAGCAACCGCAGGCTCAATTACTCATGCCCGACCGGCGGCATCACCACGCCGATCACCATTACCTACAAAGGTATCCCGTCGTCGTTCGACACACGGCTTTTGACGATGACCAATCCTGACGTCGGCACGGCCCTGATCCGGGCGGGGTCAGCGGTTCCGGTCAACGGTTCATTCCTGACCCAACTCACCAACAGCGTGGGGGGCGATGACGTGATCTTTTCTCTCGTCTCGCGCGCTGGAACCCTACCCGCGGCAGGGCCCATAACGGGAAGCGGTGTGCTCGTAATGGGGGTGCCATAACCCACGCACAAGGCTGAAACCGAAGACCTCTTGCGTCACTTTATGGACTACGCAGTCACAGATATTATTTCTGCGACTGCGCATAAGGTGGCATTTAGCTATAAACTTGCGCCAACGCCCACGACTGTGTCTGCGCCCCCTCCAACACCCTCGACGATGAACCCATATGAACAAGTTTCTGGCACTGATAGCGGTACTGGCGCTCGCCGGGTGCACCACCACCTCTGACGTCTACCTCAAAAACGGTGAGCAAGGCCTGACCATCGACTGCTCGGGCGAGGCCAATTCCTGGGCCAGTTGCTACGAAAAAGCTGACGCCTCCTGTGCGGGCACCGGCTACCGTATCGTCGGCACCGAAGGCACACCCTCTCTCAAGGAAAGTGACAAAACCCTGGGCCAGGACGTTGGCAACTACAAAAGCCGCAGCGTGGTGGTGGTCTGCAAGTAGGCATTACGCCTACATCTGAATGTCAGCAAACTTGATACCCAGGCCGCGAATGGTCTCCACCAGATCATCCAGGCGCGCAAAGGATTCGACTTCATCTTGATCGTCCACCAGGAAAAAACTGCGGCCGCCGCTTTTCTTGAAAAATACGATCCACTCCCCCAGGGCAGCAGGGTTCTGGATGATGTGAGTGGCCGATATCTGGCCTTCGGCCTGGCGAGCACTGACGTGTTCACGCTTCATGAAAGACTTCCCCAAAAAGACAAATGCCGCACAAACCGAGGGTTTGCGCGGCATTTTTGCATTGATCGGCAGACAGTTTAACGTATGCCCTGCCCTATCAGCACGCCCCTACGATCTGACCGTAGAAATTGACACCGTCATTGGTGGGCAACTTGACCCAGGTTTTCTCCCCACGGCCCTAGCCCGTCAACGCGCGGTAAAAAATCAGCATCACACTTGGGGGCCAGGCTTTTTCATCGGATGGAAAGTTATGCGGTGAAACGGGCCAGGTCAGCCGGAAATGCAATCCTCGCCGGCCTTCTTCACATCACCCGGACGGATCGGCACATTGGACATGCTCTCGTAGAGCTTGATGCTGCTACCGCTGGAACGTTCATCAATCTCGAAGATTGCCGAAGGGTCGGCCGAAAACTTCTGCGGCACAATGACTTCCATTCCTCCTTCCTTACGCGGCTCGATCTGCGACGGCCGGCGGGTCGCCGACAGCTTCTTCACCACACACGCGGCATATTCCTGCGGTTTCTTCCCGGAAATGACCGCCAAGGTCGGAGGGGTCTGCTTGATATCTGCAACCGAAGCACACCCACCAATCGCCAGGGCCAGAACCAACACACTCCACTTCATACTAAAACCTCCGATAAAGACCCTACGACAGCGGGGATGGTAAATTTCTCCCGCCCAAGTAGGATTTATCCCTGATAACTCGGTAAATAACTGTTTTAAATTGTCGACGTCGTTGAAGACGACCCGATAATAAACGCGCTGGGGCTGATAAACTCCATCTTAACCTACGTATCGTTCTGATTTTTCAGAAAAAGCCCTTCTGGAGACACCCTCATGAAATTCATCCACCAGCGCGAGCACCTCAACGAGGGAGACATTGTCGTCATCGAATGCTCGCAGACTTGTAATATTCGTCTGATGAGCGACGCGAATTTTCGCAGCTTTAAGAACGGCGGTCGCCACACCTATCACGGCGGCGCCTTCGACACGTTCCCGGCCAAAATCACCGCACCGAGCACCGGGTTCTGGAACATCACCCTGGACGTAGTCACGCGCCGCGCAATCAGCGTGACCCGCAAACCCGCGCTGTCCCACAAGATTCGCATTGTGCGCCGTACCAGCACCAAACTGAGCTGAACACTCGACAGGAAATAGCCGTGACCGCTACCACCAAGTACGTAATCAAATACAAGCTCAACGGCGAACGCCGCTTCGAGTTCGCTCAACTGCACACCAACAGCGTGGAAGAAGCCAAGCAAGCCCTGGCGAAAATTCACGATGCCAGTGATGAAATCACCGACATCAACGTGAGCAAGGCACTGTAAGCCGATGCCTGGCCCCACGACCGATCTGTTCGCCGATGACGCCTTGCAGCAACCCGCAGGGCGCGAGCAGATTGGCGAACAGTCCTACGTGCTAAGAGGCTATGCCCTGCCTTGGGTTGAGCGTCTTCTGCCGGAACTGCGCCGGGTCCTGGCTCAATCACCGTTTCGACACATGGTGACACCTGGTGGTTTTACCCTGTCGGCTGCATTGAGCAGTTGCGGCGATCTGGGCTGGACCACTGATGCCTCGGGCTATCGCTACTCGCCATTGGACCCGCGCAACCTGCAGCCATGGCCGCAGATGCCGGACGCCTTGCGCCAATTGGCCGTGTTGGCAGCGGCAGAAGCCGGTTTTCTCAACTTTGCGCCCGACGCCTGCCTGATCAACCGTTATGTACCCGGCGCGAAAATGGCCCTGCACCAAGACAAGGATGAGCGCCGCTACAGCGAACCGGTGGTGTCGGTCTCTCTTGGGTTGCCGGCGATTTTTCTGTTTGGCGGGCACGAGCGCAGTGACAAGCCCCAGAAAGTCTCGCTGTTCCATGGCGATGTGGTGGTGTGGGGCGGCGTGGACCGCTTGCGCTTTCATGGGGTGATGCCGATCAAGGAAAGCGTGCACTCGGTCATGGGCGCGCAACGCATCAACCTCACCTTTCGCACTGCCGGCTGATTTGACCGCAAGCTTCAGAGTGCCAGGTGCTCGCGGCGCGACTAATCTGGCCTGGCCCCGTCAAGAGTGCCAACCATGACCACCGAACACGACCCCCGCTGGGCAGCCATTCTGGCCCGTGACCCCAAAGCCGATACGCTGTTCGTCTATGGAGTGAAGACCACCGGCGTGTACTGTCGCCCGAGCAGCGCTTCACGCTTGCCACGCCCGGAAAATATCGAGTTCTTCGACACAGCGGCACAGGCCGAAGCCGCGGGCTATCGCGCCAGCAAACGCGCTGCCGGCGACCAGACCCAACTGGCAGCACACCATGCACAACTGGTGGCCGACGCCTGCCGGCATATCGAACAGGCCGACACCCCGCCCAGCCTGAACACGCTGGCCACGCAAGCCAAACTGAGCCCCTTCCATTTTCACCGGGTGTTCAAAGCCGTCACCGGCCTGACCCCCAAGGGCTACGCCAGCGCCCATCGTTCACGCAAAGTACGCGATGGCCTCAAGGGCCCGCACTCGGTGACAGATGCGCTGTATGACGCAGGCTTCAACTCCAATAGCCGCTTTTATGAGTCGGCCGACCAGCTGCTTGGCATGAAGCCCAGCGACTACAAAGCCGGCGGCACTAACACTGCGATCCTGTTTGCCATCGGGCAATGCTCGCTGGGTGCAATTCTGGTGGCGCAAAGTGCCCGTGGTGTGTGTGCGATTTTGCTCGGAGATGACCCGGATCGATTGGCGCGTGATCTGCAGGATCAATTTCCCAACGCCGAGCTGGTGGGCGCCGACCCGCACTTCGAACAGTTGGTCGCCCAGGTCGTGGGGTTTATCGAAGCGCCCGCGCTTGGCCTGGACTTGCCGCTGGATCTGCGTGGTACCGCGTTTCAGGAGCGGGTGTGGCAAGCCTTGCGCGATATTCCACCGGGGAGCACGGCCAGCTACGCGCAGATTGCAGCGCGGATCGGTGCGCCTAAGTCGTTCCGCGCGGTGGCCCAGGCCTGTGGCGCTAACAGCCTCGCGGTGGCAATCCCTTGTCACCGCGTAGTGCGCAGCAATGGCGACCTCTCGGGCTATCGCTGGGGCGTGGAGCGCAAGCAGCAGCTGCTGGAGCGTGAGAGCAATGTCTAACCCTGCTTGCGCTTGCGGAACTCGGCAACCTTATGGCGATTGCCACACAACGCCATGCTGCACCACCGACGCTTATGCGCCTTGGTGCGATCGTAGAACCACAGCACGCATTCAGGGTGTTCGCAGGTGCGGATCAGGTTGAAATCTGCCTCCACGAGCAAGGTAGCGGCAGCTTCGGCGATCGGCGAAAGAAACTGCTCCGGCGTTTGCAGTTTGCGCTGACGCACCAGGTGCAATTCACCCGGGGCCGGCCAGGACAATTGTGGATGGCTGACGGCCTTGCGCAAAAAGCCATTGAGGGCAGCCGGATCAGCCTGCTCGCACGCCTTGCGTGCCTCCAGCAAGGCCCGGATCACTTCCCGCAGCGTCTTCGCCGTTGCCAGTAACGCCCCATCCTCGAACGCAGGCGTCGCACCCTCCTCGACCCAGCCCAAGCGTACCAACCAGCGCGCAACATCGGCGTCAGCCTGCCAGAACTCGAAGGGCTCGCCGTCGACGTTGGCGCGGGTGTTGAGCATGTCCAGTACCGGGTGATCGGCAAGGACATAGGGTTCCAGGGGTGCATGGGTGGTCATGTTCAATCCTCTTGGGCGCGACCCTATCGTAACCGCTATTAATTCATCCTGGTAGTTACCACGAACGATTAGCTAACCATAATAAACAATTTGACAGGTTACATTTTTAAGCGCAGCTTTTGAAAACGGTAACCCGTATATCAACCCAATCAAGTTACATAGGTGTCTCATCATGACCACTCCAGACCCCGTTGTTCACTACCGCCACATCGATGTCGATGGCGTACGCATGTTCTACCGTGAGGCCGGCGCACCGTCGGCTCCGGTGATGTTGCTGTTGCACGGTTTCCCCAGCTCGTCCCACATGTACCGCGACCTGATCCCCCTGCTCGCCACGCGCTTTCGGGTCATCGCGCCGGATTTACCGGGCTTCGGCTTCACCGAGGTGCCGGCCGAGCGCGATTACCACTACAGCTTCGATAACCTGGCAATCACGGTTGGGCATTTTGTCGATGCGCTGGCCCTGAGCCGTTACGCGCTGTATGTGTTCGATTACGGCGCACCGGTGGGTCTGCGCCTGGCGGTGGCGCACCCGGAACGGGTCAGCGCGCTGGTTTCGCAAAACGGGAATGCGTACTTGGAGGGCCTGGGCGACGCCTGGGCACCGATCCGCGCCTACTGGGCCGAACCGAGCCATGCCAACCGCGAAGTCATCCGCAACGCGGTGATTAGCCTGGAAGGCACGCGCTACCAGTACCTGCACGGTGTGAACCAACCCGAGCGCGTGGCGCCGGAAGCCTACATGCTGGATGTCCTGCTCATGCAGCGCCCCGGCAATGACGAGATCCAGCTGGACCTGTTCCTCGACTACCGTAACAACCTGACGCTGTACCCGGCGTTCCAGGCCTTTTTCAAGGCGACGCAAGTGCCAACGCTGGTGATCTGGGGCCAGAACGACCCGTTCTTCATCCCGCCAGGCGCACACGCCTACAAGGCCGACAACCCCCACGCCGTGGTGGAACTGCTCGACACTGGCCACTTCGCCCTGGAAACCCATGCGGCACATATCGCCGAGCGAATTCACGCCGTCGTGGGCCACGCCATCGACTGATGGCACATCACGAAACTGCACGTTCGTCCAGTGAATAAAACAGACTGGCCGGGTGCCAAGGGCCCTGTTAAAACAGCGTGAAGCCTCACTAACGCTGGAGACGCATCCCATGAGCACCTGGCCAGACACCCGCCTTCTCGACCTGCTGGGCATCGAAGTGCCGATCATCCAGGCCCCAATGGCGGTAGGCACTACCACTGCCATGGTGATCGCCGCCAATAATGCGGGCGCGCTAGGTTCATTGCCGGCCGCCGCACTGAGTATCGAGCAACTGCGCGAAGCGCTGACCGCCATCCGCCAGGCCAGCCCGCGCCCTGTCAACGTCAATTTCTTCTGCCATCAACCCCCGGAACCTGACGTCGCACGCGATCGACGCTGGAAAGAATTATTGGAACCCTACTACCGCGAATTGGGGGCCGACTTTGATGCGCCAACACCGGTGTCCAACCGTGCCCCCTTCAATGACGCCGCCTGCCAGGTGGTCGAAGCATTCCGCCCCGAGGTCGTCAGTTTTCACTTTGGCCTGCCGGAAAAGTCCCTGCTGGATCGGGTAAAAGCCACCGGCGCCAAGGTGTTGTCCTCGGCCACCACGGTGGAGGAAGCTATCTGGCTGGAACACCATGGCTGCGATGCAATCATTGCCATGGGCATTGAAGCAGGCGGGCATCGCGGCTTGTTTCTCAGCGAAGACCTCAACACCCAGATCGGCCTGTTCGCGCTGTTGCCACAAGTCGTCGACGCCGTCCGCGTGCCGGTGATTGCTGCCGGGGGGATCGGCGATGCACGTGGGATGGTTGCAGCATTTGCCCTGGGCGCCTCGGCGGTGCAGATCGGTACGGCGTACCTGTTTACCCCAGAAGCCAACGTCACGGCTTCGCACCACCATGCGCTGCGTCATGCCCAGGCCAGCGAAACGGCACTGACCAACCTGTTTACCGGCCGCCCGGCACGCGGCATCGTCAACCGCGTGATGCGTGAGCTGGGTGCGATCAACCCGGCCGCTCCGGCGTTCCCGACCTCGGGCGGTGCGCTGATGCCGCTCAAGGCCAAGGATGAAGCGGGCTTCAGCAACCTGTGGTCCGGTCAGGCACTGCGCCTGGGCAAAGACACGACCACGTATGAGCTGACACGCGAACTGGCGGAGCAGGCCCTGGCCAAGCTCAAGTAGAGCCCCCATCCGTGGCAACTTTGCACTGTACCGGAACTGGCCAACCGCTATATATTCCAATACATAGCGGTTAAGCTTTCTATCGATAACAGGCCGCACACCCTCAAAGGAGCTGCTTCATGAAGATTCACGCCTCACGCCTGGCCGTTCTGGCCGCAGCCCTCGCCTTTGGTTCGGCGCATGCCGATGACGTCCAAGTGGCCGTGGCTGCCAACTTCACCGCACCGATCCAGGCGATTGCCGCCGACTTCGAAAAAGACACCGGCCACAAACTGGTCGCTGCCTACGGCGCCACCGGCCAGTTTTACACCCAGATCAAGAATGGCGCGCCGTTCGAAGTGTTCCTGAGCGCCGACGACACCACCCCGCAAAAACTCGAAACCGAAGGCGATACCGTCAAGGGGTCACGCTTTACCTACGCCGTTGGCACCCTGGCCCTGTGGTCGGCGAAGGACGGTTATGTCGATGCCAAAGGCGAAGTGCTGAAGAAAAACCAGTTCAAACATCTGTCGATTGCCAACCCGAAAGCGGCACCTTACGGCCTCGCTGCCACCCAAGTGTTGGCCAAGCAAGGGCTGACCGAGCAGGTCAAAGACAAGCTCGTTGAAGGCCAGAACATCACTCAGGCCTATCAGTTCGTGTCCACCGGCAACGCCGAGCTGGGCTTTGTGGCCTTGTCGCAGATCTATAAAGACGGCAAAGTCACCAGCGGTTCGGCGTGGATCGTTCCAGCCTCCCTGCACGACCCGATCAAACAGGACGCGGTCATCCTCAACAAGGGCAAAGACAGCGCCGCTGCCAAGGCACTGGTTGAATACCTCAAGGGGCCTAAAGCCGCTGCCGTCATCAAGTCCTATGGTTACGAGCTGGCCAAATAAATGCCGCTTTCGAGTGCCGATTTTTCCGCTATCTGGCTGACCGTCCAGCTGGCCTCACTGACCACCGTGATCCTGCTGATCATCGGCACTCCCATTGCCCTGTGGTTATCGCGAACCCGCTCCTGGTGGCGCGGCCCCATCGGCGCCATCGTCGCCTTGCCGTTGGTGTTGCCACCCACGGTGATTGGTTTTTACCTGCTGTTGGCCATGGGCCCCAATGGTTACTTTGGCCAGTTCACGCAATGGCTGGGCCTGGGCACCCTCACCTTCAGCTTCGCTGGGCTGGTCATCGGTTCGGTGATCTATTCCATGCCGTTTGTAGTGCAGCCCTTGCAGAACGCCTTCTCCGCCATTGGCACGCGCCCGCTGGAAGTGGCCGCGACCCTGCGCGCCAATCCTTGGGATACGTTTTTCACGGTGATTCTGCCCTTGGCACGACCAGGATTTATCACCGCCTCCATCCTGGGTTTTGCGCACACCGTCGGCGAATTCGGCGTGGTATTGATGATCGGCGGGAATATCCCGGACAAAACCCGGGTGGTTTCCGTACAAATCTACGACCATGTCGAAGCCATGGAATATGCCCAGGCTCATTGGCTGGCCGGCTCCATGGTGGTGTTCGCTTTCCTGGTGTTGCTGGCGCTCTACTCCAGCCGTAAAACAAAGATGGGCTGGAGCTGATGTCAATGATTGATGTGCGCCTGCAACTCAAGTATTCGGGCTTTGCCCTTGAGGTAGACCTTCACCTGCCAGGTCGCGGCGTGACCGCGCTCTACGGGCATTCCGGTTCCGGCAAGACCACCTGCCTGCGTTGTATCGCCGGGCTGGAGCGCGCCGAAGACGGTTTCATCCAGGTCAATGATGAGGTCTGGCAAGACAGCCGCAACGGGGTGTTTGTACCACCGCATAAGCGTGCATTGGGTTACGTGTTTCAGGAGGCCAGCCTGTTTGCGCATTTGTCGGTGCGGGCCAACCTGGAGTTCGGCCTCAAGCGCATTCACCGCCAGCAACGCCGTGTGGACATGGCCCAGGCCACGGAGTTATTGGCGATCGGCCACCTGCTCGACCGCAACCCCCAGCACCTTTCCGGCGGTGAGCGCCAACGCATCGGTATCGCCCGCGCCTTGCTCACCAGCCCGAAATTGCTGTTGATGGACGAGCCCCTGGCCGCCCTCGACAGCCAGCGCAAAGGTGAAATCCTGCCGTACCTCGAACGTCTGCACGACGAGTTGGATATCCCGGTGCTGTATGTCAGCCATGCTCAGGATGAAGTCGCGCGCCTGGCCGATCACATCGTCTTGCTCAGCGACGGCAAGGCCCTGGCCAGCGGCCCCATTGGCGAAACCCTGGCGCGCCTCGACCTGCCCCTGGCACGGGGCGACGACGCTGGCGTGGTGATCGACGGCACAGTCAGTACCTACGACGAACATTATCAGTTACTCACGCTGCAACTGCCCGACAGCGCCCTGCACATGCGCGTGGCCCATGCACCGCTGGCCGTGGGCAAAGCGTTGCGCATCAAAGTCCAGGCACGTGATGTGAGCCTCAGCCTGCAGGCAGAAGAACACAGCAGCATCCTCAATCGCCTGCCGGTGACGGTGACCCAGGAAATTCCGGCGGACAACAGCGCACATGTGCTGGTGCGCCTGGACGCAGGTGGCACGCCGTTGCTGGCGCGTATCACACGGTTCTCCCGCGACCAGTTGCAATTGCACCCCGGCCAGACACTGTGGGCGCAGATCAAGGCGGTGGCTGTGTTGGCGTAAGTAACCTTTTGGCACGACCGCAAACGGCTGCGGTCAATCAGACATACCGGCCTGATTTGTTGCCAAGGAACCCGCACCATGTCCGACTCTGCGCTACCCCGCGACCTGCATTATGTTGACGACACCCAGCCCGGCATCCGCCGCAAGACCCTGCGGGGCAAGTTCCAGTACTTCGACTCTAAGGGTGAGCGCATCCGCGATCCCGACGAGATCAAGCGCCTGAACGCCCTGGCCGTACCGCCGGCCTACACCGATGTATGGATATGTTCTGACCCGCGCGGCCATCTGCAAGCCACCGGCCGCGACACCCGTGGGCGCAAGCAGTACCGTTACCATCCGCGCTGGCGTGAGGTGCGTGACAGCGACAAGTACTCTCGGCTGCAGCAGTTCGGCATCGCCCTGCCAAAATTGCGCAAACAGCTGGAAGCAAAAATCGCCGAACCTGGCTTCACCCGCGAAAAGGTATTGGCCACCGTGGTAATGCTGCTGGACGCTACGCTAATCCGCGTCGGCAATACTCAATATGCGCGGGACAATAAATCCTACGGGCTGACCACGCTGCGTACCCGCCATGTGGATGTGAAAGGCAGCGAGATCAAGTTCCAGTTTCGCGGCAAGAGCGGCGTCGAACACCAGATCAGCGTTAAAGATCGGCGCTTGGCGACGGTGGTCAAGCGCTGCCTGGAATTGCCGGGGCAGAACTTGTTCCAGTACCTGGACGAAAGCGGCGAGCGGCACACCGTGAGCTCACAGGACGTGAATGAATACTTGCACAGCCTCACCGGTGCGGACTTCACCGCCAAGGATTACCGCACCTGGGCGGGCACCGCCATGGCGCTGGCGGTGTTGCGGGAATTGGAGTGGCAGCCCGAGTCCGATGCCAAACGGCACGTGGTGGCAATGGTCAAGGACGTCGCCAAGCAGTTGGGCAACACCCCGGCGGTATGCCGCAAGTGCTATATCCATCCTGCGGTGCTGGATCATTTCAGCCTCGGCGAACTCTCCAAGCTGCCCAAGCCACGGCTGCGTAAAGGGCTCAAGGCCGAAGAAGCGGCATTGGCGATGTTCCTTGAGCAACTGGCGGCGGATTTGCCGAAAAAGGCCAAGGTGGGTTAGGCTCTTCATCCCTTCTGACTCACGGGACGAGCGCCGACGTGAACAACTAAGCCTTCCAAAATGTATCTGCAACAGGCCGCCTGGCGCGCTTGTTGGCCTGTCCGACATTTTTTTGGAGGTGCTGATGACTGACGTCAACCGGCTGCCCGCCCTCGTTTCCCTGCAACACCTGTGTTTTCAGTTCGCCAATGGCGAAACCTTGCTGGACGACCTGAACCTGTCCATCGATCACACGCCCACCGGCATTGTGGGGCGTAACGGCCGCGGCAAAAGTGTCCTGGCGAAGTTGATCGCCGGGCAGCTGTCGCCCTCCTCTGGCACGCTGAATCGACCGCCCGATGTGGCTTACGTCGCGCAGAATGTCGTGATGGCGCCGGGCGAAACAGTCGCTCATCTCACCCGGACCGCTGCGCCATTGGCAGCCCTCGAACGCATGGCCCAAGGCGCCGCGCAGGACGACGACCTGGCGTTGATCGACGACCGCTGGAACCTCGCCGAGCGTTTGCGCAGCGCCTTGGATGCGGCGGGTCTCTCTCAGCTTAATGTTGATACCCCTGTCGACCAACTCAGCGGCGGCCAGTTCGCCCGCGTCGCGGTCATCGGAGCGCTGTTGGCCGCGCCACACCTGCTGGTGCTCGACGAACCCACCAACCACCTCGACAGCGACGGCCGTGCCTGGCTGCTGCGAGTGCTCGCTGATTGGCGTGGCGGCCTGGTGGTGGTCAGCCATGATCGGCAATTGCTCAACGCCATGGGGCGCATCATCGAACTGTCATCCCTCGGCGTCCGAGTGTATGGCGGCAACTACGATGCTTATCGCCTTCAGCGCGATGCCGGGCAACAGGCTGCCGTCGCCGCACTGGAACACGCACGCCTGGCGCGCAGCCGCGAACGGCGGCGCCTGCAAAAGGACCATGACAACCTGCAACGCAATGCCGCCCACTCACGCAAACAGGCGGAAACAGCCAACGTCGACCGTTTCACAAAAGCCCGCTGGAAAGGCGCCGCCACGGAAATCCTCAGCAGCGTGCGCAGCGCGCATGGGCAACACAAACAGGCGTTGGATGCCCAGGTGCGCCAGGCCTACGAAAAGGTACTGGATGAAACGCCAACGCTGTTGGCATTGCCCGCCTCAGCGGTGCCCTATGGCCGGAAGGTGCTGGCGTTGGTCGACGCGCAATCGCCATGGCTGCCCTCGACCTGCCTCAACCTGCACCTTGCCGGCCCGGTACGCGTCGCTGTGCGTGGGCCGAACGGGTGCGGCAAATCCACGTTACTCAAGGTGCTGGCGGGTGAATGGCAAGCGGTCAATGGCGTCTGCAGCGTGCAGGTGCCGAGTGCCTATATCGACCAGCCTCTTGCGCTGCTGGACGACCAGCGTTCCATCGTCGAGCAGCTCAACCTGCTCGACTCGCCACTGGCCGAAGCCGAATTGCGCACGCGCCTGGCGTTGCTGCAACTGGACGCCTTGCGCGTGACCCAACCCGCCGGGCAACTCAGTGGCGGCGAGCGCTTGAAGGCCGCGATGGCGATTGCCTTGTGGCGCGAAGTGCCGGCGCAACTGTTATTGCTGGACGAGCCGACCAACCACTTGGACGTGGAATCGGTGATGGCCTTTGAACAGGCGCTGCAAGGTTTTACGGGGGCGATGATGGTGGTGTCCCATGATGCGGATTTCGTGCAAGCGATCAGGCCGACCCACTTTTTCACCTGGCAGCCTACGGGCTGGTGCCTAGAGTGTGTCTGAGGTCATTGCGCGCGCCCTAAAAGCGCCCTACGGTAGTGGCCGGATAATCTCACAGAGGAACCCGGCTCTATGTTGCCTTCGCCGCGCAAGCCCAACGCCAATGCTGCACTGGCCCATCGACAGCGCTGGCGTGGCCGGGTCGGGCTGATGCTGGTGGCCAGCCTGTCGGTGCTGGCGGGCATGACTGACGCCATCGGCTTCATGGCCAGCGGTGACTTTGTGTCGTTCATGAGCGGCAACACCACACGCCTGGCGGTGGCGATCAGCGCCGGGGATCTTGGCCTGACCGGACGGCTGCTGTTGCTGGTCGCGACCTTTATCGTTGGTAACGCCTTCGGCGTCGTGGTCAGCCGGCTGAGCCGCCGCCATGCACTGCCTTTGCTGATGTGTATTGCCGGCTTGTTGTGCGGCGCTGCCGTGCTGCCCTTCGCCGATACGTTGCCCGCGCTGCTGGCGGCGATCATCGCGATGGGTATGCTGAATGCCGCTGTGGAAGAGGTTAACGGATTGCCGGTAGGCCTGACTTACGTCACCGGCGCGCTTTCACGGTTCGGTCGCGGGCTGGGTCGCTGGCTGCTCGGGGAGCGTCGCAGCGGCTGGCGCGTACAACTGATCCCATGGGCCGGGATGTTCGTGGGGGCGGTGATTGGCGCGGTGCTGGAGCAGCAGATGGGCTTGAGGGCGCTGCTGGTCAGCGGCGTCTTGGCAGGCGTGCTGGGGCTGGTGTGGCTGAAGATTCCCCGGCGCTGGCACCTTGGCTACATGCCGCGCTGAGGAAAAAAGGTGCTCGCCCGACGTTTAAGCCTCGACGTCCGTGTACTGGTAAAGAGCCATCGTGTCGGACGGGCGGGTGAATCATAATCCAAATGCCTCGCAGCCGTCGTGACAGGCATTTCCTAAAACGACTAAAGCAATGGATTACAGGCAAGTCGCCAGTGCGGCCAAACGCCGCTTGGCCGGCATATTGTCTTCTGCCGCGTAGTACTTGATGGTGGAACCGGCCCCCGCGCTTTGCACATCGACAAAGTAGTCGCCGGCGGTGGTGTACACGGTAAAGCCGCTAGCGCCGATGGGTTCCTTGAAGCCGCCGGCGTCAACGCCGAACACGCTTTCATCCTGCCAGCCGAACTGCACGCATTCGGCAACCACCAGTGTGGCCTTGTCTGAAGCCAGGGTTTTGTAGGGCGTGCCGGCGCGCGCCTCTTTCATCTTCGAACCTGCACAACCGGCCAGGGCCGCCAGTACCAGTGCGCCAATTACCACCTTGTGCATGCCATTGCTCCGTTGGAAAAAAACGCGACTCTATCATTAGCAGGCGACACCCAAGGACTATTACGTCACGCAGGCGCCTATAAGTGGATTCGCTGCATGCTCAAGGGCAAGCGTACGGTCAAGGGCGAGAGCACGCCCAACTGACTGGGTGCTTGAAGGTGGCGCCTGCTGACACATGGCATTATGATGCCGCGGTTGATCTCACTGAGGAGATCAACAGGATACCCTCAACAAGGAAGCGTCATGAAAGATTTCGTCATCAGCGTCAACAACTCCGTTCTCTACATCGCACTGGCCTTCGTCTGGCTGATGGGTTTGGTGACGATGTTCAGCGCAAGCTTTTTGTCGGGCCTGGCGGTATTGGTGGGCGGTACTTTGACGTGGTGCATCATTTCCGGCTTCTGGTTCGTCCAGTCGGCCACCTATGAAGAACTGCGCAAGCTCAACGCAAAAAGCTGATGTGCCTGGGCAGCCCTATCGGGCTGCCTTGCTGTGTGCAGCATGAATTTAGTTTCACTGTGAAGGGCGCCTGGGCTGCCTATATTGGCCACGCTCATTTTTAGAAACCTCCCTTCTGCCCGCCCTCCCGCGGGCTTTTTTTCGTCCGAGTGTTAAAGCAACCAGCGCAATAGGTAGAACAACGCCATGCTCAACAGTACGGTGATCAACACATTGCGCGTCCAGAACATCAACGCCACCGCGCTGAGCCCCGCCAGCAGGTAAGGGTTGGCCGGGCTCAAGTTGAGTTGATGGTCGGCCAGGAAAATGATCGGCCCGCAAATCGCCGTGAGCATGCCAGGCACGGCGAACCCCAGAAACTCCCGCGCGCCACGGTTGAGGCGCACCGGCAGGCGCGGCTCGATAAACAGGTATCGGTTGAGAAATACCACTAGGCCCATGGCCACAATCATGATGTAGATCATCGCTGCCCTACTCCCAGTCGCTTACAGGCATACCCCGCGCTCATGCCCAACACCCCGGACACCACCACCGCCGACTCCCAATGCAGAAAGCTCAACCACACCGAAAACAGCAACGATACGGCCACGCAAACCAACGTGGGGATGTCACGCACCACCGGCGTAATCAACGCGATAAACGTAGCAGCGATGGAAAACTCCAGCCCCAGTTGATCAAGGCCGGGAATGCTTTTGCCGAGCACGATACCGGCCAGTGTGAACAGGTTCCAGATAATATAGAACGTCAGGCCGACGCCCAGGGCGTACCAGCGGTTGAACGTCTCGCGGTCAAAATGGCTGATCAGTGCGAAGAATTCGTCGGTCAACAAAAAGCCCAGGCTCATGCGCCAGCGGGTCTTGAGGGGCGACAGGATCGGGCGCACATGCATGCCGTACAGCAAATGCTGGGACGTCAGCAGCAAGGTGGTCAGCACGATGGAAATCAGGCTGGCGCCACTCTTGACCATACCGATGGCGACCAGTTGCGCGGCTCCGGCAAACACGATGGCGGACAAACCTTGGGCTTGCAACGGGGTGAACTGTGCATCAATGGCCATCGAACCGGCCAGCAGTCCCCACGGCGCGCAGGCCAGGGACAAGGGAATGACGGCGATGGCGCCGCGAGCGAAAGCGTAATGAGGTAAGGCAGTGGGCATGGAAACGGCTCATCGACAGACAGTCGACAAGCATGCCAGCGCAACAAGGGGATTGTCTTGAACGATCTTGCTCAGGCGAGCCTTACCGACACCTGCTCCACCGAGTCGCGCGCTTCGCGCAGTTCGTGGGCGTCCTGGTTAAGCCGGTGAATGGTGTTGAGCAAACGCTGGCGCAACACTTCATCGCCGAGCTTTTCGACGGCACGCATCAGGTCGAAGGCCGCGGTTTCGTTATTTTCCGCGACGGAATCCAGGGTCTTGCGCAGGTTGCGAGTGGCACGGGTCACGCGGGTTATTCCTTGATCAGCAATGGGAAGGCACTTTAGGACATTCATGTTTCATTTTAATTTCAAACACTTGTGGCGGTTTTCAAGGCATTTGATCCATATCAATTGAAACAGCGTTTGACCGATATATATGAAAATACGTATATTCGCATAACCCCATATACAAAGACCTTGGCCATGCTGGATCCCCTCTCCCCACCCACCTTGTTCAAATGCCTGGCCGATGCCACCCGGGCACGCCTGACGTTATTGATCCTGCGTGAAGGCGAACTTTGCGTGTGCGAACTGATCCATGCCTTGGACGACAGCCAGCCAAAAATCTCCCGCCACCTGGCGCAATTGCGCAGTGGCGGGTTGCTGCTGGACCGTCGCCAAGGCCAATGGATCTACTACAGCATCAACCCGGCATTACCCGATTGGGTGACTGACGTGCTGCACACCACCCTGCAAGCCAACCAGCCCTGGTTGCACAACGACGCACAGCGTCTGAATACAATGGGCGACAGACCACAACGGACCAACACCTGCTGCTGAATCCTCGGAGCGTTCATTCATGCTTGTCGCACTTGCGATTTTTATCTTCACCATCGTATTGGTCATCTGGCAACCCAAGGGCCTGGGCGTTGGCTGGAGCGCAACCCTGGGCGCCATTCTGGCCCTGGCCTCTGGCGTGGTCAGCCTGGCGGATATCCCCGTGGTGTGGCACATCATCTGGAATGCCACAGGGACCTTTGTCGCACTGATCATCATCAGCCTGCTGCTCGACGAAGCCGGTTTCTTTGCCTGGACCGCCCTGCATGTAGCGCGCTGGGGGCGTGGGCGCGGCCGGCGTTTATTTGCCTATATGGTGTTGCTCGGCGCATTGGTCTCGGCGCTGTTTGCCAATGACGGCGCGGCGCTCATCCTCACGCCGATCGTGATATCGATGCTGTTGGCCCTGCGCTTTTCCCCGGCGGCGACCCTGGCCTTTGTCATGGGCGCAGGGTTTATCGCCGACACGGCCAGCTTGCCACTGGTGGTCTCGAACCTGGTGAATATCGTCTCGGCGGATTACTTCAAGATCGGCTTCAACGAATACGCCGCGGTGATGGTGCCGGTGAACTTCGTCAGCGTCGCGGCGACGCTGGCGGTGCTGCTGTGGTTCTTTCGCCGCGACATTCCGCAGACCTACGACCCGGCCGACCTTGAAGACCCCGCCAGTGCTGTCCACGACCGCGCCACCTTCCGCGCCGGCTGGTGGGTGTTGGGCATCCTGTTGGTCGGTTGCTTTGCCCTGGAGCCGCTGGGCATTCCCATCAGCGCGATTTCCGCCGTCTGCGCCGTGCTCCTACTGGTCATCGCCGCCAAGGGCCACACGATCTCCACGCGCAAAGTGCTGAAGGAAGCACCGTGGCAAATCGTGATCTTTTCCTTGGGAATGTACCTGGTGGTCTACGGCATGCGAAACGCCGGCCTCACCACCTACCTGGCGACCTGGCTCGATACGTTCGCCACTTACGGCGTGTGGGGCGCGGCGATGGGCACGGGAGTGCTGACGGCGCTGCTGTCCTCGGCGATGAACAACTTGCCGACGGTGTTGATCGGGGCGCTGTCCATCGAATCCAGCCATGCCGTGGGCGTGGTCAAGGACGCAATGATCTACGCCAACGTGATCGGCAGCGACCTGGGCCCTAAAATCACCCCGATTGGCAGCCTGGCCACCTTGCTGTGGCTGCACATCCTGGCGCGCAAGGGCATCACCATCACCTGGGGCTACTACTTCAAGGTCGGGATCGTACTCACGCTACCGGTGTTGTTGATCACGCTCGCCGCCCTCGCCTTTCGCCTGAGCCTTTGAAGGAGATAACCCAATGAAAGTCCTGTTCATGTGTA
This sequence comes from Pseudomonas sp. EA_15y_Pfl1_P101, assembly GCF_963970835.1. Lineage (NCBI taxonomy): Bacteria > Pseudomonadati > Pseudomonadota > Gammaproteobacteria > Pseudomonadales > Pseudomonadaceae > Pseudomonas > Pseudomonas sp. EA_15y_Pfl1_P101. The sequence continues at coordinate 363,210 of NZ_CAXAPA010000004.1, read as the reverse complement.
CCGCCAATAGCTGCCGCAGCATTTTGTCCGAAGCTGTGTTCAACCATTTGGCGCCGCAAGGTTTTGCGGCGATAAGCGCCGGCAGCTTTCCCAAGGGCCAGGTCCTGCCGCGCAGCCTCAGTACGCTGCAGGCGGCGGGTATCAGCACTGAAGGGCTGTACAGCAAAGGCAATGACGCTTTCGAAGGTAGCCCGCCAGACGTGGTCATCACCGTGTGCGACAAGGCTGCCGGTGAAGCGTGCCCGCTGTATTTCGGGCGGGCAGTGAAGGCGCATTGGGGGTTGGAAGATCCATCTGATGTAAAGGGCAACGACGCAGACATCCAGGCGGCCTTCAACACAACCCTGGACATTATCGCCAAACGCTGCAGGGCGTTTTTCGCCGTGCCTTTTGATTGCCTTAGCCCTGCTGAAATCAAAGCGGAGTTCGACCGTATTGCGCTGATGTGAGCATCGCTTAGCGATGTGGATTCGCCTGCTGGTGCCAGCGTATGCTTTCGCACTTTCCTGAAAGGACGCGGGCATGCTGACGATCTTTTTCTACGCACTGATATTCGGTTTCGTGTTTTGCCTCTCTCCCGGCGCCGTGCTGGCGGAGACCCTGCGCCGTGGTTTGCTCCATGGCTTCACGCCGGCCCTTCTGGTGCAGTTTGGCTCGCTGGTGGGCGACGCGGTGTGGGCGGTGATCGGCCTGACCGGGATCGCCCTACTGATCCAGCATGACGCAGTGCGCGTGCCACTAACGGTAGTCTGTGCGTTGTACCTCGCCTGGCTGGGTGTGCGCAGCCTGATCGATGCCTGGACGCTGCCTGAATCAGACGCCGCACCCGCCAGTACTCGGCAAAATGCGCTGGCGGTCGGCGCAGCGATCTCCCTGGCCAACCCGAAGAATATCGTTTACTGGGGCGCGCTGGGCAGCGCGTTGTCAGGCATCGTCGGCGCCACGCCCAGCCATGGGCAAACCTTGATGTTTTTCGCCGGGTTCATGCTGGCTTCAGTGTTGTCATGCTTTCTGATTGCAGCGCTGGTCAACGTGCTGCGCAAGAACGCATCACCGTTGGGGCAGCGCATCAGTTATGGCGCTTGCGGTGTGGTATTGATCTATCTGGCAATTCTGGCCGCGCAAGGGATATGACGTTATAGCAACGTGTTATCGGTGTGGGTGGCCTTATCGAGGGCCTACTCTCGCAAACCTGGGGGTCAGCGTCCAATCAGGCCTTGACCTGTTGTTCCAAGTGCAGCTGCAATTGCGGATCGATTTGCAGTTGACCTGCCAAGTCGTCCAGGTAATTGCGTTCGGCGTCCTGCTGATCGTCCACCAACATCACACTGGCCAGGTAAACCTCCGCCGCCACTGCCGGGTCGCTGGCGAACTCGGCGAAATCCGCAGCGTCCAGGGGCTTGGCGACTTCAGCGTCGAGCCACGCTTGCAGTTGCGAATCGTCGGTATGCCGGCCCAGTTCAATGGAAATCAGTTGCTGCTCTTTTTCATCGATGTGGCCATCAGCTTTCGCGGCGGCGATCAACGCACGCAAAACGGCATGGCTGTGGGCTTCGGCTGCGGGACCGTCAAGCTGGTCGACCGTCTGGAAGGCTTGCTGCGGAGCACTGCCTTGCTGGCGTTGCCAGGCTTGGTAGGCCCGGAACGCCGCCATGCCCAAGGAAGCCAGCGCCGCGTAGTTCATCCCGCCAGCACGTCCCTGGGCTGGACGCGCGCCAGCGGCACCGCCCAAGAGGCCGCCAAGCCCACCCAACAAGCCACCCAGACCAGCACCGCCCGAGGCATTGCCGGTGCTAGTGCCTTTCAATAAGCCGCCGAGCAGTCCGCCCAAACCGCCACCCGAGGAGGCACTGGCCCCTTGCCCGGCGCGCAGCAGTTGTTCCAGTAAGTCGCTGGTGTTCATGATCTCGCCCTCCCAGGGCGCAACGTTGGCGTCTAACAACCATAGCCCGGCCCTGCCGGAACACCATGACCGCCGGGCGGGCACGGCCTATCATGGCGTCACCGTGCCTCTGAGAGAAAACCCAAGTGAACCGAATTGAGCATGTCGTGTTGATGGCCCGCTACAACCAGTGGATGAACCGCAAGCTCTATGAAGCGGCCGGCACGCTGTCGGACGCGGAGTTGCTCATGGACCGCAAGGCGTTTTTCGGCTCGATTCTCGGCACGTTGAACCACCTGGTATTAGGCGACACCGTCTGGCTCAAGCGCTTTGCCCTGCATCCTGCTGGCTATGCGGCACTGGCTCCGCTGAACGCGGTCGCCACACCTGTTGATTTGACGCAGTTGGCCTTTGCCAACGTCCGAGAACTGGCCGCCCGCCGAGCCTGGCTGGATCAACTCATCCTCGACTGGGCGCAGACCGTAGAGGCGCCCGACCTTGATCAGCGCCTGCATTACCGCGACATGCGCGGTGTGGCCGCCGATAAAAACTGCTTTAGCCTGCTGGTGCACTTTTTCAATCACCAGACCCACCACCGGGGCCAGGCAACCACCTTGCTGAGCCAGGCGGGGCTGGACGTGGGCACTACGGATTTGCTGGCGTTAATCGACTGAACTCGGCGTACGCCTGCATCAAGCGCGGGAACGCCGCGGGCTCTGGCAACTGCGCAAAGCGTTCAACGGCCGGGGTGGAGGCCCAAGGCAATTTCTCGCTGGTCCAGGTCTCCATGAAGGGTACATAACTGCTGGCATTGTCCAGCAACGCCGCGCGCACGTTGACGAACTCATCGATGCCATGAGGGCGGGTGAACAGCCAGCTCATGCAATGCGGGCAAAAGTAGTGGCGGTCCTCCCCCTGCAGGCCGCCGATCACCGGGCAGCCCTGGGTGATCGTAAAACCGCTGGCCGGAATCAATGCGCTCAGGGAGAAGGCGCTGGAAGACATCTTCTGGCAACCGGTGCAGTGGCAGGCCATGGTGATCACTGGGGCTGCACTCACGCTGAAGCGCACACGGTCACAACGGCAGCTGCCTTCGTACGGCAGGGTGTCGACGCTCATCATTGCTTCCTTTTATTGATGGGTAGCGTGGCAGGTTAGCGTCCGGGCGCAGAGTTGAACAGGCCAGCCCCAAAACCGAACGCTGCATCGTCACTGGGGTCGTAAACCTTAGGTGTCGGGATTTTTGCTGCACCCGCCCTCCCCGCGTGCATTGGGAGTCTACCGATGCGCGTACCCCGAGAAGGAGACGCTTACATGGTCATTCACTTCAAGGTCGCAGGTCATTTAGCCTGTGGCCATCACGGCACCAACCTCCCTTCCAGCGTCGAGCTGAACCGAGTCAAGTGCCGTACCTGCCGCAACACCGATGCCTACAAGGAAGCGCGCCGCACCCAGCGCAATGCTGCCCGCCGCGCCAATCGTAACGCCAAGACCCGCACCGTGATCGACTGGCGCAGCACGTGGACGCAACGCCTCACCGACCTGCCCGGTATGCAGCGTTTGCCACGGGGCTTCAGCGGTCAGCCCTTCGTGTAAGCCACACAAACAAAAGCCCCGGCAAAACCGGGGCGCTTGGGTGTTAGTCGATCATCACTGTGCGCCACTGTTTCGAAGGTTTGTCGTTCTGGGGCTTCGGTGGTTCTGGATATGTCACTGATCTGACCAAGGCCCAGGCCGAGGTGTTCACCAAGGACGGTGCTTGTGATCACCGCGACACCGACATTCCGTGGCCAAAGGCCTACATCGATGCCCAAGCCCGACGCCTTGTTGAGCGTGACGACGTAAATATCAAAGACGCCCTGCGCGGCACAGGTATCAAGCTGGCCAAGCCGAAGGGGCCAAAAATGATGGTGTTCAATTGCAATGGCTACCGCCGATTCATCAGCGGCGCGCAGCGCTATCGGGAAGACCGCCGGACAACGCACCTTAAGAAGCGTTACCGTGCGGGCTTAATGCTGCCTTGCTGAGCGAATCGTTCAAACTCGGCGAGCATGATAACCGCCGTGAACTGCAGCTCCCCGTACTGAGCGGCTGTCTCATCAGCCTGGAACGGCCAGTAGTTCTTGTAGAAGTCTTTCGCCGCTGCCTCAGCTTCGTCCTTTGCAAGTTGAAGGCCTGCTTCGTAGTCGTCATCACGCATACATACCTCCTTGATCCGACTCCATGCCGGTCACCCGCAATACCCCAACCCAACCCAACCCAAACTGCCACCATCCAAGTTGCGAGGACTGTTTGATGCGGTCCGTGAGGCGGCCGGTGTTGAAAAGTAGACTTTCAGATGCGCGACTTACGTGCAAAGGCTGGTACCGACAAAGCACAATCCAGTGAAGACATGCTAAAAGCGAGGGACCCACTTGGGCACACCACCGTGGTGATGACCGAGTATTACATCCACAAACGGATCGACAAAAAGGTCACGCCAACTAAGTGAGTTGCGGAGCAACATTTGAAATTGCGGACCGGAAACAAACAAGGGTTTGCATCAGCTTTCGCCCGCAAACCCTTGATTTTAGATGGTGCCCGAACCCGGAATCGAACCGGGACGCCCTTACGAGCGGGGGATTTTAAGTCCATTATTTTTTCCTTATAAATCATAGCCTTATTGTGGTTATTTTTCCGCTTCAAACAAATTCTCTGTTCGTTTTAGGGTAGTGAAACCAGGACTACAAAACAAATTGCGGAAAGAATTCGGGTCGCCGGAATCCCGTATTTCAAGCGAAGGCAGTCGGATATAGGTCTGCAGAAATGGCCTCGAAGCTATTACCGGTTACAGCCCGACACTGAATCCTCTGATCCCCACGCTGTCGGCAAAGCGCCTCACCGCTGTGAGGCTGGCCCAGGTGCGTAGCCGTTAACGTCGAGAGCGTACCGGCACCCAGCGCGCACCGTTGCCGCCCAGGCGAATCGACAGACTCCAATGTGATGCGCCATCGATCTTTGCCACCAGGCACTCGCGCACCACGTTTTGCTGCACCAGGACGCGCAGCACCTCTTCATGGATTGACTCGTTGATCATGTGAGCTCCGTCAGCCGCGTCTGCGCTGCATCATAGAAGGCGAGGTACAGCCGCTCAATCGCATCGGCGCTCAGCGCACCGACGGTCTCCAAGCCCAGAATGAACCCTTCAGCACGATCAATCGCGCGCAATGTGGCGGGGATCGTTGCGCTACTGAGAATAGTCTGCAGCAGCTTGTCGGCCTGGGCGCGGGTCGCGCCTGTCAGGTTCAGCGCCGCCAATGAGACCTGCCCATAATCCTCACTCATGATCTGCCACCCAGCAATCCGGAGTATTCAGCGTGCCGAACTCCGGGGTGTACCCGGCCATGACCGACAGGTGCTCAACTGGGGTGACGCCTCGCGTTGCGGCGGTCGGGATCGGGTACGGGTAACTGCATTCTTTGGGTGTCGACATGGTGAGAGTTTTTGTTCAAGTAAGTGCCTGTGCGTGAGACCACAGTACCCAGGGTCGGCAGGCCAGTTTAGGCGTCGGTGGCTCCCGTACCCCAACGAAAAGGCCCCCACACCTGAGGCAGGTGTGGGGGCCGATCGAACATAGGCTGGAATTCCGTGTATCAGCCGTCAAAGGCCGCTATCGACCGATTCTGTTGAAAAAGTAGCTCCCCTGTTTGACCTGCGGCAAAATTGCTTCATTGGCCGGTGGGGGATCACAGAGCATGATGGGACAATTATCGAGTGGGCAGGAGCGACTGTTTTACTCGTTCAACCTTGAAGATCACATCCCAGCCAATCATCTTCTGCGCAGCATTGATCAGTGTCTCGATCTGAGTGACCTGCGCCATTACCTCGCCGATTTCTATAGCCCTATCGGGCGTCCGTCGATTGATCCTGAACTGATGATCCGCATGCTGATCGTGGGCTATTGCTACGGCATTCGCTCAGAGCGGCGGCTGTGCGAAGAGGCCCATTTGAACCTGGCGTATCGCTGGTTCTCCCGATTAAGCCTTGAAGATGAAGTCCCCAACCACTCGACGTTTTCCAAAAATAGACACGACCGTTTTCGGGACAGCGATCTGTTTCGCTGGTTGTTCAATGAAGTGCTGCGTCGTTGCATGGACGCAGGCTTGGTCAAAGGTGAAGGCTTTGCCGTGGACGCCAGCATCATCAAGGCGGATGCGAGTCGGCAGCGCGGCGTACCGGGTGATGAACAGATCAACTGGAGCGATCCGGCCCTGAGCACTCGCGCCGTGCGTGAGTACCTTGAAGGCCTCGATGAGGAGGCTTTGGCCGAAACGCTACCGAAACGCCTGTCGCTGACGGATCCTCAGGCACGCTGGACGGCTGCTCCAGGCGGCCCTGCTTTCTACGCTTACTCCACGAATTATCTGATCGATACCGAGCACGGCGTGATCATGGATGTGGAACCCACACCGGCTCATCGAACCGCAGAAGTCGAGAGCACCAAGACGATGATCGATCGGGTCGAAGCGCAGTTCGACATCAAGCCGGAACGCCTCATTGGCGACACCGCTTACGGTACCGCGCCGATGCTGGCCTGGATGGTGGAGGAAAAAGGCATCGAGCCGCATGTGCCGGTGTGGGACAAAACTGAGCGCAAGAACGACAGCTTTTCGAGTAACGATTTCCACTGGAATGAAGAGGCGGAGGAATACCGCTGCCCAGCCGGCAACCCATTGCGCAGCGAATGGCGAGCCTTCAAGAACGAACGTTCGCACGTCACTAAAGCCAACACCATCATCTTCCGATCCAGACAGACCGACTGCGCGACATGTCCGATGAAAGCCAGGTGCTGCCCGAACACTTCGATTCGCAAGATCGCTCGCAGCGTCCATGAAGCCGCTCGCGATGTGGCTCGGTTCATTGCCGCAACGCCGGCATATCAGCGCTCTCGTCACGAACGTAAAAAGGTCGAAATGTTGTTTGCCCATCTCAAGCGCATCCTGAAATTGGATCGCCTGCGGCTACGTCGCATGAGTGGCGCGACGGATGAGTTCACGCTGGCCGCTGCGGTGCAGAACCTGCGACGGCTGGCCAAATTTTCATCTCAAGGGCCACCAGTCACGGGACTGGATTATCTTGGCAGTTCGAAGCGCTATCGCTGGTTGTAACGGACGACTCCAATGCCGCGTGTCATCATGGAATGGGCGTCTGGATCGGTCAGTGAGGCCGATTTATCCGATGATTCGTTGAGCTGACTTTCAATGAACTGCAATTTTTTCATCTGAGCTTTGAGCTAGTCGATTAGCTCTTGCAGCCGAGTAGCCATGGGCTGAGCGACCGAGGGTTCTTCCCGATCGCTTTCGTCGAGCGCAGTCAGGCAGCGATTGATACTCGATTCAATTTCTTCCATCCGCCGTTTCAGCTTAGCACTGGTGAAATTGCGGCCGCGGTTATTGATGGCCTTGAATTTACTGCCGTCAATGGCGACCAGATTTTCTTCGAACAGTCCTAGTTGCTGGCACAGCACCACGAACTGGCGGCAGACATCTCGGATGGCCTTGCTGTTGTCTTTTCGGAAGTTGGCGATAGTCTTGAAATAGGCCCAACGGCTTCAGCAAAACGCCCTACGGACGTCAGGGTGGCTCAGGTAAATAGGAGCGCACGCCGAGAGTGCATCGGTGCCCAACGATTGTCGTGGCCACCCAAGGGATCGACAGGCCCCAGTCGGGACCACCTTCCATACGGCCGCCCAGACATTCACGCACGGCATATTATTCGACTTGGGCACGCAAGATTTTTCGTGAACACCGTCAGCGATCACTGTGCATCCACCAGTCGGCGCGTCATGGCCGCTTCGTCGAAGACGCCGTTCAAACCATCACTTGCAGAATTCAGCGCCCCGATTGGTTCTAACCCCAGGACAAACCTCGCATAGGACTCATGCGATGCAGATCCTAGGCACGAGGTGCAAACATGACGATGGTCTTTTCACAGGGCAACAGCGCCCGACCATGGTCCCTGCTCGGCGTCATGCCATCAATCTGTAAAACCATAGGAAGGCAGCGAAGATATACATTGAAGTTAAAAACGTGTGGGATAAGCATTAAAACTCAGAAACGTTCTATGTTCGCGGCTTAATGCGGCCTGTAGTTTATACCCCCCTATGACTACACGTAATCGTTACCACATGGCCCACAAAACACTGAGGTGACTCACTTCGACTGCACAGTCGCAAGATTGCGTCCGTTAGATGCCTGAGCGTTAGCTTCAAACATTTCCATGGTAATGCTTGTGTTTAATGCAACATCCCCGACGCCATTCTTTAAAAGCCATTTGGTGAAATCGTCTATCACTGCACCGATGGCATGCTGATGGTGAGCAACAAAGTCAGCGCATCCGCCGTAGCGATCTTGGATTGGGAGTTATCTGGCCTGGGTTCCCTCTTGGACTTTTTGTAACCAATCTACTTCATGTGAATAATAAGGTTCGTCTGATTTTTCCAGCATCTGGCCTCCCCTAAAGTGCCGGAATGAGATTAAAAAACTACCTCCATCAGATCAGCCCGATCCTATCCTCGCCCAATGCCGCGCGTCGTCTGCTGCGCATTTTTGCTATGGTGCTGCTGGTAGGTATTCTCGGCGGCGTGTACAGCTTCCTACTCTTTACCTTCAAGAATGAAGTGTCCCAGCGGCGCAGCTACATGAGCAGCGCAATCGCCGAAGCGCATACCTTTTTCACCACCCGGGAAGCGCTGCTGGAAAGCCTCAGCCTGTCGGCCACGCGTATGGCCAACATGAACCTGCCAGTCTCCGAAGAAGAAATCCGCCTGCTCCTTGGCCAAGCGCCGGGACACCAATGGAGCATCTGGCTGACCCAACGCATGCGCGACAATCTCAAGGCTCGGCAACTCAACCTGGTCTATGTCAGCAGCGGCCCCCAGCCTCAAGTGTGGCGCCTGTACAACGCGACGTCGGTGACCAGTGCTTTTGGACGGGCCACGCTTGAGCATCTGCAGACCCTCGAGCACCCCAACAGCGACAACCTGAAGGAACTCTGGCTGACCCACGCCTCCGACGGGCACTCGCAGTTATACATATTCATCCGTCTGGACGAGCGTGACATCAACTCCGGCTGGCTCGGTCTGGAAATGGACGACCGTGAAATATCCAGCGCCTTGAGCGATCACAGCGCCGGCGAGTTCACCATGTTCAATTCGCAGGGCATGCCGCTGTTCAGCAACAGCCACAACCCGCCGCCGGGGCAGAACCTGCCGTTGGTGCAGCAAAAGGATTTTTTCGGTTTTGTCGGTGACGGCTGGCTGCCTGAACAGTTGGTGTTACGCAAGCAGCTGAAATCGTCGGATTGGCAACTCATTTACTCCATCGATCTGCTGGCGGTACTGGGAGCACTGTGGCCGCAAATACTTGGCGCGCTGCTGTTCTGCCTGCTGAGCATCAGCCTGGTGTACCTGCTGATCCGGCGTCTGGAACACCGCGTTATCAACCCGGCGATTCACCGGATCCAAGCGTTGGTAGAAAGTGAGCTGTTCAGCCGCGACGTGATCCAGACCGCCCCGGTGGCACTGTGCGTGCTGCGCCGCACCGACGCTAGGGTGGTGCTGGAAAACACCCTCGCCCGCCAATGGTTGGGCTGCCGTGGCGAACAACTGGGGCCGGGCTGGATTCGCGCGGCGTTTGACGAGCATGAACCCACTCTCACTGATTACTTCGCGAGCACCGATGGTCGTCACCTATACCTGAGCTGCGCGCCGACACGCTATAAAGGCGAAGACGTGTTGCTTTGTGCCTTCAGCGACATCAGCGCACGCAGGCAAATCGAAGCGGCGCTGGAACAGGCTCGCCAGTCGGCCGACGCCGCCAATGAGGCAAAGACCTTGTTCCTCGCGACCATGAGCCACGAAATCCGCACACCGTTGTACGGCGTGCTGGGTACCCTGGAATTGCTCGCGCGCACTCAACTCGATACCCAGCAGAAAAGTTACCTGCAAGCCATCGAAGGTTCATCCGCCACCCTGCTGCAATTGATTTGCGACGTGCTTGATGTGTCGAAAATCGAAGCCGGGCAACTGGCGCTGGAATTGATCGAGTTCCGCCCGACGACGCTGGTACAGGAAGTGGTACAAGGCTACGCGGCAGCGGCGCAGAGCAAAGGCCTGCAACTGTACGCCTGCCTAGACCCGCAAACGCCGGAACGGTTGATCGGCGATGCTAGCCGTGTGCGGCAGATCCTCAACAATCTGCTGAGCAACGCGGTCAAGTTCACCGATTCCGGGCGTGTGGTACTGCGGGTCAAATTGCTTGGTCGAGAAGGCGAACGGGTGTTCCTGCAATGGCAGATCTCGGACACCGGCAAAGGCATCGCTCATGATGATCAGGCGTTCATTTTCGAACCGTTCTACCAGACTGAAGGCAACACCAACGTGGTGGCCGGCACGGGCCTGGGTCTACCCATCTGTCAGCGGCTGACGCACTTGATGAACGGCACCCTGCGCATGGTCAGCGAACCGGGGCTGGGCAGCAGTTTTTCCTTGAGCGTACCGCTGGAACAACCCTCAAACAAAACCTCACCGGCCGTCGTGCCGGCATTGGCGCCGGACCTCATTTACGTGGTTTCGCCCGTGCGCGAACTGGCAGAAAGTCTCAGCGGGTGGTTGCGGCGCTGGGGCGCCCGTCCGCAGATTGGCGCACCCGATTGCACGGAACCCGACACCAGCGCTGTGCTGCTTGAGCTGTATCCCACGCCCTTCGAGCAACGTCCCGGCCAGGCATGGGACGGGCCGCGGGTGCTGGCCAGTGGCGATGGCGCCCATGAGCCGCAGTCCGGCGCAGGTGGCTGGAAGGTCAATCTGAACGATCTGGTGGCGATCCAGCGCGCCGTACGCCAAGCGCAAGGCGGTCAGATTCTCCCTCCCCCCGAACAACGCGAACCCCATATGCTGCGTCCATTACACCTGCACATTCTGGTGGCCGAGGATAACGTCATCAATCAACTGATCCTGCGCGACCAGCTCGAAGAACTGGGTTGCACGGTGGCGTTGGCCCGCAATGGCGAAGAGGCCTTGTCGCTTTGGCGTGAGGGTGAGTTCGACATTGTCCTCACCGACATCAACATGCCTCGACTCAACGGCTACGAACTGACCGCAGCCCTGCGCGGCGCGGGTTGCGTCACTCCGATCATCGGTGCCACCGCTAACGCTCTGCGCGGCGAAGATGCCCTGTGTCTGGCGGCCGGAATGAATAACTGTCTGGTCAAACCTTTTACGTTGCGAGCCTTGTTTGCGGCCCTGGCTCCTCACGAAAGAGTCGCTCATGAAGCCCTATAGCATTTTGATAGTCGAAGACCACCCTTTCCAGCACCGATATTTGCAGAATCTGTTTAACGAGTTGGGCAATTTTGAGGTACTCGGCGCCCGAGACGGCGAAGCCGCACTGGCCTGCCTGAAACAGCGTGACTTCGACCTGGTACTCACCGACCTGCTAATGCCCGGCATGGACGGCGTGCAGTTCATTCAGGGCCTCGCTGCGCAACGTTCGCGCCCCGCACTGGCGATCATGAGCGCGGCCTCGCGACGGATGTTGATGGGCGCCAGTCTGGTTGCGAGTAATCTGCAGGTAAAAGTGATCGGGCTGATTTCCAAACCGGTGACCACCGCCGCTCTGTTCTGCCTGATCAATCAACTGCAGGCACTGCGCCAGTCGGTTCCGGTCGAGGCCCGCGAAGGCATCGACTGCGAGCGTATTTTACACGCGCTGGACAACGGTGAACTGCAAGCCTGGTTCCAGCCCAAGAAAGCCCTGAACAATGGCCGCATCGTCGCCGCCGAAGCCCTGGTGCGCTGGATTCATCCCGAGCATGGCACGTTGCTGCCAGGCGAATTCCTCCCGGAGTTGGCCGCGTGTGGCTTCGAAGAGCAACTGTTGTGGCGAGTGTTAGAACAAGCGCTTGCCGCCCAGGCCTGTTGGCGCCAGCAGGGCTATGACATTCCGGTCTCGATCAACCTGCCGACGCACCTGCTCAACAGCCACGACTTGCCCGACCGTATCCACGAGTTCGTGCTGGCCCATCAAGGCTTGCCGGCACGGATCTGTTTCGAACTGATGGAGTGCTCGGTGCCCGACGACATCAGCAACTTCTATGCCGGTGCCTGCCGCTTGCGGATCAAGGGGTTCGACCTGTCCCAGGATGATTTCGGCAAGGGTTACAGCTCGTACATGAATCTGGTGTCAGCGCCGTTCACTGAATTGAAGATCGACCGCACGTTGGTGCAAGGCTGCAACGCCAATGAGGAGCTGGCCCAGGCCCTGACCAGCATTGTCAGCCTAGGACGGCAGTTGGGTCTGACGGTGGTGGCCGAAGGCGTCGAGACCGCGCAAGAACTTGCTATGCTGCGTAAAATCGACTGCACTCAGGTTCAGGGTTTCCTGATCTCCCACGCCGTGTCTTCGGATCAATTCCAGCAGTTGCTGACCCATGACGGGCCGGCGAACGCGTACTGACCCGCAAGCGGGTGTTGACAACTGTCACTTGCTATCGAAGTCACTGTGCTCAAAGGCCCGCTTATCTCTACTGCCCAGGTCCACTGATGCCACATCCCAATGCTTTCATGGAAAAGCTCGCCAACAGCTCATCGCGCCTAAACAAGACGTTGCTGGTGCTCGGCGCCCTGTTGTTGCTGTTGCTGGGCATCAGTTACGTGGGGGTCAAGCGCATGGTTGAGGAGCGGCGCGATACCGTGCAGTTTCACTTTACCCGACTGATGGAGAATGTCCGCGAACAGGAAGTTTTCCTGCAGGATATCGCCCGGGAAAGCGCCAAGGGTGAGCGACTGCCCGCGGCCCTCTTGCCGCCCTACACACAAAAGCCTCTGCCTGATGAAGGGCGGAACATTTATGAGGGCCGCGGCCTGCCGTTTTCGCTGCCTTACAGCCTGAAGATCAATCCGGACAGGATAGCCCCCAGCCAATACCGGAAAATCTTTGCACTCGGCACCCACCTGGCCGCTTACTACAGCGCGTTCTGGTCAGCGTCGCATTATCAGTCGCCACAGGTCTTACTGGTCAATGGACCCGACAATTTTGATCTTGCCGTACCTTCTGCCGGGCGCTTGCGCGGTAACGGACAGACGCAGATCGGCCATCTGGTCGACGTGATGACCCAACTGAACAAGCGTCTGCGCGGGCAGAACTTGCCGCCGCCGGATCTTCAGGTGCGCTGGGAACCCTATGTCTCTGCCGAGGATGACAAGAGCGCGCCGCCCCTGCTGGCCTACGTGAATATCAATCTGGCCAGCACCGCGCTGACCGTCGAAGGTGCCGATACCTGGGTGGTATTGGGCTCGCTGATGAACCTATCTCAGGTCAATAACATCGAGCGGCTGATGCAATGGTCGATCTACGACGACTTCACCTTGATCAGCCCACGCGGCGTAGTCTTGACCGGCGCCGTGAAACCCGACGATTTGCTGGATGAAGGGGTGAACTTCAAGCGTGACGGCCTGGTGTTCAAACTGAGCAGCCCCGGCGAGCAACACTGGACGGCAATCTACGTTATCAGTGTGCGCAGTTTCCTCGATTACGCACTGTGGCCTATGCTATGTCTGGTTGCACTGGTTCTGGCACTGCTCGGTTGCAGCCGGGCGATCAATCGCTGGTACCAGACGCGGGTCATCATGCCCGCACAAAGTGCGCTCGCAAGCATCGCCGAAAGCGAGGCGTTCAGCCGCGCAGTAATCGACACGGCGCCAACCGGCCTGTGCGTTATCCGCCGCAGCGATCACCATGTACTGCTGCAAAACCAGCGCGCCCGACAGTGGCATGACAACGGCCAGTTGATGAGCCTGCTCACCTCACGCACCGACCCCGGTCACGCCGACCTTGAGCTCCACGGGCGCCACCTGCACGTCGCCTTCGTGCCCACTCGCTACCTGGGCCAGGATGCCTGGTTATGTGCGTTGCATGACGTCACCCGGCATGTCGAAGATGCCGCAGCACTGGAGGACGCGCGCGAAGCCGCCGACTCGGCGAATAAGGCCAAGAGTCGTTTCCTCGCCACCATGAGCCATGAAATCCGCACACCGCTGTATGGTGTACTCGGCACTCTGGAACTGCTCGGTCTGACCCCGCTCACCCCGCGTCAGGAGAACTACCTGCAGACAATCCAGCGCTCATCCGCGACGTTGTTCCAACTGATCAGCGATGTGCTGGATGTGTCGAAAATCGAAGCCGGGCAGATGACCCTCGAACTGCAGGAATTCTGCCCGCTGGAACTGACCGAAGACAGCGTGCGCACCTACAGCGCCTTCGCCCGTTCCAAAGGCCTGCAACTGTATGCCTGCATCGACGCGACGCTTCCGGATCGGTTGCGCGGTGACCCGATACGGATTCGGCAGATTCTCAACAACCTGCTGAGCAACGCGATCAAGTTCACCGATAACGGTCGCGTGTTACTGCGGGTACGGATGCTGGAAAGTGTCGACGGCCGCGCCAGCGTGCAGTGGCAGGTCAGCGACTCGGGTGTGGGGATTTCTCAGACGCAACAACAGCAGCTGTTCGATCCCTTCTATCAGGTCAACGACGCCACCGAGCAGGCGGGTGCCGGACTGGGTCTGGCCATTTGCAAATGGCTGTGCGAGCTGATGGAAGGCCAGTTGAACGTGGTCAGCGAACCGGGACTCGGCAGCAGTTTCACTCTGCAACTTGCGCTGGAACACGCGCCCGGCGAGCTGGCCGATTGCCCGCCGTTCAGCCCCGCCTCCCCCGCTGTCTACGTGCGTGCGCAGGTCGCTGAGCAGGCGCAACACCTGATCGCCTGGCTCAACCGATTCGGCGTCGATTGCCGGCCGCTGACGCCCGATACCTCAGCGTCATCGGCGCTGCTGGTCGAGCTCGCACCTTTGGCCAGCACCAGCGCCTGGTCCGGGCCGAGGATCATCGCCACCACGGATGGCCCCAATCCAGCGCACTTACGCGGGATCGATCATCACGTCGACGCCCACGATGTGCGCGCGATCGCCTGGGTGGTTTATCTGGCACAACACGGCGCTAGCAGCGACAGTCAGCCTGCAGCGGCGGAAAAGCCCCGACCATTGAAGTTGCACGTGCTGGTGGCAGAAGACAACGTGATCAACTCGGCCATCATCAAGGAGCAACTGGAGGTGCTGGGCTGCTCGGTGGTCGTCGCGGCCAATGGCGAACAGGCTCTGGCGCAATGGACACCGGGGCGCTTCGATCTGCTGCTGACCGACGTCAATATGCCGATCATGAACGGCTATCAATTGGCAACGGCGCTACGCCAACTGGACCAGACCCTGCCGATCATCGGCGTCACCGCCAATGCCCTGCGCGAAGAAGGTCAACGCTGCGCCGCTGTCGGCATGAACGCCTGGATGGTCAAACCGCTGAACCTGGCTACCTTGCGCACGCATCTGGAAAAACACTGCAAAATCGCCTTGCCGGAAGCAGCCACGGCACCGATCCAGCTGTCGGCGAAAATGCGCGAACTGTTTGTCACCACCCTGCGTCAGGACATTCACACCACCCTGACGGCACTGGACAGCGCCGACGCCCATCGCGTGGCGCAGCAACTGCACAGCATGGCTGGCGCGCTGGGTGCAGTGCAGATCGAAGCCATGGCCACAATTTTTGTCGAGCTGGAGTGCCGTTTGCACGGCATGGCCGTGACCAGCGCCCTGGACCTGGAAGTCCGCCAGAATCTGGCTCGATTGAACGATCTGTTGGATACCCTTGAATAATTTCACTCTGGATAATCACCCATGGAAACGCTCAACGTTGTCATTGCCGATGACCATCCCATCGTTCTTGTGGGGGTGCGTGAGCTGGTTGAGCGTGACCGACGCTTTCGCGTGGTGGGCGAAGCCGTTTGCTCCAGCGAACTGATCAACCTACTCGAAACCCGCCAGGTGGATCTGGTCATCACCGATTTCAACATGCCCGGCGACTCGACCTACGGCGACGGCCTGAAACTGGTGGAGTACCTGACGCGGCACTACCCCGGCGTCCGCGTGCTGGTGCTGACGATGATTTCCAACCCGCTGATCCTGACGCGCCTGCAAGAACTCGGGGTGCTGGCGATCATTCAGAAAAACCAGCTGCACAACGAAATCGAAACAGCGCTAAAGTCTATTGCCCGGGGTAATCCGGTGCGCAGCAACGGCCCGCCGCCGACTTCGGTGCTCGTCGACAACGCTGATCTCGACGAACGCTTTACCCGACTGTCACCCAAGGAACATGAAATATTGCGTTTGTTCGTTTCGGGAATGGGCGTCAATGATATAGCCCGGAATTTGAACAGAAGCGCCAAGACCATCAGCACGCAAAAAATATCGGCCATGCGCAAACTTGAAGTCAGCAGCGATCAGGACTTGCTGGTTTATTGCATAGAACGCAACTTGTTCAACTAACTGGCAATCATTCGCCAGTTAAAGACGACTTCTAGGAATCGTCTGATGCTCCAGAAAAAGTTCGCGTTATATCGTGTTGTTGCTTGAATCCCAACCATTGGAAAACAACATGAAAAAGCTGACTCGCGCACTTCTCGCACTTTCGTTCATCGCCGCTTCCAGTCATTCACTGGCAGCCGATCCGGTTACACCCACCAAGGCTGGCAGCGGCACGATCAACTTCACCGGCAACATCAACAACGATGCCTGCTCGGTTGAAGGCATCGGCAAAAACAAAACCATTTCGGTCGACATGGGCGAAGTGTCGATCAAGGACATGGGCACCGCCACTGCGCCTAAAGGCAACGGCACCCTGAGCGTCGAGAACTTCGACATGAAGATCAACTGCAATGCCGGGACCAAGGTTGCAATGATCTTCGAACCGACCAAGGGCGCAGGTTCGGGCATCGTTGCTGGAACCAAAGTGCTGAAGCTGATCGACGGTCTTGGCGCTGCGAAGAACATCGGTATCGCCTTGCTCGACTCCAACGGCGCGTTGATCGACCTGAGCTCGCCGTCCACTGCGAAGATCGAAAATACTCTGCAAGACAGCAACACCACGCTGAAATTCTCGGCCGCCTACGTTACCACTGGCGACGTGAAAACCGCCGTTGCCGGTCGCGGTGACGCCACCCTGCCGTTCACGCTGCAATACGAATAACCCGCGCGAACACTCACACCTGGTGCAGGGCCGGCCGGCCCTGCACCCTCAATCAACAGCGCGGTAGCCCTTATGTTTTATCGTCACTCATTGTCCCTTTGCGCGGGCCTTTTGGGCCTGCTCGTGACCAATCAGGCCATGGCCGGCATTTCCTTGAGCAGTACCCGCCTGGTCTTCGACGGCCAGCACAAGGAATCCGGAATCACCGTGCGTAACAGCGGTGCAGATGTATTGATTCAGTCATGGATCGACACCGATTCCAGCGAAACCGCCGCCGTACCGTTTGCCGTCACCCCACCACTGGTGCGCGTCAGCGGCGACGAACAGCAGATCTTGCGTGTGATCTACGAAGGCGCTGGCATGCCGACCGACCGCGAGTCGGTGGTCTGGCTCAACGTGCAGGAAATCCCCCAATCTGCGAAATCCGCCAACACTTTTCAGCTGGCTGTGCGCCAGCGCATCAAGGTGTTCTTCCGCCCGCCGGCACTGAAAAACAACGCGTATCTGGCACCAAGTGAACTGACCTGGCGCCTGACCGAACGCGCCGGAAAGAGCCTATTGGTGGTGAACAATCCCGGCCAGTATCACGTGTCGATTGCCGATATCAATCTGCAATCCGGCGCAATCAACGAACAGCCCTTTGATTCAATGATGATCGCGCCCGGCGAACAGAAAGAGTTCAGCCTAAAACAACTTCATAACACCAATACAGCACGCCTGTTATTCAGCAGCATTAATGACTACGGCGCACAAGACCGTTATAGCGCGCAACTTTCCAGCAGCGCCGATACTCGAGCCCGTTTGAATAAAGAAGCACCATAACTTTCGCGCCGCTGTCATGGCCACACTTTCACTGTATTTCTCTTCGCTCCGTTAGTTCGTATCGGAGGTGATATAGGGTTCCTGAATGTTTTTACTCAAATGCGACAGATGGGCGCCATTTTCAGTCGCACTGGTTATCAGTTGCACCTGCCTTGCCGATGACGAAGAACAATTCAATACATCGTTTCTGCAAGGTGCTTCCTCCTCTGTCGACCTGCAATCGCTGCTCGCCAGCAGTCGCGTGCTGCCCGGCATTTACCGGGTCGACCTCTACGGCAACAACACATTGGTTGGCCGACGCGGTATCGATTTCCGTCGCCATCCCGGTACGGGCAAGGTCGAGACCTGTCTGACCCTGGAGATGGTGCAGCAACTGGGTGTCGACATCGGCAAACTGCAGGCCGCTGGCAAGCTGCTCGGCGATGACCCGAACGCCTGCGTCGATCTGCCCGCGTTGATCGATCACGCTACCGTCCGTTATGACGTGCCGCGTCTGCGGCTGATGGTCAGTGTCCCGCAAAGCGCCATGGAGCGTGGCCGACGGGGTTACGTCGACCCGGCGCTGTGGGACGAAGGCGTACCCGCTGCGTTCATCAATTATCAGTTGAGCAGCAGCCGCAACAGCACCCAGGCCGACAATACCGTGTCCAACAACCTCGGCTTGCGCAACGGGATCAACCTCGGTGGCTGGCGCCTGCGCAACGAATCGAACTTCAACAGCAGCACCGGCCGCCCCAGCACGTTCAAAAGCAACCGCAGTTACCTGCAACATGACGTAACCGCCGTGAAAGGCCAGTTCAGCGCCGGAGATATTTTCTCCGATGCCGACCTGTTCGACAGCGTGCACTACCGCGGCGTGAAACTGGCGTCCGACGACGGCATGCGTGCCGACAGCGAGCGCGGTTATGCGCCAGTGATTCGCGGCATTGCGCAGTCCAGCGCGACCGTGGAGATTCGCCAGAACAACTACATTCTCTACAGCGCAAACGTGCCGCCGGGGCCGTTCGAGATCAGCGATATCTATCCCAGCGGCTCCAACGGCGACTTGGAAGTGACGATTATCGAAGCCGATGGTCGGCGCCGAGTGACGGTGCAAGCGTTTTCCAGCCTGCCGATCATGGTCCGCCAGGGCCAGTTGAAGTACAGCGTCTCGGCCGGCCAGTACAACAGCAACAGCGAAGATCAGAAGACCCCGCAGTTTGTCAGCAGCACACTGGCGTATGGCATCAGCAGCAACTTGTCCGGGATTGTCGGGGTGCAGGCCACTGACAACTTCAAGGCGCTGTCCGTCGGCGCTGGCCGCAATACCGCTATCGGTGCGATCTCACTGGACTTGACCCACTCCATGAGCAACACCTTCGGCGAAACGGTCACCGGCAACAGCTTGCGTGCCCTATATGCGAAGACGTTCACTGGGACCGACACCAACTTCACCCTCGCCGCCTACCGCTACTCGACCGAGGGCTATCGCACCCTCACCGAGCACGTCGAGGAGTTGAGCCGCGATGGCCAGCAACGTACCGGCAACTCGAAAACCCGTACCGACCTGACCGTCAATCAGAGCCTGGGGCGCAACCAGGAATATGGCAGCGTCTACGTGAACGCCAGCGACCAGCGTTACTGGGGGCGCGGAGGTTCACAAAGTCTGTCGGCCGGTTACAGCAACTATTGGGGGGATGTGAGTTACAACCTCGGCGCGACGTATACCAAGGATGTCGGCAATTACGGACCGGCGAACAACGACACACTGGTCAACCTGTCGGTGTCGTTCCCGCTGGGTTCCAAGCCCCGCGCTCCTCGGGCGTTTGTCTCGGCCAGCACGCAGAAATCCAGCGACACCACGCAAATGGGCATCAACGGCTATCTGTCGGAAGACAGCGACACCTATTACTCGGTACAAGCCGGCAACAGCAGCACCGGTGGCAGCTCCGGTTCGGTCAACCTCAGCACCCGCACCTCGATGATGGATATCAGTGCCGGTTACAGTCAGGGCCGCGGTTACCACTCGCAGAACCTGAACCTGGCAGGTTCGATCGTCGGCCATGCCGGCGGGATCAACCTCGGACAAACCGTGGGCGAGACGTTCGCACTGGCCCAGGTCGAAGGCGTGGAAGGAGTGAAAATCGGCAGTTTCACCGGGGCCAAGACCGGCAGTAACGGCTTCGCCGTGGTGCCCAATGCGCAGCCCTATCGCGTGAACTGGATCAATCTCGACACCCGCGATCTGGGCGGCGATGTCGAGATCGACAATGCGACCCGGCAAGTGGTGCCACGCCGCGGTGCCGTGGTGCTGGCGCGCTACACCAGCAAGACCGGACGCCGCGTGCAGTTCGCCTTGTTCGACGCGCAGAACCAGCCGATCCCATTTGGCGCCTCGCTAGAAGACAGCGCCGGCAAGCAACTGGCAATCTCTGATCCGGGCGGCAAGGCACTGGCGCTGGTGGAAGCCGACACCGGTACCCTGATCATCAGTTGGCAGGGCCATCGGTGCGAGGCGTCTTACTTATTGCCAGAGCGTAATAAGGCTTTGAATTATGAAAAGGTCTCACTTTCATGTACTAGGTAATCATTTTCCGGACGAGATCTTTGCCAGAGAGATCCTAGCCATCTTGGAGTACGCAAAGCTCGAAAAAAGCCGCGTTTCACAAGCTCTGACACAAACCATACTTACCTTTGCATACGTGGCCGAGCTTTATATGAATGAGGTGGTTCCCACGAAAGCCCATGCCACCCAGAAGGACAACGCGCGCGAACTGAAAAATCTTCTCCTATTCTTCAACGAGCCACCGGCCCCTCTAGAAGCAATCGAACCGAAACATGTCAGCCAGCAAAAGCGGCCACGGATAAAGAGGAGTCAACAGGGAACATCAGAGAAGCTCGAGACCAACTTGAGCACACCACCGTAGGGATGACAGAACGGTACATCCGTATGCGAGAGGGCATGAAGGTCACCCCTACGAGGTGACTAACGGTCACGAATGGCGGAAAAGATTTTTTGATTGCGGAAAAAAGAACTAAGGGCTTGCATGAGGTATGTCATGCAAGCCCTTGATATTCATGGTGCCCGAACCCGGAATCGAACCGGGACGCCCTTACGAGCGGGGGATTTTAAGTCCCATGCGTCTACCAGTTTCGCCATTCGGGCGGCAGCGCGTGTTGCAGGGTTGGGAATATATAGATCCAGTCGCGTCGACGCAAGGTCGCAAGGCAGCTTTCTTACACCACGACACAGGCGAAAAAGCTCGTTAGATCAGTGATCTAGATGAGGATAACGAAGGAAAAACTGAGATTTTCGTGCCTCGATGCGTTGCCCACTCTGCTATCTTCACGCCCTCGCAACGAAATGCAAGCAACGCAGAATGGACTCACGCAGGGCTCGCAATCGCCACAGCCTTCTGGCCTCCCAGAGCAACAAGGATGTAATGGCTGATGAATAACGCCCCTGCCTGGGTGAAAATACTCTCCAGATGTGTGACACCCGATAAGACCGGAGAAGGCCTGGCTGATTTGCTCTTCTCTGGCGTATTGGCCGCAGTGGCTAGTGGATACTTGGCAGGTACATCCACACTTCGAATTCGAGGCCGCCGTCGAAGCCTTGCTCCACTGAGGTTTCATAGCGCTCAACGTGCAAACAACAATCCCGACGCAAACGTCGGGATTGTTGTTCTGAGAGGCCGATCAGTTGTCGGGATGCTCGCTCGCTACCGAATCGGCAGCATCCACGTCAGACATATCTTCTTCAAGAGGTGCCTCGTCGTCCGGCGGCAGCGGGATGTTGTCCCCATCACGCTTCGGGTCGTACCCTGCTTCATTATCTGTGCCGCGGGTTACGTCCTGCTGTGAAATGTTCCCGGGGGCGTTTCTGTCGATTTCCATGCTGGCTCTCCGTTCTAGGCTCGGAACATCCGCGCGTCAACATAAGAGTGGGCCGGTCACGGCGAGTGCCAAGGCCTGGACGAACGGTGACGTCAGGTTCCTCGATAATGAATTGCTCCAGCTACCTACACGCACTGTTTTAGACCATCACTTGTGCGGCCAGGTGCTTCAGGCATTCCCACCTATGTCGTCACCCGACACGGACTCAAAGAGCATCCCCACGGCACCGACCGTCTCCAGCCGGTGCTTGACCTCTTCACTGACGACTATCGCGCCCGAATATTTTTTCACTCTGAAAATGTGCTGATCGCCGATTTTTCCAGGGTTAATCACAAGCCGGGTGAATGCTCGATACTCACCCGCCAGATCGGGTCTTACAGGGTCATTGGGTTCGAACTTCTTGAAGTTAGATCGTCGCCAAGCGTCCATTTTTCCGCCATCATCATGTCCTGCCTGAGCCAGTAAGACTTCACACGTATTCTCCAACAGCCCTTTTTATTAACCGAGCGCAGCTTAAAAGGATCACTTCGCTAAGACAGCGTGACTCAAAAATCTGTTCCGACGGACGCAGATATGCTCAGATGGCTCTACGCTCCCAACGCATCATCTTATGCGTCGACGTCCCCCACTCACCGTGTGGTGAGTCATTGGCGTTGAACACCAGCCGCTCCCTTATTTGGAGACTCACCATGAACCCACACGCCACCGCCCTTGTCTTGATCGAATTCCAGAACGATTTCACCACCCCTGGTGGCGTGTTCCATGACGCAGTCAAAGAGGTGATGCACCAGTCAGACATGCTTGCCAACACTGCAACCACCGTGCAGCAAGCGCGCAAGCTGGGCGTGAAGATCATCCACCTGCCGATCCAGTTCGCCGAGGGCTATCCGGAGCTGACAACACGCGATTACGGGATTCTCAAGGGTGTCGCCGACGGCAGCGCCTTTCGCACCGGCAGTTGGGGTGCAGAGATCACCGACGCCGTGACGCGTGAGCCCGGCGATATTCTCGTGGAAGGCAAGCGCGGACTGGATGGCTTTGCCACCACCGGCCTGGACCTTGTGCTACGCAACAATGGCATCCAGAACCTGGTGGTGGCGGGGTTTCTAACCAATTGCTGTGTCGAAGGCACGGTTCGATCAGGTTATGAGAAGGGCTACAACGTAGTGACCTTGACCGACTGCACGGCGACGTTCACCGATGAGCAACAAAAGGCCGCTGAAAACTTCACGTTGCCGATGTTTTCGCAGGCATTGCGGCATACCGCGTTTCTCGGGGCGTTGAGCGCCAAATAAGCAAAAAAGGGGCGACTGATTAATCAGCCGCCCCCTTTGCTTAACGCTCGGCATGCACCGCCGTTCCAACTTACCCGTTTAACGTCAGCCCCCGATAAGCCGGCACTGGCAGCTTGTGCCTCTGCGGTTGTTGCCGGGCGAGTTGTGCCTGCAGGTGTGCGACGGCATCCAGCACGCGTTGCGCCCATTGCTCGTCTTCCGGGTCCACGACCACGACGCGGAAACCGTGATCGACACCTTCAAGCTGAACGCCCTCGGAATCATCGACATGCAAGTCGATGTCGAACGCCGACGGCAATTTTGACGGAGTATTCAACAGTCCGCGCTCGGTGAGAGCCTGGTTGTGCCGCACGCTGTTGACCACGCCGTCGACGTGGATGCCATACAGCAACAACCAGCGACGTATGTAGGACGGGGTGCGACCGGATGAGGTGTAGACCCAGACGCTGCAGCCTTGGCGACGCAGTTCCCGGGTCAGTGCGCGGGTTCCGCTGCGCAGCGGCTCGCCCAGCCATCGGTGCACACACGCCGGCAAACGGCTGTGTTCGGCCGCGCTGTGGTGAAGCTGGCAAGCCAGCGTGTCATCGATATCGAACGAGATACGGATGCGCTGGCGCTTGAACACATGCTTGATTGTATCGAGCACTGGATACGTTCCCATTAATGCCCCCCCTGATGGACGGGCGCTGGTGTGTCGCTCAGGAAAAACTCCATTGGATCAGGGGCCTTATCTTCCAGGAACGCGGCATACTTTTTCTTGATCTTGGGCAACTCATACAGCGCCATGACGCCATGCTTGGCGGAGTTGCGTATAACCGAGGACGGGTTGAAGTAGCCCTCGGCGTTGTCCAGTGTCAATACGAAGGGCGGCAACCCCTCGCGCATCAGCAGGTAGCTGACGATCAGCGACCCACTGCGGTGATTGCCTTCAATGAACAATTGCGGCTTGCTGAGGACTCGCACGTAGACACCCGCTGCGCGCTTCCACACCGATTCACTGTGGTGCTTGCAGTACCAGTTATACAAGTCCTTGATGCCGCCCTCGACATTGTTGAAAAAATGCACTTCGGTAGCCAGCAGGTGCTGTGCGTATTCCTGCCGGCGTAGCGGGTCTTTGCCACAAAGCACGGTGGCATTGATCTCCAGCATCAGGTTCAGTTGCTGAAGGTCGAACAGGTCGACACCCCGCGCCACATAGTCGTCAATCAGGGCATAGCCATCAAGCACATTCTGCAGCACTTCGTCTGTCAGCGGGTCGCGTGGCTCGGTAAAGTCCTGGCTGAGCTGGGCAAAACGGCTCTGTACCTTACGCAGTGCGCGTTCGATCGCGGGCAAATCAAGACGACGTGTTGCAGTCATTGGCAATCCTGAAAAACGGTGCATGGGTCAGCTGAACTTGCCGCTGATGTAATCCCCGGTCATTTGTTCACGCGGATTCTCGAAAATCTGCGCGGTGGGGCCCATTTCCACCAGATAGCCGGTGCGGGTGCCCTGGGAGATGTCCACCGAAAAAAACGCGGTGGTATCTGCCACACGAATCGCCTGCTGCATGTTGTGCGTCACCAGGGCGATGGTGTAATCCTTCTTCAACTCAACCATCAGCTCCTCGACCCGGCGAGTGGCAATCGGGTCAAGCGCCGAGCACGGCTCATCCAGCAACAATACTTCCGGCTCGGTGGCGATGGCGCGGGCGATACACAGGCGTTGCTGCTGGCCGCCGGAGAGCGACAGGCCGCTGACCTTGAGCTTGTCCTTGACCTCATCCCACAAGGCAGCGCCTTGCAGCGCGTGCTTGACGCGGTCGCCGATGTCGCCCTTGTAGCGGTTGAGGCGCAGGCCAAAGGCTACGTTGTCGAAAATGCTCATCGAGAACGGGTTCGGCTGTTGGAACACCATGCCGATGTAGCGGCGCACGACCACCGGGTCAACGCCCTTGCCATACACGTCCTGGCCCAGGAAATGCACGTGGCCTTCGAAGCGGAAGCCCTTAACCAGGTCGTTCATGCGGTTGAGGCTACGCAACACGGTTGATTTGCCACAGCCGGACGGGCCGATAAAGCCAGTGATCTTGTTTTTCTCGATCGGCACATGGCTATCACGCACCGCCATGAAGTTGCCGTAGAAAATCTTGTCCAGCTTGCAGTCCATGACCACAGGCGCCTGGGTGATAAACGGAGCGGCTATTTGCGCAGATGATACGTTCAAAATACAGGTGCTCCCGTTCTTAATACTTGGGCTTGCCGAAAATACGGCTCACGATATTCACGACCAGCACGATCATCACCAGCACCAACGAGGCCGCCCATGCGAGCTCAAGCTGGTTGTCGAAGGGCATGCCGGAGAAGTTGTAGATAAGCACGGCAAGGGAGGCCGTCGGGTTCATCACCGCCAGGCTGCCGTCGTGGTAGATCCAGTAGTTGCTGAACAGCGCAGTGAACAACAGCGGCGCGGTTTCGCCGGCGGCGCGGGCCACGGCGAGCATAACGCCGGTAAGGATCGCTGGCATGCCGGTGGGCAAGACGATTTTCCAGATCACCTGCGAACGGGTGCAGCCCATACCGTAGGCGGCATCCTTCATGATCTTGGGCACCATCCTCATCGACTCTTCAGCCGTCAGTACCACGATTGGCAGCATCAGCACGGCCAGCGCAACGCCACCCGCCGGTGCCGAGTAAGTCCCGGTGGTCATCACCACCAGCGCGTAGGCAAACACACCCGCCAGGATCGAAGGCAAGCCGGTGAGCATTTTTGCGGCAAAGCGTGAGGCGTTCGCCAGCTTGCTGTCCGGGCCCAGTTCCGCCAGGAAAATCGCCGCCATGATGCCGACTGGCACCGCGATCGCGGCAGCGATACCAACCATGACGAACGTACCTGCCATCGCGTTGCCGAAGCCACCGCCGGTCTCGAACCCAGTCGGTGGCAGCTCAGTGAACACTTCCAGGCTCAGGCGAGCGCCGCCGCGGGTGATCAGCATGTAGAGCACGGAAATCAGCGGCACACTCGCCAGCAATGCGCCGAACCACACCAAGGTGGTCAACACCAAGCTGCGCAACGCACGACCTTCGAACCGGCGCTGCAGGCTCGGCATGGCGGTGATAGGAGAAGAAAGGTCAGTCATTGCTTAGTACCCCGCTGGGCGTAGAGCATGATCATCGAGCCGATGATGTTCACCAGCAGCGTGATGAACATCAGCACCAGTGCGGCGTACATCAACACTTCGATCTCGTTCGGCCCGGCTTCGGGGAAGTTCAGCGCCAACAAGGCCGCCAGCGTATTGGCCGGTGCAAACAGAGAAAGGGAGATGTTGTTCGCGTTGCCGACCAGCATGGCCAGCGCCATGGTTTCACCCAATGCGCGGCCGAGGCCCAGTACCAGGGAACCAAAGATGCCGGTGGCGGCAGATGGCACCATCACCTTGAGAATCGCTTCCCAGTGGGTGGTGCCCATGCCGTAGGCAGCTTGCTTGGTTTTCATCGGCACAGCCGTGAGGGCGTCCTGGGAAACGGCGGCGATGGTCGGCAGAATCATGATGGCCAGTACCAGTGCTGCCGGTAACAGGCCCGGCCCGCTCAAGGAAGTGCCGAAAAAAGGAATCCAGCCGAGTTCGGTATTCAGCCACGCCGTCAGCGGGCGGATGGCCGGGATCACCACATAAATGCCCCAAAGGCCGTAAACGACGCTGGGGATCGCGGCGAGCAGTTCAACGATGGTGCGAAACACCGCCGCCAGCTTGGCCGGTAAAAAATCCTGGGTTAGGAAAATCGCCATGCTGACGCCGAAAAAACCTGCGATCAGCAACGCGATGAAGGCACTGTAAAGCGTGCCCCAAATAGCTGGCAGAATGCCGTATTTACCTTGATTTACGTCCCAGACACTGCCAAACAGCACATCAAAACCGTGCTTTTCCATGCCGGGAAGTGCCTTGCGCCCTACTTCGAACACCAGCGCAAAAACCAGCGCCAGCACCAGCACTACGCCTATGCGTGCAAGCGCACGGAAGGTGCGGTCAACCAGGAAGTCCTTCTTAGAAGGTGGCTGGCACGCAGAGTCCGGGTTAACCGGTACGACAAAAGGTGAGTTCATTGGCTAATTCCGGAACAAGAGGGGAACACGCCCGGCATGGCTGACAGCCCATGCCGGGGGTGGTCTGGCAAGCCTTACTGAATGTTGGCGGAAGCTTTGCGAACTTGATCGACAACCGATGGCGGCAGCGGGATGTAGCCCATCGAATCGGCAATTTTTTGGCCTTCGGTCAGGCTGTACTCGACCATTTCACGCATGGCCTTGGCTTTGGCCGGGCTCTCGTTTTTCTTGCGGAAGATCATCCAGGTGTAGGAAGTGATCGGGTAGGACTTGGCGCCATCCGGATCTGGCAGCCAGGCCACCAGGCTTTCCGGCATCTTCACCGCAGCCAGGGCTTCTGCACCGCTTTCGGCGTTAGGTACTACGTATTTACCGGCCTTGTTCTGCAACTGGGCGAAGTCAACCTTTGCCAGTTTGGCGAAGCCGTATTCGATGTAGCCGATTGCGCCTGGAGTCTGGCGAACGGTAGCGGTTACGCCATCGTTTTTCGGCGATTTGATGAATTTGTCGCTGGCTGGCCAGTTGACCGTGTTGCCTTCGCCCAAGTCCTTCTGGAACTCAGGGTTGATCGCAGACAAGTGCTTGGTGAACACAGCGGTGGTGCCGCTGGAGTCTGCACGCACAACGACGGTGATCGGCATGTCAGGCAGTTTCAGGCCTGGGTTGGCGGCGACGATCTTCGGATCGTTCCACTTGGTGATCTTGCCCAAGAAGATGTTGGAGTAAACATCGCGCGGCAACTTGAGTTCTTTAGGATTGCCCGGCAGGTTGAACGCCAACACGATCTCACCCGCGGTCATCGGCAGCAGCTGCACGCCTTCGGCCACCTTGGCAATGTCTTCGTCTTTCATTGCCGAGTCACTGGCGGCGAAATCGACGGTCTTGTTCAGGAAGTCCTGTACGCCCGCACCGCTGCCCTTGGACTGGTAGTCAACCGTGACACCTTCGGTCTTCTTGCTGAAGTCCTTGAACCAGGTGAGGTAGATAGGGGCCGGGAAACTTGCACCAGAACCTGTCAGGCGGACGCTTTCGGCGGCAAATACCGAGGTGGCGCTAAGAGAAACCGCGACGGCGAGTGCAGCAGACTTCATCAGACGTTTCATTCAGAAAATCCTTGTGATTACGGGCTCACGCACTCTGCAACATTCTTGTTACGGTTTTATGAATGCGGAATGGCAAAACGCCTTGTTGTCCCCCTCTCCCGCCGCAATAACGCATTTTGGTGTAATTGGCTCGTAACAAATTGCGTCTATGACTTTGCCATCTCCCACCACGCGAGTTCGGCCCATGTCCTCAGTAGAAGACGCCTTGATGCAGCGCATCCACCGTGAACTGCTTGATCACAGTGATGAAGAGCTGGAACTGGAATTAGCCGAAGATGGCCATGACCTGAATGCGCTGTTCGACGAGCACGTCGGTGAGAGCTGCGAAAAAGCAGCCCGCAGGATTTATTTCAGCGAACTGTTCCGCCTGCAGGGCGAACTGGTGAAATTGCAGAGCTGGGTGGTGAAAACCGGCCACAAGGTGGTGATTCTATTCGAAGGGCGTGATGCCGCCGGCAAAGGTGGCGTGATCAAACGCATCACCCAGCGCCTGAACCCCAGGGTTTGCCGGGTTGCCGCCTTGCCTGCGCCGAATGACCGCGAACAGACCCAGTGGTACTTCCAGCGTTATGTTTCACATTTGCCGGCGGCCGGCGAAATCGTGCTGTTCGACCGCAGCTGGTACAACCGCGCGGGTGTCGAGCAAGTCATGGGGTTTTGCAACGACGAACAATACGAAGAGTTCTTCCGCACCGTACCGGAGTTCGAGCGCATGCTCGCCCGCTCCGGTATCCAACTGATCAAGTACTGGTTTTCGATTTCTGACCAGGAACAGCACCTGCGCTTTCTCAGCCGCATTCATGACCCGCTCAAGCAGTGGAAACTCAGCCCCATGGACCTGGAGTCGCGTCGGCGCTGGGAAGCCTATACCAAAGCCAAGGAAGTCATGCTCGAACGCACCCACATCGCCGAAGCCCCGTGGTGGGTGGTGCAGGCCGATGACAAGAAGAAAGCGCGGCTCAACTGCATCCATCACTTGCTCGGGCAGATGCCGTATGAAGAAGTCGAGCTGCCGGTGATCGAACTGCCGCGGCGTGTGCGCCAGGAAGATTATTCGCGCAGCCCGACGCCACCGGAACTCATCGTGCCACAACGGTACTAGCTCAGTTGCTCACACAAGAACGGCACACTGGCAAGCCTGGACGTGGGGTGAAATGCCAGTACCCGCGTTGCAACCAACAGGTAAGCGACCTCCTCGGATGACATGAACGCCATGCCTCCGAGGATTTCGAACGCACGCGTGCTGATGCGATTGATCGCCTCCTGCACGGCAAACCGGGTGGCCTGCGCGCGCGCCAGGTCAGCGCGCAGAAAGCGGTTCTGATCGATCGACACCGCCAGGCCGCGCACAGCCATGGAGGCGCCCTGCAGATCAATCAGCAACATCGCGCGATCATCCTGCGAGCCTTTGTTGGATGACAATGCCCTGGATGCCAATGCAGACGCCATGCCCAGATACGACGCCGAGACAAGCAACTGGAACCAGATGGCAAACAGGTGTTCACCGGTACCCTGTTGAACATCGTCCAACTGATTATCGACGGCTTTGCTGAAGTACATCATCGACTCTGGCACCAGCAGATTATTGAAGATCACTTCATGGCTGTCGGCTGCCTGCAAGTGCTGTACCGACCAGAACTTTTTGCGTTGGATATTCGGGTCACCCGCCAGCCCCATACCGATGCCGATATGGGTTTTACCTTCAGGGTCGAGGTAGTTGACGCCAAACGTGATCGCGTCGAAGTGATGCGTCATCGTGCACGGCTTTTTGCTGCCGCTTACCACGTAGCCCGCCGCTGTCTTCTCAACGGATAACGTGGATTCCAGGATATTGGCGTGCGCCCGCCCCTCGGAAAATCCCGAGGCGACCAGCAGGCTGTCGCGTGCAATCACGCTTAACAGCCCTTGAATGTCGGGGAAAAACTGATTCGCCGCCATCATGCCGGCAACGGTATGGTGATGCATCGTCATCATCACCGCCAGGGAAGGACAATGCGCGCCGACCCACGTATGGACCTGTGCCAGGTTCGCCGCGCTGACACCCCCACCGCCCAATGCTCGGGCAATGGATAGCCCGGGAGCACCCAACGTACGAAACAGCGTCGCCAGTTGTTTGGACGCTCCCCGCTCAAGTTCAATTAGTGAGGCGGCTTCGAGAACAGGCACTAACTCGGGAATACAGATTAACGCGGCAGCTCTTTCTTCTTTCAATACCATATTCATTAAACCCTTAAACTATCAACCGAGCCTCAAAACGACTGTGGCGGCTTCAAGTAATGCCGTGCATAACGACTGTCCAACTTCGACAGCGGCAATAACATAAAGAAGTCCGCAACGTTAAATTCTTTATCCCACGCAGGCGCACCACATACCCAGCCACCGCTGCGTAAATAACCTTTGAGCAACGGTGGCATGCGCGGTATATGCCCAGGCTCGAACGCATCAATAGGAAAGGGTATGTAGGGGAGTACCCGATAGTCGGCAGGCGCCAGATTTTCCGGAGTGAAACTGCGGTACAACGCTGCCGCATTGTGGCCCCCACCGGACAGGCTCACGCTCGCGCACCCCATCAAATGGTCGCAGCCCGCACGCTCCATATAACGCGCCAAGCCTGACCACAGCATCATGATCACACTGCCACTGCGGTACTCGGGGTGAACACACGCATGCATGGCTTCAACGGTTCTGGGGCGTAAAGACTTTAATCCACTGAGATCGAATTCTCTCTCCGAGTAATAGTGCCCCATGCTTTGCGCCGCTGCCGGGCCCATCAGGCGATAGGCGCCCACCACAGCCGAAGTCCGGGTGTCGCGAACCAGCAGGTGGTCGCAATAGTCATCGAACTCATCGGCGTTTAACGCCTCGGGGCTTGCCAGTGTGGACAGTTTAAACGTGTCGGTGAACACACGATGACGCAGACGTTGCACTTCACGTACTTCATCTTGAGTCGTGGCGAGACTGACCACTAACTGTGCACGTTGCTCGGGTGCAACTGAATGTTCATCACGGGAGACCGGCTGAGATCGCATTCCTGTTCCTTTGAGTCACCGCGCTATTAACCAGCACGTAGTAAGCAAGACACTAACATGCAGTTTTATATAGGCACGGTAAGGAAACTCTGAAAGCGTTCGCGATCTGTTAACGCCCTTCCCTTATAGTTAACATCACTTGCTCGCACTGTTGTGGTGAGCGGGCTTGCCGGCGCTGGGCAAGCCCGCTGACTACACGATGCGGCCACGTTAGAGGGGTGAACTGCTGACCACCCGCAGCGCCAACCCCTCATATGCGTCCAGGGTGATGGTGAACTCCCCCTCCGCCGTCAGATCCCCCTCAACCCGCTCATTGATGATATCCACCACCATCCCGGCAGCAATATCAGGCAAATGCAGGGTTTCGGTGATCGGCGTGGCGCCGAAGTTCAGCGCGGTGATTTGCGTGCCTTTACCGGCCGGCAGTTCGTGAACCATCACCAGCAGCCCCGGGTTTTCGACTTCCGGCACCTGGATCTGGCGACTGGCAGCGATATCGTAGGCGCGGCGTACCGCGAGGATTTTCTGCAGTTGTGAAGCGAAGGACTCGGGGTCCTGCAGCTGACTGTTCAAGCTGCCGTAAAGGCTTTTCGAACGCGGCATTTGGCCGGCAGACAGCTGCGCCTCGGGGTTCAAATCCACCAGGTCATACGCACCGCGATGAATCCAGCGCGTATCGCCATCGCGCATCAGATGCTCGACTTCTTCGGCCGCCAGCGGCAGCGCGCCGACCAGGTCCCAGCCGGACAAGGCAAACACCCCAGGCTGCATCGCGTTGTACATCACCAGCAGCAGATGGATCTGGCGGATCTGCTGGATGTCCGCCGGGGTAATCGCGTCGAGGTCACGAATCCCCAGCGCCGCCGTGATGATGCTGGCGGTGGTGCACGACACGCCATTGGTCACGAACTTGAGGTTGTACGGCGCATGCTCGCCGGCCAGGCGTTCGTACATCTGCTCGCGAATGTGCTCGCGCAGGATATTGCCGGGAAAGGTCTGGCCCTGGTAAAGGAAGGTGTCATGGGCATGCAAGGTCCAGAAATGCACCAGTTCCAGGGTCAGTTCATCGTGGTTCTGCAACGCGTGGATCAGCGAGCCGGGGTCGATGCCCTGGTGGTGCATCTCTCGCAGCATCAAGCGCAGAAACTCGGCGTCGCCCATCAACAGCGCATGCTGGTACGCCGGGCGGGTAATGAAGTCATAGGACAGGTCGGCACCGCCATGGGACATGGAGGCGATGTCATCCACAGTGAGGTTCAGCTCCTGGAAGCTGAAACCGCCTGCCTTGCGGATCGCGCCGCCCAACAACTGGTTGCCGGTGATCGACAGCGGATGGCTCTCGGACCACGCCGTGCCATCCAGCTTGCGCTCTACACCGAGGAAGCCGTTGGCGTCCAGGCGCAGGATCTTTGCGCCCATCACGTCAATGGCATGCAGCGCATCGCCGATGATCATCTGCTGCGCGGCAAAGGTCGGGTCCAGCCAATTCAGCGAAGGCTGGCCTTCCTTGAAGTAATGCAGGTACACCCAGCGACGCGGCTTGCCATCCACGCCCAGCACGACATTGGTTGCACTCCAGTCGGTTTCCTTGACGCCGGGTTCGAAGAAAATCACCCGCTGCAACTGGCCGACGATGTAGTGTTTGTCACGCAACGCATCGACCTGCACTGGGCTGAGGTTCTGCGCATCGCGCCCCTCGACCACGTCGGGCAGCAACGGCCAGTCTTCTTCGCGGATTTCCACCATGTGGAAAAGGCCGGGATAGTCCTCGTACGCCATCTCGGCCAGGCGAAAGTCCGCGCCCTTGCCGGTGTGGGAAGGGATCACATCGTCGATGATCACCGCATTGTGCGCCGCCGCCATGCGCGTCAACGCCTGTAACTGCGCTTCGGTGCCCAATTCAGGGTCGATTTCAAAGCTGATACGGTCGAAATTGCCATCAATGGTCGGCGTGTGCTCGGTACCGCTCAGTCCGCCAGACTTCTTCAGCGGGCCGTTGTGTATACCTTGAATGCCGATCTTCGACAGGGCGTGCCACAGCGCCTCATCCCCCAGCGCCTCCAGCACCGTGCCACCCTCGCGGGTCACAATCGAGGCCGGGTAGGCGGTGAACCACACCGACGACAAAGCCGTGGCATCACGGGGCCGGGTCTGTGCGTAAGGCTGCTGCCACAACCGCCCCTGCCCCGAATAGAGCTTGGCGCGCTGGCGTGCCGCGTGCAGCATCGATTGTTCCACCAGCCAGTTCACATGGTTGTTTTCAGCCGCCGTCATAAGCCTGTTACCTGTCGTCGTGAAGCATTACTCGTGAACATATGAGGGTTGTGTGGGCCATTCGTTGCATTGGGCTTAGCCCCCTGCCCACTTGAGCGAATTCTCTGCTTGGCAGGCAAGCCACTCACAGAAAAGCACCGTCTGGAGACTTAGCAGGTTTCCCTGTACTGCTTCGGCGTAAACCCTGTCGAGGCCTTGAACTGCCGGGTGAACGCGCTGTGGTCGGTATACCCGCACTGCAACGCGACTTCGGTAATCGGCATGTCGGTATGCAGCAACCGATGGGCGTGCTCCAGTCGCACTTTCTGGATCATTTGCCGAGGTGTCAGGTGGAACACGCGTTTGCAGTAACGCTCCAGCTGCGCGACAGAAATCCCGGCGATGCGTGTCAGTTCACCCAGCGTGACGCGGCGGTTGAAGTGCGCGCGGATATGCGCGTCCACGGCAGCCAGGCGTTGGTAGGTCGGGTGACTTTCGCTGGCGGTTTGCAGGTCTACGGAGATACCCGCCAGGCCAATGATCTCGCCCGCGTGGTTGTATAAAGGCCACTTGTGGGTCAAACACCAGCCGGGTTCTCGGGTGCCGTACAGGTGCAATTCAAGCTGGTCCCCCAGCACCAAGCCCTGCTCCAGCACGCGCCGGTCCTGTTCGGTGTAACCCGGTCCCAACTGCGCGGGGAAGACTTCAGCGCTGGTCTTGCCCAGCAGGGGTTGCAGGTGTTTGAGGCCGCAGCGTTGCACCAGGGTGCGGTTGGCGAGGACGTAACGGGCGTGGGTGTCCTTGATGAAAATCGCCGCATTGGGGATCACATCCAGCATCGGCAATAGCTGCATCACACCGGCCAATAATTGCTCGATAGTGTGGGGGCGACTCGCCTCGCTCCCTTGGCAAAGGGTCACAAACGCGCTCTGCATCATGACTGTCGCCCCACGCAAATTGCCTCGATGCGTAGCAGATTGCCCGATGCCCTGGGCGCTGTCGAGCGGTGCAAACTGTGCTGATTTCGTCACCGATGCGGGCAAAAAACATCAATAGTGCCGCCGTCCATGAGTTCATTGTAGGGCCACTGCATACCTATCCAATAACTCACAAGAAGGCGACGCTATGTCAGGTCAAGGCAAGTTCAAAATTGTCGTGCTGTTCACCTTCTTCAAGCCAGCGAACTTCCAGGTCCAGGGTTTCGCGCCGTTTCGCCTGTCGGGCATCGAGATGGCGGTGTCGGCCGGCGCGGTCGCCCCTGTCACCGTCGCCGCGCTGACCCCAGCCACCCATTGATTGGAGCGTTTTATGAAGCGATTGCATGTGATCGACTCCCACACTGGCGGCGAACCGACGCGCCTAGTGATGAGCGGCTTCCCTGCGCTGAACGGCGACACCATCGCTGAACAACGGGGGCACCTGCGTACCGAGCACGATCAATGGCGCCGCGCCTGCCTGCTGGAGCCGCGTGGCAATGACGTACTGGTCGGTGCGCTGTACTGCGAGCCCGTCACCCCCGGCGCGGTCTGTGGGGTGATCTTCTTCAACAACGCCGGCTACCTCGGCATGTGCGGCCACGGCACCATCGGCCTGGTCGCCTCCCTGCATCACTTGGGTCGCATCCAGCCCGGCGTACATACCATCGACACACCGGTCGGCCCGGTTGCGGCAACGTTGCACGAGGACGGCAGCGTGACCCTGCGCAACGTGCCCGCCTACCGTTTTCGCCAACAGGTGCCGGTGGACGTGCCGGGCCATGGCGTGGTCTACGGCGATATCGCCTGGGGCGGCAACTGGTTTTTCCTGGTGTCGCAGCACGGCCAGCTGTTGCAGATGGACAACGTCGACGCGCTGACCGATTACACCTGGGCAATGCTCAAGGCCCTTGAAGACCAGGGCATCCACGGTGAAGGCGGCGCGCTGATCGACCATATCGAACTGTTCGCCGACGACGACCTGGCCGACAGCCGCAACTTCGTGATATGCCCCGGCAAAGCTTACGACCGCTCACCCTGCGGCACCGGTACCAGCGCCAAGCTGGCCTGCCTGGCCGCCGATGGAAAACTCGCGCCCGGTGAAACCTGGACTCAAGCCAGCATCACCGGCAGCCAATTCGACGCTCGCTACGAATGGGACGGCGAGCGCATCCGCCCCTTCATCACCGGCAGCGCCTACATGACCGCCGACAGCACCTTGCTGATCGACGAGCGCGACCCTTTTGCCTGGGGCATATAAGCCCCGACCGTATTCAACTGATCGACTTCAGGAGTTAGAACAATGAGCGACAACATTTTCACCGGCTGCATCCCCGCCCTGATGACCCCGTGCACCGCTGAGCGCAAACCGGACTTCGACGCCTTGGTCGCCAAGGGCCGCGAGTTGATCGATATCGGCATGAGCGCCGTGGTGTACTGCGGCTCCATGGGCGACTGGCCGCTGCTGACCGAAGCGGAACGCCAGGAAGGCGTGGCACGCCTGGTGACGGCGGGCGTGCCGACCATCGTTGGCACTGGCGCAGTGAACAGCCGTGAAGCGGTAGCGCATGCGGCCCACGCCGCCAAAGTCGGCGCCCATGGCCTGATGGTGATCCCGCGCGTACTGTCCCGAGGCGCCTGCGCCGCCGCGCAAAAGGCGCACTTCTCGGCAATCCTCAAGGCTGCGCCCAACCTGCCGGCGGTGATCTACAACAGCCCGTACTACGGCTTCGCCACCCGCGCCGACCTGTTCTTCGAAC
This sequence comes from Pseudomonas sp. EA_15y_Pfl1_P101, assembly GCF_963970835.1. Taxonomy (NCBI): domain Bacteria; kingdom Pseudomonadati; phylum Pseudomonadota; class Gammaproteobacteria; order Pseudomonadales; family Pseudomonadaceae; genus Pseudomonas; species Pseudomonas sp. EA_15y_Pfl1_P101. Next base: position 327,014 of record NZ_CAXAPA010000004.1, on the reverse strand, counting down.
TGCGCCGCGAACACCCGAACCTGATCGGCTTCAAGGAATTCGGTGGCGCTGCCGACCTGCGCTACGCAGCCGAACACATCACCTCCCAGGACGATAACGTGACGCTGATGGTTGGCGTAGACACCCAGGTGGTGCACGGCTTCGTCAACTGCAACGCGACCGGCGCCATCACCGGTATCGGCAATGCACTGCCTCGGGAAGTTCTGCAACTGGTGGCGCTGAGCAAAAAAGCCGCCAAGGGCGATGCCAAGGCGCGCCGACAGGCCCGTGAACTGGAAGCCGCGCTGGCAGTGCTGTCATCGTTCGATGAAGGCTGCGACCTGGTGCTGTATTACAAGCACCTGATGGTGCTCAACGGCGACCAGGGCTACGCGCTGCACTTCAACGAGACCGACGCCCTCAGCGACGCCCAGCGCCGTTACGCCGAGCACCAGTACGCGCTGTTCCGCCAGTGGTACGCCAACTGGTCAGCAGAACAGAACGTCGCCTGACCCCTTGCGCGCCGCTGTGGTTCTCGCAGCGGCCAAGCCCACTTTTTTCCAGGACGATTCCATGACTCTGACGGGCAAGATGCTGATCGGTCAGCAACTCATTTGCGGCAATCGCGAAGCGATCCGGGCGATCAATCCCGCCACCCACGCAGCCCTGGAGCCCGCCTACCTGGGCGGCGACGGCGAACGCGGCCGCACCTGCGGGCAACTGCGCACCTTTGCCCGCACCGTGCGTGCCGGGGAATGGCTGGATGTGCGGGTAGATACCGCGCAGCCGCAGCGTCAGCCACTGCCTCGGCCAGACCTGCGTCAGCGCCACATCGCGTTGGGCCCGGTGGCCGTGTTTGGTGCAAGTAACTTTCCGCTGGCGTTTTCCGTGGCCGGTGGCGACACCGCTTCGGCACTGGCCGCCGGTTGTCCGGTAGTGGTCAAGGCCCATGGTGCTCACCCGGACACCAGTGGGGTGGTGGGCCGGGCGGTGGCGCAGGCGCGGCCCGAGCCGATTCCGGTGTATGCGGAAATGAGCTCGATCAACCCGGTGTACCTGTTCCCGGCAGCGCTGGCGGCTCGGAGTGAGGCACTGGCCCAGGGTTTTGTGAGTTCCTTGACCCAGGGGGCCGGACAATTTTGTACCAACCCAGGGCTGGTGATCGCGGTACAAGGGCCGGATCTGGATCGCTTCATCCGCAGGGCGGCTGATCGACTGCCGAACTGTGCAGCGCAGACCATGTCCGATCCCGATATCGTAGTGGTCGGCGCCGGCATTATCGGCGTCGCCTGTGCACTGCAACTGGCGCGTCAGGGCCGGCACGTGGTAGTGGTCGACCAGCAGGAACCCGGCATGGGCGCGTCCTATGGCAACGCCGGGCACCTGGCGACCGAACAGGTGTTTCCGATTGCCGACCTGTCGATCCTCAAACGCTTGCCCGGCATGCTGCTCGACCCCATGGGCCCGCTGCGCCTGGATTGGAAATACCTGCCGCGCGCCCTGCCCTGGTTCCTGCGCCTGTTATTGAACCTGCGCCCGGCCAGCTATCAGCGCACGGTCGCGGGTATCCGCGCGCTGAACGAGGGCAGCCAGGGCGCTTGGCAGCGCCTGCTGCACAGCATCGGGCGCCCGGAGTTGTTGCGCGAAGAGGGCTCACTGCTGGTGTTTGAACGGGCGGATTCACGGGACGCCCTGGATGCCTTGCAGCAGCGTATGCAAGCGCAACAGGTGCCCGTCGCATTCTGGTCCGGCGACGCGATACGCCAGGCTGCACCGCAGTTGAGCGACAACATCCGAGGCGGGCTGTTCTTTCCCAGCACCGGGCACTTCCTTGACCCCTACCAAGTGGTGTGCGAGCTGGTCCAGGCAGCCAAGGCCAGTGGCGTGCAATTCCTGAAGCGCCAGGTGCTGGATGGACGCTTGGAACAACACGGCGTCTCACTCACCACCGACCAAGGCCCGCTGACCGCACGGCAGGTGCTGGTCGCCTGCGGTGCCCACTCAGCCAAACTCACCGCCGCACTGACCGGTAAAAAAGTCCCGCTGGACACCGAGCGCGGCTATCACCTCATGCTGCCTCACGAACAGCAGCGCCTGCCGTTTGCCGTCACCTCCCTGGAACGCAAATTCATCCTGACGCCTATGGCCGACGGCCTGCGACTGGCCGGCACTGTGGAATTCGCCGGCCTCGACCGCCCGGCGAATATGGAGCGCGCCTGGCAGTTGCATCGGTTGAGTAAAGGGTTGTTTAGGCAGGACCTGAGTGCGGAAGGTGCAACGCCGTGGATGGGATTCCGGCCGTCGTTGCCGGATTCGCTGCCGGTGATTGACCGGGTCTGCGACGGGAAGGTGCTGCTTGCGTTTGGGCATCAGCATTTGGGGTTGACGCAGGCGGCGGTGACGGCGGAGATCGTTGGGGGGTTGGCGTCATCAACCCTTGTACCAACGCCCATGCCTTACGCTCTGAGCCGATTTTGATTGATGACCCCAAAATCAGAGGGATCCTACAAGGCACGCAAGATATGTTCTATCGCTTAACTCAATCCCTCTGGAATGCGGGTTACAGGTTACAGTGGTGCAGCCCATTTATACGAACGCAAGGACCTGACTCGTACATATCTGGCTCCATAAACATCGCGTGACGATTCAGCGCGCCGCCCAGGAAAACTCAGCTGTTTAATCAGAAGCGGACCCTCCCGCATGAGACCCGCCACCGTGAAAAAACAGCTTTCTATCGCCACACTCAGCGCTTGGTGTTGGGTTGGCAAACTGACGCCACCGTTGACGCTGCTGACAGCTTTGCCTCGGCAATCACTGCTGGACGCTTTTAGTACGCGAACCAAAGGTCCGTTGGTTCTGGTGGTCGCCCCGGCCGGCTACGGCAAGACAACGTTGTTGATGCAATGGCGCCAAACCCTGCTATCAGCAACGACGTCGCCAGTCACTGCCTGGCTTTCATTGGATGAGGCCGACAGCGATCCCAATCGCTTCCTCTCCTATTTGATCCTTACGCTAGACCGTGCGGGCCTTGATCTCGGGCACCTGACGCGGCTTGCGCAAGACCAAGCGCTGGATGCCCAACCGCAACGCACGATCACCGCCCTGCTCCACGCACTTGCCAGGGAAAACAGCCAGGTCACGCTGTTCCTTGACGACTACCATGCAGCAGCCAATCCTCAACTCGACACCCTCGTACAGGCGCTGCTTGAACAGGCGACCCCCTGGCTGGAGTGGATAGTCGCTGCGCGCATCCGCCCTGGCTGGCCCTTGACTCAGTGGAAAGCCAATGGCTGGGTGCATGAAGTGTCCGCACACGCACTGATGCTAACGCAGGCAGAAACCGCAGCCATACTGGGGCCCGATATCCTCCCCGCAGAACTCACGTACTTGCATGAAAGAACGGAGGGGTGGGCGGTGGCCGTGCAGCTGGCGCGCCTGTGGCGGGCCAGTGGCGATGCTTCGCTGTACGGTCTCACCGCGTTCTCTGGACGCGTCGCCGATATCGCCGACTACCTGACTGGGCAGGTGGTGCAACGCCTGTCAGCAGAATGCCAGGCTTTTTTGCGCGACATGGCGCTGCTGGAGCGCTTCAACGCCGAACTGGCTGATGCGGTGCGTGGGCGCAGCGACAGTGCACGGTTATTGATGCAACTGACCCACCTTGACGCTCTATTGGTACCGCTGGATGCCGGCCGTCAGTGGTTTCGCCATCACCGCCTGCTTCAGGACTTTCTCAAGCAGAGCATTGATGCGAGTGCAGCACGGGATATTCACTATGGCGCAGCCCAATGGCTGGCCCAGGAAAAGGATTGGATTCAAGCGATCGTTTATGCACTGCGTGCGCGTGATACGCGGTTGGCGGTGGATCTGGTGGTTCGCGCAGGAAGCTGGCAAGTGGTGCTCTACAACGGCATCCGGTACGCCCAAAGCCTGCTGCAGCAGTTTGACGAGCGAACCCTGGGTACTGAACCGGACCTGCTACTGCTCCAGGCGTACTTGCACGCCAAGCTCGGCGAGCACGCGCTCGCCGGCCAACTCCTCGATCTTGTCCAGGGACGTGTTCAAAACGATCGACGTTTGGCGGGCGATTTCTATGTCGTTCGGACCCTCGCTTGCGCCTATGTAGACTGCTTCGAACTGCCCCACTACGATGGCATCCCAGACGATAACCTGCTGGCTACCGGCACGCTTGAATGCGTCAATGCCTTGCAGGCGTTGACCCAAGGCCAACTGGCATTGGCGCTACAGATCATTCGTTCAGCGCACATCAAGATGCGCCTGATTGCGAGCCCGCGGGGCGAGAACTATTGCCGGATCCATGAAGCACAAGTCCTGGCGTTGGCGGGCGATATTCCAGCATCAGCGCAGATGGTCGAAAACGCTTTATCGATTGCCGTCGACCAGTTCGGTAACGAAAGCTCTGTGAGGGCTTTGGTGGGGTGTCTCAAGGCACAACACCTGTATTGGCAAGGCACCTGGGCCGAAGTGATACCTTGGTTTCGCGACGGCTGGGCCTCGCTGAACCACACAGACGGTTGGCTGGATATCGCCGCGGCCACCGCCGACGTGGCATGGCGCACGGTACTGCGGTCCCAAGGCATGCAACCAGCGCTGCTTGAGTTGGAGCATGTCGCGCAACTCGCCACGGCGCGCAATTGGCAACGATTGACACGGCTGGTCAGCGCTTGGCGTGTGGACCTCTTGGTACAAGCGGGATTCCTGTCACAGGCACGCCATGAATCGCGCACCGCCCACTTGGAAAGTGCTGCAGATAGTCCCGACGATTGGCGCAATCAGGAGGCGGCGATACTGGCGCTGGCCAGGTTGCAGTTCGCCACGGGCACCTCCAGTGCGGCACTCAATCGCCTCGTGCACGGTGCTCGATCACTGCAACAGCGCGGTTTGCATTTACCTGCCTGGCGCCTGCATATAATGACTTTGGCGGCATATGGCAAAGGCCACCCGATTGAGCACAACGCGACACTCGCATCGGTCCCTGCCCAGGCATTGCCAGGCCTGTTAATGGAGGCCGGGCCATGTTTGCTGCCAGCGTTGGAAGCCAGCGCCGATCTCAATACCCGCCTCGCTGCAATCATCACCCGCCTGCGCGGTTGGCGTGCCCACCCTGTTCGTCCGCGCATGCCATTCAGCGCAAAAGAAACGCAAATCCTCTCCTTGCTTGCCGAAGGCCAATCGAATAAAGCGATTGCCCAAGGTATGGATATTTCCGAGAACACCGTGAAATTCCACCTCAAACACATATTTGCCAAGTTCGGCGTGGATAGCCGGACCGCAGCCATGGCGGCCGCATTGCGTTTGGGACTGGTAGGCCCCTCGCGTTAAGCCACCAACCTACCCACACGGGTAGTCCCTACGCTGCTTCCCCCCTCACCTACCCGCGCTGCGCGTAGCCGTCCGTGGACGGCGCGCCCTAGCCTTTCTCAACACCAGCGAGAGGCGCTCTCCTGGTCAAAAAATCATAAAAACAGCAGGAGATGCCCAGTGGGTATGGACGGCAAAACAGTGCGCGTGGCCACCGACGTCGGCGGTACTTTCACCGACCTCGTGTATTTCGAAAACGACCCAGCCACCGGAGAGCAGAGGATTCGCACCGCCAAAGTCGACACCACCCCGCCGAACTTTGCACAGGGTGTGCTTAACGTTATCCGTAAAGCCGAAATCGACCTGGGCACCGTGGACTTCCTGGCGCACGGCACCACCGTGGTGATCAATGCGCTGACCGAACGACGCGGTGTCAAGACTGGGTTGATCACTACCCAGGGCTTTCGCGATGTACTGGAAATCGCCCGGGCCAATCGTCCCGATTATTTCAATCTCAAATGGGTCAAGCCCGCGCCGTTTGTACCCCGCTATCTGCGCCGCGAAATATCCGGGCGCCTGCACACCAACGGACAGGAGCGTGAGCCTCTGGACCTCTCGCAGATCGCCGGGATCCTTGAGGCCTTCCGCGCAGACCAGGTAGAGGCTGTCGCAATCTGCCTGCTGCACGCCTACGCCAACCCCGCACACGAGCAAGCGGTACTGGCGCATGTGCGTGAGCTCTGGCCAGAAGTTTCGGTGGTGGCCTCCCATCAGATAACCCGCGAATGGCGCGAGTACGAACGCTCCAGCACCACCGTGCTGTCAGCCTACGTGCAGCCCATTGCTGCACGCTACCTCGACGACTTGGCGAGCGGGTTGCGCGAAGGTGGCTATAAGGCGCCCTTGTACATCATGCAATCCAACTGCGGTGTCGACAGTGTGGAGCACGCCAGGGATATTCCGATCACCATGGTCGAATCCGGCCCGGCCAGTGGATTCTGGGCGGCCGCCGAACTGGGACGACTGATCGACGAGCCCAATGTGCTGGGTCTGGATATTGGCGGGACCACCGCAAAATGCGCGTTGATCCGCAACGGGCAAGTGTCGATCAAGACCGATTACTGGATCGAGCGTAACCGGATCAACGCGGGGTACCCAATCATGGTGCCGGTGGTCGACCTGGTGGAAATTGGCAATGGCGGAGGCTCCATCGCCTGGGTCGACGATTTCGAGAAGTTGCACGTCGGCCCTCAATCTGCCGGCGCCATGCCGGGCCCAGCGGCCTATGGCAACGGTGGGACGCAGATCACGACGACCGATGCCAACTTGATGCTTGGGCGTATCAACCCGGAATACTTCTGCGGTGGCAATGTGGTAGCTGACCTGTCGGCAGTGGAGCAGGGCCTGAACGAGCTCTGCCAACGCCTGCAGTTACCGGTGGATGAGGTGGCGCGCGGCATCGTGCGTCTGGCCAACGACAACATGGTCAATGCGTTGAAACTGGTTTCGTTGAGCCGAGGCCACGACCCACGGGAGCTGACGTTGATGGCATTTGGCGGCGGAGGCGCGATGCATGCCGTGGCCCTGGCCCAGGAACTGGGCGTAAAGAAAGTCATCGTGCCGCGAAGCGCCTCGGTGTTCTCTGCCTGGGGCATGACCCTGTCGGACTTGCGCCGTGACCTGTTTATCAACCGCTTCGTTGAAACCGCAGACTCCAACAATCTTGACCAAGCCCAACAGTTTCTCGAAGAGCTGATGTGCGCCGCTCGCGAGCAATTCGTCACAGAAGCGATTCCCCCACAGCAGGTTGAGCTTCAAGTGCATTGCAAATTGCGCTACCAGAACCAGGAGCATTCCGTGGAGGTGTTGCTCAACCCACAAGAGCGCCTGGACGCAGACTGGGCAGCCATCGAACAACGCTTCCACAGCGTTTACGAGCAGCACTACACCTACCAACTGCAAGCCCCGCTGGAAATCATCGGCTTTCACCTGGTCGCTGCCGCCCAGATTGGCAAGTTACAACCCACGGCGCTGCCAATCACTGGTCGACTGGTCAGCGAGGCCTGTAAAGGCCTGCGGCGGGTGGACTACGCGCAGGAGGGCATCCATGAAGCGCTCCTCTACGACTACGACTTGCTTGAGCCACTGATGACCTTTTCCGGTCCGGCCATCGTCGAGGATGCCGGAACCACCGTGGTGGTACATCCCGGCAATCGCGTGCACGTGGATCGCCTTGGCAACCTGCACATCATGATCAACGGCTGAAGGAACATTGCCATGACTACGCTCGACATTTTCACCCGAGACATCATCCAGAACTCGCTCCAGGCGATCGCCGACGAGATGTTCACCTCAATGCGCAATGCCGCCATGAGCCCGGTGATCTATGAAGTGCTGGACATGGGCACCGGCATCACCGATGCCCAGGGCGAGATCGCCAGCTCCGGCGCAGGCATTCCGGCTTTTGTGGGGGTACTGGACAAAGCGGTAAAAAAGATCCTACTGCATCACCCTCTGCCCCAAGACATTGAAGACGGCGACGTTTTCATCAGCAACGACCCCCATGATGGCGCCGTGACACACCTCAACGATGTAGTGCTGGCCATGCCCGTATTTGCAGACGGCCAGTTGGTTGCCTGGACCGCCAACATCGCCCATTGGAATGATGTAGGCGGCCGAGTACCGGGATCGCTGTCCACGGACGCCACGGATATTTTCCAGGAAGGCCTGCGCCTGGCGTCGGTCAAGCTGATCAGCAAAGGCCAGCCGATCCGCTCGGTATTACAGATTTTGCGCGCCAACACACGCATGCCGGACTTCATGGAGGGTGACCTGTGGGCCGGCGTAGCGGCAGTACGTAACGGTGCGACGCGCTTGCACGAACTGAACGACAAGTACGGCTGCGCCCTGTTTTTATTGGCGATGAAAGACTTCATGGACCTGGGCGAAAAAGTGTCGCTCAAGGCACTGGCAGCATTACCCGCAGGGCAGTTCAACCTCGAAGAGCTGCAAGACGACGGCAGCGTGTTCAAGGTGCGGATAGACATCCGCGAAACCGAGCTGGTAATCGATCTGCGCGACAATCCCGACCAATGCCTGGGGCCCACAAACCTTAGCCGTGACGGAGCAGTCGTAGCGGCGCAAATGGCGTTCAAGGCGCTCACTGCACCGCAAGGAATCACCAATGGCGGCACCTTTCGCCCCCTCAGGGTACTGACCCGTCCGGGGTCATTGTTCGATGCCCAACTGCCCGCTGCCGAAGGCTTCTATTTCGAGAACCTGATTCGGGTTCACGACCTGATCCTGTGCTGCCTGGCTCAACAGTTTGCGGACCGTTTGCCCGCCGGCAATTTCGCTTCGGTGTGCGCCACGATCATTGGCGGCGTTCACCCCGACACCGGGCGCATGTTCACCCTCGTGGAACCGGAGATCGGCGGCTGGGGCGCCGAGCCTGGTCGCGATGGCAACAACGCCGTGTATTCCGGGCTGCATGGAGAAACCTACAACTGCCCCGTTGAGGTGTGCGAAGCCCGCTATGGGCTGTATGTCGAACAGCTCGCCCTGAATGACGAGCCCGGTGGGCATGGCCAGTACCGGGGCGGTCGCGGCATTTGTATCGATTATCGGATTCGCGCCGATGGCAGCTTCATGACCTGCGGCTACACCCGCTCGGTCATTCCGCCCTGGGGCCTGGAGCAAGGCGGAGACGGTACGCCCAACTATGTAGAAGTCGTCAGAAGCGATGGCGAATGCCAACGCTACAGCATGGCCAGCGGTGTCGCCTTGGATGCCGGTGATCTGGTCAGGGTGCGTACCGGTGCCGGCGGCGGTTATGGCCCCGCCCGCCAACGTGACCCTCACGCAGTGCGCGCAGACGTGAAGAACGGTTATGTCGATGCCGAAACCGCGCAATCCGTGTACGGGCTGACGATCTGACACTGACGCTCAGCCGTCCAAAACAACAACAAAAAGAGAGCGCCATCATGAAGACTCAGCACTCATCTCGTTTATGGGTAGGGCCTACGCTTGCCTTGGTTTTGGGATTCACAGCCCCGGCACAAGGCGAACAATTCATCGGTTTCGCCCAACCTGGCGAACCTGGGAAGTGGGCCCTGGAATCGTTCCCCGTGTTCACTCGTACCACAAACGGCGACGTGCGCGCAGGCAGCAACACGGTACTGGCGTACTTCTCCGAGACCGGCGTTACCGGAACACAGCGCGATCAGCTGCAGTTCTGGGTCGGTGCCGACGCCGGCTATACCGGCAGCAATGCCTCACGCAACAATGGTGCATGGGGAGTTGCCTCTCCAAACCTGGGCCTGGCCTATTACTACAACGTGGTCGAGCCCACCAGCGCGTACGGCGCTGATGATTTCACCACGTTCTGGGTCAACCCGACGCTCTCGCTGGAGTTCCCCAACGGTAACGATGAGGGGACGGGGTACGGCGCTTTTGCCAACCGATATGGCGCCAGCTTCAGCGTTGCCAACTACCTACGCGTAGGGCGCTTCGCTGCGACGTTTACGCCGATCGGTATCCACTACGCATCGCGCAACCGCCATAGCACCGACATTGGCGATGGCGATCCCGTAAACCTGCGTGGCGGTATCAGCTTCTGGATGGCGGACATCGCCGCCGGCTATTTGGTGACCGATGATTTATGGCTCGGTCTGCATCACTCCTACCACATCAACAACCGCTCGGCGTCGGACTTCAAGGAATCCCGTGAAGGCAAGATCGGCCCCGCGATGACCTACACCGGCTTCGCTAAACAAAAGTTCTACGTTTCGGCGAACCTGAACTTCGATTACTACCACAGCGACAACCTGCCCTATTCCAATAGCTTGACCATGGTCCTGGTGAAATTCTTCTAAGGCCTCTGAGCCTCTATCAAGGAATACCGTATGGACAGTTCTGACTTCAACATCGCGCCGCAAGATATGCCGGTCACCGTGCGTTGGCTCAACCCCATTGGGTGCCCGACGTTTGACGAGCCCATCGCCCATCTGTTGCACAGCATCAAGCAGCCTTCCACCCAGGTTGAAGTGGTGTCGTTTGACATGCCCTATAGCCCGACACACTTGGAGTACCGTGCTTATGAGGCTCTCACCTATGAGCGCACGGTGCGCATTGCGCGCGATTGTGCACAGGAGGGCGTGGACGCCTTGGTACTCGGGTGTTTTTACGACCCAGCACTGGAAGATGCACGGGAAATCTCCGGAGAAACGCTGGTGGTGGCGCCCTGCCAGGCGAGTTTGCAAGTGGTAGAACACCTGGCTAATCGGTTTTCGATCATTGTTGGGCGCACCAAGTGGATCGAGCAGATGCGTACCCGTGTCCAGGGTTATGGCGCGGGTGACCGGTTGGCTTCGTTAAGGCCGCTGGGGATGGGCGTGGATGAGTTCCAGCTGGATCACGTTGTGACCCGGCGCAAGATCATCGAACAGGCTCATCGTGCAGTGGAAGACGACGGTGCCGAGGCCATCATCCTGGGCTGCACCATCGAATTTGGATTTTTCGAGGAAGTGCAGCGTGAGGTCGGCGTACCGGTGATAGACCCCGTGGTAGCGGCCTTCAAAGTGGCCGAATCCATGGCCGGCATGAAACGCAGATTTGGTTGGCGACCAAGCCGTGTAGGCAGCTGTGAGCCGCCTCCTGAGGCCGAAATCCAACGCTTCGGTTTATTCCAGGGCGCTGCGCCAATCGGCAACCGTGTAAAAGCCTGACTTCGAAAAGGATAGCCACCATGAGTGATATACCCTCGACGCTCCACCCTGCCCAACCGATACCCGATGCCAGTGCGAGCACTCGCGAAGTCGGGGATGTTTTCAGGGGCTTCCCCCTGACCCGCACCCACCTGCAATGCTGCCTGGTATTGTTTTTTGTATTCGCGATTGAAGCCTGGGAGATGATGATCATCGTCTATACCGCACCACTGATTGCGGCGCAGTTTTCCCTGGACGCACTTGCCGTGGGCCACCTGATCAGCGCGATGTTCATTGGGATGCTGGTGGGGGCGCTGCCTTGGGGAAAAGTCGCCGAACGTATCGGCCGTAAGCGTGCAATTATCTGGAGCCTGGGCACTTACGGGTTGATCTCTCTGGGGAGCGCGTTTGCGCCTGACTACTCAACGCTTTATGCCCTGCGATTGCTATCCGGGGTCGCTGCAGTAGGCATGATGGTGGTGACATTTGCCCACTTCCAGGAGCTGTTACCGGTTCGCTATCGCGGTGCGTTGACAGTGTATCTCGCTTCTGGCTGGCCTATTGGAATGCTGCTGGCATTAGGCGCCACCGTGTGGCTGCTCCCCTATGGATGGCGCGCAGTTATCGTATTGAGTTCACTTGGCGGTCTGTGGGCGATTGCGGTGGCACGCTGGGTCCCGGAGTCACCCTATTGGCTGGCCTCTATGAATCGGCAGGCTGACGCTAGGGCAACGATCAATACGCTGAGCCGTGGCAGGGTGCAAATTCCCGAAGATCAGACGTTGCAAGTAGACCGTAGCGTGTCAGGCCACCAACGGGAGTTGTTCCGCCGCCCACTGCTCAAAGTCAGCCTCCTGCAGATTACCGTCAACTTCACGTTTTCCTGGGGGTATTGGGGCTTACAGACCTGGCTGCCCACGTTACTCCAGCAGCGCGGGTTGAGCCTGCCTCAGAGCTACGGTTTTATTGCACTGTCTGCACTGTGCATGATTCCGGGGTATATGGCCGCGTCGTACCTGACGAGACGGTTGGGACGTAAAAAAATCATCGTCGGCTTTATCGGCGCATCAGTACTGGCCGGTTACGGCTTCGCTAATGCCCATACGCTGGAGATGCTCTACCTGAGCAACTTTGCCCTGGCATTTTTCAGCCTGGGGGCTTGGGGCGTGTGGGGCGCCTGGATCGGCGAATTGTACCCCACGCCACTTCGAACAGTGGGTTACGGATGGGCCATTTTCGCGCAACGGGTGGCAAACGTACTGGCACCTTCGCTGATCGGAGCGCTGATTGCCTACGGGTCATCGTTCAACCTGACGACCACCATCATTAATGCATTCCTGATGGTGACGGTAATACTCGTCGTGTTCATTCCCGAAACCGAGGGCGAAGCGTTGCGTTGAAGCTGGCGTGCCCGATCGTCAAATCCGACCGCTCTCATCGGCTACCACTGGCAGTCACCGACAGGAAAGCCAGGATGAATATGAAGTCGCAAACTGCAGGGCTCCCGCACTTTTCCAGTAGCCCTGCATTCCCCTCAAGGATGGAGTCTTCATGAACAGTGAACCACTACAGAACACCCTGGTGTTCCCCATACAACGGGGGCCCTTTCAGAACAATGGGGCATCGCCCTGGTATTGCACAATCAAACTGGGTACCCCTGCTCAATCGCTCAAGTTCTCCCTCGACTCAGGCACAAATATGAGCTGGGTCACCTCAACGCTTTGTTCCACCGACCAATGCAAGCATTTTGCAGGTGGCCGTTTTGACATCCAGGCTTCCAGCACCTTTGCTTTTACCGATTGCCTGCGTCGACCTTACAGTTTTGGGCCATGGGGCACGATGCAGGTGGAGTCAGCGTCGGACGTGCTCACCCTACCTAACGACGCGCACTTTAACAGCCAACTGTTTCTGGCAGCGGCTTACGAAGTTAACCAATTCAAGCAGTTGAACTGGGATGGTGGCTTAGGCCTTCCGTGCAGCAGCGCCTATGTGGAGGGTCGCAGCTCATTTGTGCTCCAGACGTTGATGCGCGAAGGTCAACTCGACCCTGCCCACCCCTTCGTTGCGTTTGATTGGGATGCCCAGAGGAGAAGCGGCGACTGTCGAATGGGCGCTGTCGACTCATCTAAAGCCCAGGGTCCGCATCTGTTCTTGCCTTGGTCCGTCTATAGCGCATTGCCCGGAGTGGAATACATCTGGTCAACCGAGTTGAAGTCATATTCAGTCGGTTCAGAACACCTGCGCTCCAATATCAAGTTTGCCCTCGACTCTGGCTCATCGCAGTTCAAAGGTGACTCTGCGCTCATGCGCGAAACACTGGCCCGTATCTCCCACAGCAACCAGCCTGACATCCTGTTGGAATTTGCAGACGGCCAAATGACCCTGGGCAGCGAACTCTATGAATGCCTGATCGAAGCGGGTCCACAACAAGGCCACATACTCCCTCAGTTCGCTCCATTGGGCCTGACTGACCTGGTAGTGGTGGGATCGGTGGTCATGGATTACTGCTACACCGTCTATGAGTATCAAGTGGTGAAATGCAGCCGCGAGGTTTACTCGCTGGCCCCAGTGGGGATCTGGCTATTCAATCGTCCTGATGGTCCGCAGATCATCACGCGGTCTTCGTCGAAGCCTTTTGCGCCTGATGCAAGAGCGCTGCTGAATGGAAAACTCACCCTGCCGGGCCCGGCTAGCGAAACATTCACAGTTGCCGGAACCTGGCGGAACGACTATGGCTCGGTAATGACCCTGCAAGTTTCGGGGCGGCAGGTCACAGGCACCTATCGATCATCGACCGGTTCAACGGGTGAGTACTCGATCACTGGATGCGTATCGGGCACGGGTGCAACCCGCACTACAAACCAGCCACTGGCATTGGCCATTGAATGGCATGACCTTGGTGACGAAACAAAGGATCCCAGTTGGAACTGGGCCTCGGGCTTAAGTGGCCAACTGAGTGTGACGGAGAAAGGCAACGTGCTCACATTGAACCACGTGTTAGTCGCGACCAGCGACTTTCCGGAGCTGGCACGCCAGGGCAGCTATATCGACAAGTTGGTGTATACGCGGGCTGAACAGCAAGTGCAGACCAGGCCGAGTACGCGCATCGAACCCTTTCCCGTCAAAAATACCCTGGCAGGCCATTGGGTCACAGCCGATGGGACCTCCTTAGTGTTGAGTGTGTACAGCGACAGCAAGCAACGCTTTGGTATCGTCCGGGGCTCTTTCAAATGTCAGGAGACCAGCGCCGAGGTCGCCGGGTTTACTGATATCAATACGCTGAAGTGCAAACTCTCGCTCCAATCCGTGAGCCTTACCGCCACCCTTACTCGGGACAATACGGTCTGTACGCTCTGCGGAACCTTGGATTTGATGGCTGACACGTTGAGCTTGTTGGTACTGACCAGCTCAGCCGTTGCCCCTGCGCATGCTTACCTGGCGACACAAATTTCATCTTTACGTCTTTTGCGGACCGCTTAGGCGCATGATGTCAGGAAAGCAGGCGCACCGGCTGTTGTGGCGAGTGAGCGGCGTGAATGTGCCGCGCGGCATGAATTCAACGGTAGTGCCCACTGCATCACCGCACGCCAGGCCCAGCAAGCTGCCGCGGTAACGGTCCAAACGTGTAAGAGACATAGCTCTTCCTTGAAAAAAGGAGTCAGGCGTAACTCTACTTGACCAACCGCCTCTCCTTGGAGGGGCGATATCCGAAATACGAGCTATAGCACTTGCTGAAATGGCTCGGTGAGACAAACCCGCACGCCACCAGCACCTCCACTTGAGACAACTCGGTGTGTTGCAGCAACCGGCGCGCTTCGGTGACACGCAGTTCCATGTAGTAACGCTGCGGCGTGGTGCCCAGTTGTTCCTTGAACAACCGCTCAAGCTGGCGGCGGGAGCGGCCGGCGTAGACGGCCAACTGGTCGAGTTCCAGGGGCTCTTCGAGGTTGGCGTCCATGAGTTTTACGACTTCACGCAAGGGCGCGCTGACGCTGACGTTTTCGGTGGGTTTGATACGCCGGTAGCGGGATTCTTCGAAGGCCAGGATGTCTTCGATACCTTCGACCAGGGCTTTGTCGTGCAGGCCCTTGATCCAGTCCAGCGCCATATGGAAGGCGCCGGAAGGGCTTGACGCGGTGAGGCGGTCGCGGTCGATCACGTAGGGTTCGCTGGTGACGTGGGCAGCCTTGGACACTTCCGCCAGGGCCGGGCGATGTTCGGGGTGAATGGCGCAACGATAGCCTTGCAGCAGGCCGGCGCGACCGAGGAACCAGGCGCCGTTCCACAGGCCGGCGAGGCCGACGCCGTGTTCGGCAGCGCTGCGCAGCAGGTGGATGAAGTCTTCGCTCGCCTTGAGTTCAGTGCGAAAACCGCCGCAGATCACCAGCAACGCCAGGTCTTGCAGGGCCGCCATGTCGAGACGTGCGTCGGGGCGGATCACCAGGCCCAGGTCGCTGTTGACTTCGCCAGCGTCCCAGCCGAAGGTGCGCGAAGCGAATAATTCCGGACGCAGCAGGTTGGCGGTGACGAGGGTGTCGAGGGTCTGGGTGAATGCGGGCAGGGAAAAGTGCTCAAGCAGCAAGAAGCCGACACGGGTCACCGACGCTGGCTGCCGGGTTTCATTGAGGTAGCGCAGGTTCTTGCCTTTCATGCCTCCGCTGAATTGACGTCTTTCCATCGAGGGTTGGCCCACTCTTATTGTTGATGCAGTGGGTGTCATCTTAGGGGGAAACGCGATGGCTGTCTCAGGCACTGATCTTGAGAAAACCGCAAACGCTCAAAGCCCGTGGCAGAACAGGGGGCGAGCCATCTGATACGGTTTTTTCTTTGCTATCTGCGCCTGTATTGAAGTGCGGGTGAGGCGGACAATGGCCCCATTCCCAACCCACTCTTCGGAGGCCTTATGGCCAAGATGGCACTTTTCCTGTTCGGCTTTTTGGTGTTGACCATCGGCATTGGCTTGCTGGCGACCATCTCGCCGGTCTGACACTCAGCCGGCAAACAGCATCGGGTACAGCGACAACACCAGCAAGCCGGCCATCGACCCGTTGAACAGTCTTAGCCAGCGCGGCTCACGCAATACACTGCGCAAGCCGCTGCCACAGCCGACCCACACGCACACGCTGGGCAAGTTGACCACAGCGAACACCAGCGCAATCACCAGCACATTGGTGACATAGCCTTCAGCCGGCGTATAGGTGGTGATGGCCCCGAGCGCCATGATCCAGGCCTTGGGGTTCACCCACTGGAACGCCGCCGCGCCGAGGAAAGTCATGGGCTTGCCCTGCTCATCGTTGCTGTCGGATAGGCCGCCCGCCGTCGCGATTTTCCACGCCAGGTACAGCAGGTACGCCGCGCCCACGTAGCGCAACAGCGTATAAGCCGATGGAAACACCTTGAACACTTCGCCCAAGCCAAGGCCCACCGCGATCACCAGCACCATGAACCCGATGCTGATCCCCAACGCATGGGGCATCGACCGACGGAACCCGAAATTCACGCCCGAGGCGAGCAACATGGTGTTATTGGGCCCTGGCGTGATCGAAGACACGAAGGCGAACAGCACGAACGCTGACAACAGACTGGTAGACATGTACATGATGCGGCATCCAACGGGGGTATGCCTGCGACATTAAAGAGTTATGGCGCACCCTGCCCCGTACAGCAACGGCACGATTGAGGCATACACTTTTTTGCCAACGTTTTCACAAACCTTTCACAGATGACCCCCTATGGTGGACCCAGCTCCTAATGAACATCCTTTTAGCCCGCGCGCCCCACGCGGGCTTTTCTTTGCCTGGGGTTTATCGCAGGCAAAAAAACAGGCTAGCCATTGTTCATGACTTGCCTGCGGCGCTAATGATTTAACGCGGGCCTGGGCCACCGCCCTGACCATGTCCGCCACCGTGACCACCGCCGCCACCACCCGGCGGCATGAATATCCAGCAGCCCGACAAGCTCGACAACAGCGCGACGACAACAGCCGCCTTGGTTAGACACTTCAACTTCATGAGATCACTCTCTTACTTGACGAGATTAACTTCTCGTTTGATAGGACAGTGCAAGAGGAAGTGCGTCACGGCTATCGTGTAACCTGATGGTAGGGTTTGTATGCGTGACGGTACAACGTGGCGTCACGTCATGAGTAACAACCGACTTCCGTCTGGCCACTGTGTTGCTTAACATGGCGCACGCCTTTTCCTATTGTGTTACTCATTCTCTTCGCCGCCCTCTTGCACGCAAGCTGGAATGCGCTGTTGCGCGCAGTAAGCCGTCAAACGCATGTCGTTTCGTCGCATCGTCAAAGGCGGCAGTGTGATCAACGTATCCTCGGGCGCCGCCCGCCTCGGCAGCCCGAATGAGTATGTGGACTACGCAGCGTCAAAAGGCGCCCTGGAGACGTTCACCATCGGGCTGGCTGTCCAAGGAAGTCGCGCGCGAAGGCATACACATCAACTGCGTACGCCCGGGGCACATCTACACAGAAATGCACGCCTGCGGCGGAGAACCTGGCCGCGTCGATCGCGTGAAGGACAGCATCCCGATGGGCCGTGGAGGAGAGCCCGAAGAGGTGGCGCGGGCCGTGCTGTGGTTGGCCGGTGCAGAGGCGTCGTTTATTACTTGGACGTTTCTGGATGTGACTGGGGCAAGTGACCTCTTTACACATGCTTGGTGTGGAAGACACATTGCCTCGTCGAGCACACGAACTTGGCATAAATCGGGATGAACGCCATGGGTTTTGAACTGAAGCAGCTGGAGGGCTGAGTGGACGACTTGATACAAGGGCTCGATGGTCCCAGGACTGCCCAGCAGGAATTGTTTTACGACCTGGAAGATGCGGCGGCAGTTATTGGCTGGTCGGTGGTTGAGTTGACCGCTATGGCGGCCAGCGGCAGGACGCCGGATGAGGCCGTGACGCTGATGAAAATATGCGCACTGCTGGCCGCGCAACAGGAAAAAATTGGCGCCTATTCGAATGAGGCCAAAGACAAGAGGATCGTCAGGACTGACGATAGCCCGATGCAGTTGTGACCATAGGCAGCGGGAGGACTGTCGAGGTTTCGCTATCCAACCACAGAAACATCGCTCAACTTTTTAGCCCTCTTCTCATTTTGCAGGTGCCATCGCCCATGGGCTACTTGACCTCTTCTCAATAGCCTTTAAAGAGGTCGCTATGTTCGACAGCAGCTGTTACTCCGTATTACAACCGATAACCCGCTTCCTGCAAAAAGCCTGTGTCGTCGCCCTGCTGATCGTTCCAATGGCCGCTTTCGCCATCGTGGGCGGCGCGGATGCGCAGGATGGGCGCTATCCGTTTAGTAAGCGCCCGGCGAAGTCACCTACCAATCCCCTGCAATAAGGGCGATGTTCTCCACTTAAAAATACGTGGACACCATTGCCCTAATCATCAGGATCGCCATGCGCCAAAGAACCTCTTACCCCAAACCCCTTAAAGCCCAGATCGTCCAGGAATGCCTGCAACCCGGCGTGTCGCTAGCCAGCGTAGCCCAGCGCCACGGCATCAACGCCAACTTGGTTCGAAAGTGGTTACCTGTTTATCGTGATTGCCAGGCGCTGGCGTTGCCCGCTTTCGTTCCGATCAAACTACCATCCCTACCACTGCCCGATCAGCAAATGTTCGTCACCATCGAGGTGCCTTTCGGCCAGCAGAACCTCACCGTGAAGTGGCCATCTACAGACCCTGTGGGGTGTGCCCGTTTTATCCGTGAGCTTGCTCAATGATCCGCATCGACGCCATTTGGCTCGCTACTGAGCCCATGGATATGCGCGCCGGTACCGAGACTGCTTTGGCCAGAGTCATTACGGTATTTGGTGCGGCGAAGCCGCACTGCGCTTATTTGTTTGCCAATCGACGGGCCAACCGGATGAAAGTGCTGGTACACGACGGGATTGGGGTTTGGTTAGCAGCTCGGCGGTTGAATCAAGGCAAATTTCACTGGCCAGGCACTCGACAAGGTAGCGAGCTGGAACTGGATACTGAACAACTTCAAGCCTTGGTGCTTGGTCTGCCGTGGCAGCGCGTTGGGGCTGGCGGTGCAATCACGATCCTTTAAAAAGTGTAATTAGCGTCTGAGCCTGCTGCCGTAGGCGGTCTGCTTTGGTAAAATCCACGGCATGACTTCCTTGCCCAACCTTGACCAAATGACCCCCGACCAACTGCGCGCGCTCGCTGCGCAGTTGATGTCGAAGGTCGACACCATGGGCAGAAAGATCCATCGCGATCAAACCATCATCGAACAGCTGACTCACGAGATCGCGATCCTCAAGCGGCACAGGTTTGCCAAGCGCAGCGAGCAGATCAGCCCTGAGCAAGGCAGCTTGCTCGACGATCTGCTTAACACTGATCTTGAGGCTATCGACGCTGAGCTGACGGCACTCCAGCCGGCTCCGGCTCCAAAAGAGGTGCGCCAAAAACCAAAGCGCGCACCGCTGCCGCAGCAGTTTCCACGTACCGTCATTCATCACGAACCAGAAAACACCCAGTGCACTTGCGGTTGCCAGCTCCAGCGCATCGGCGAAGACGTCAGCGAGAAGCTCGATTACACGCCGGGCGTGTTCACCGTCGAGCAACACGTACGTGGGAAATGGGCCTGCCGCCGGTGTGAAACGCTGATCCAGGCACCGGTACCGGCCCAAGTGATCGACAAGGGCATCCCGACCGCAGGTCTGCTGGCTCATGTGATGGTGGCGAAGTTCGCTGATCATTTGCCGCTGTATCGGCAGGAGAAAATGTTCGGCCGCGCCGGTTTGGCGATACCGCGCTCCACACTGGCTCAATGGGTTGGGCAAACCGGTGTACAGCTTCAGCCGCTGGTTGATGCCTTGCGAGAAGCCGTTCTGGCGCAGCAAGTTGTCCACGCCGATGAGACGCCGGTGCAAATGCTTGCGCCCGGACAGAAGAAAACGCACCGAGCTTATGTATGGGCTTACTGCACCACACCGTTTTCAGCGCTAAAGGCTGTGGTCTATGACTTCAGTCCGAGCCGCGCCGGTGAGCATGCGCGAAACTTCCTCGGCTCATGGAACGGCAAGCTGGTGTGCGATGACTTTGCTGGCTACAAAGCCGGATTCGAGAAGGGCATGACCGAAATTGGCTGCATGGCCCACGCTCGCCGTAAGTTTTTCGATCTGCACGCAGCGAATAAAAGCCAGTTGGCAGAACAAGCACTGCACTCGATTGGTGGCTTGTACGAAGTTGAGCGCCAAGCGCGAGACATGAGTGACGAGGATCGCTGGCGAATACGACAAGAAAAAGCAGCACCATTGGCCAAAGCACTGCACGAATGGATGTTGACCCAGCGCGATCTTGTGCCCAACGGATCAGCGACGGCGAAAGCCTTTGATTACAGTCTTAAACGCTGGATAGCGCTGACGCGCTATCTGGAGGATGGGGCTGTGCCCATAGACAATAATTCGGTCGAGAATCAGATCCGGCCGTGGGCACTGGGGCGTTCCAACTGGTTGTTTGCAGGGTCGCTTCGCAGTGGGAAACGCGCGGCGGCGATCATGAGTCTGATTCAGTCTGCACGTATGAATGGGCATGATCCGTATGCATATCTCAAGGATGTGCTGACGCGGTTGCCGACGCAGCGGGCGAGTGAAATCGATCAGTTGCTGCCGCATACGTGGCAATCGGATTAATCGCGCAAGACTCATACATTGGGTTGGCCAGGAAGGCGTGCGGGTGTAGAGAGAAACCAGGCAATAGCCGGACGACGCCAGCGAGGCCGGCGTCATGACTTCAGGAGTTAAAGCCTCGTGCGTGGAAGTCTCAGGAAGATTCTTCAGGTATATCCTTGGCGCTGCCTATTATTTTGCCGAGGCCTACCGCGGCGGTCTCCACAACTGCATTCAGCCTCTCTTCCTCCCAACCCTCCTTCGCCGCAGCCGACAGGCCAAGCATGGTCACGGAGACATAGTCTACGACGTGGCTAGCAGCGGAGATGCCAGATGCTTCGAGAAACGCCATCACTTTTGCACGATTCTCGTCTGCGATTTGCTTAGCAGCTATTCCCGACTCAGTGGCTCCGGCCTTCGCATGCTCCAGAATAAAACAACCTCGGCGGTTCGGATGAGCGGCGTATGCATGTGCCGCAGCCCTAAGCATGTCCCTAAGTACAGTCTGCGGTGATTTGTCTGGGATCAAAAAGGTGTCGAGTGGCACAACAGTCGCGGAGTAATGCCTCAAAGCATCGTTGAAAAACGCACCCTTGCTGCCGAAGGCCGTATAGAAGCTCGGCGGCGTGATCCCAATCGCTTCGGTCAGCGATGCGACGCTGACATTCTCATAGCCATGCTCGTGGAACAGATGCAGCCCGACCTGGATGGCGTCCTCAAGGACAAATTGACGCGGTCGCCCGCGGGATCTCTTATTTACGTTAATGACCATTACAGAAACCGTTTACTTTGGGGTTTGTGAATACTATAGTGACTACTAACGTAAATATCCACGTCGTCAGGTGGCGCTCTACACGGCAGCCCGTACGCCAATCGCAAGGAAAATCATGCAGCCCTCCCCATCACAGAGTCTGTCCGATGAGGCTCCTACCACGATCTCCGGACTACCCATCGCGGCACTGGCTGGCCTAGCGGCCGCTGGCTTTCTATGCATCGTCACCGAGACATTACCCGCCGGTTTGTTGCCCAGCATCGCCTCTGGACTTCAGATCACTGAGGCTATTGCGGGGCAGCTTGTCGCTGTTTACGCACTTGGATCGCTGTTGGCTGCAATCCCACTCACGAGTCTCACGCAAGGCTTGCGCCGCAGGCCTGTCCTGCTTGCAACGATCATCTGCTTTGTTATCGGCAACACGTTGACCGCGATGGCTGAGTCAATCGGTGTCGTGCTGATCGCACGGTTCATAGCAGGATGTGCGGCAGGTTTAGCGTGGGGAATACTTGCAGGCTACGCACGTAGCATCGTACGTCCCGAACAGACAGGGGCGGCAATGGCGGTCGCGATGGTGGGTGTGCCCCTGGCGCTGTCGCTGGGTGTGCCGTTGGGGACGTTCCTGGGAAGCCTGGTGGGGTGGCGCGGATCGTTTCTGATTCTATCGGCACTTGCTGTCATGTTGATCGGTTGGATCATCGTGAAAGTCCCCGATGCTCCTGGCCGAACAGGCAACAACCGTCCCTCGCTCACTGGCGTCATCAGAACGAAGGGCGTCATACCGATCCTGCTTGTCATCCTGGCCTGGATGACTGCCCACAACATTCTCTACACCTACATCGCGCCGTTCTCAACAGCGTCGCAGTCGCGGGTCGATCTAGTCCTGCTGGCGTTCGGAATCAGTTCGCTTGTTGGCATATGGGTAGTCGGGCGTTGGGTTGACCGGATGCTCCGTCTGATGGTGCTTGCAGCGATCGGCTCATTCGCTTTAACCGCTGCGTTCTTGAGTATCGCTGGAGAACACAGTATCGCGGTCTATCTGGGCGCCGTTGTCTGGGGACTGGGTTTTGGTGGAGCGGGCGCCATGATGCAGACTGCATCAGCTGATGCCGCCGGCGATGGCGTGGACTTGGCCCAGGCAATGGTAACCACTGCGTGGAACATGGCGATCGCGGCTGGCGGAGCTGTTGGCGGAGCGCTCCTCACTCAAGGTGGTACGTCCACGCTGCCGCCCACTGTGGCCATCCTCGCATTCCTCGCTTTTGTAATAGCACTAGCAGCACGGCGCTACGCATTTCCTCCCGGTAGTCGCGCTCAACAAAATCGCTGATTGCCCAATCATTTATCGTCCCACCAGGTGAAAAACATGAAGCTCCATGCAATTGCACTAGCCGTTGCTGCGCTCGCTATGGGTGCAACTCAGGCCCACGCAACACAGATCAATCCTGCGCTGCCTCCAGCTGTCAGCGCCACACAGGCGGAGTTTCCGATACCCGAAGGTTTTACCAGCGCCTACGAAACTGTTGACGGTGTGAAGCTGCATTTCGTAAGTGGCGGCAAAGGCCCCCTAGTGCTGCTTGTCCACGGCTTCGGCCAGACATGGTATGAGTGGAATAACCTCATGCCGCAACTCGCGGAACGCTATACGGTCGTAGCAGTCGATCTACCAGGTCTTGGCCTGTCAGCGCCGCCGCAGACTACCTTCACTGGCGTGGATATCTCTGAGTATCTCCACAAGCTAGCCAAGCGGATTAGTGCGAACAAGCCCTTCTATCTCGTCGCCCACGACATTGGTATCTGGAATAGCTATCCAATGGTGGCCCGCCATCCAGAAGATATTGTGAAGGCCGCTTTCATCGAAGCGACAATTCCTGACGACACGCTCTATTCGCTGCCAGCCTTTGTCGCGACCGGAGAAGCACCGGGATGGCACCACAGTTTCTTCGCAGCCTCAGGTCAGTTGGCTGACGCAATGGTCAAAGGAAACGAGCGGTTGTTCCTGACGCATTTCATTCGTCACCATGCCGGTAACCAAGCGGTGTTCACTGATGAACTGGTAGACCGTTACGTGCGGTCATACTCTAAGCCCCAGACCTTCCACCACGCGTTTGAATACTATCGCGCGCTGCCACAATCGATCGCGCAGAACGAGAAGTTGGTAGCGACCAAATTAACACTGCCTGTCCTCGCGGTTGGCGGTGGTGGTAATGGCGGATTCGGGGCCCAGCAGCCCGAAAACATCCGCCGCTACGCCACCAACGTTGAATCGCACGTTTTGCCAGGTTGCGGCCACTGGGTTCCAGAGGAGTGTGCATCAGCGCTCAACCCATTGATCTCTTCCTTCCTGGCTCGGCCCTGAGAGAAGATGTCGCAGTTTCCGGTAGTGTAAAAGGGATGGATCGTGTCGGCACGCTTCCGGACACCGCGGCAACCTGATTTCTGCGCGCAGACTCTGACGTGGCTGTCGTTTATGACACTGTAAGCGATGGCCGATCTCAGAGATTATCTGGGGATCTAGCTGCGACGACGGCGGTTGAAATGATTCCATGAATCGAGGTTGACGCTCACGCCCCCGCACGGGTGTCGTGAACCAAACCACCACTTCGCCGCTGTCTTGACCCTTCCGGCTTCCAGTCTCGCGCCTGCATGCTCCGCTTGCCACAATCACCTTACGTACGAGGCGGCGATGAGCAACCCTAGGCTTACGGAGGTCACTGAGGGGAAAATGGTGTGGTCAAGGTGTATCTACCGGACGCTTACTCCGTTTATGGCTTCGCTCCAATTCAAAGCGGCAGGCACGACGTCGCTGGAGCGTCACGGTTATGGCGCGGCCTTGGTAGCACCTCGATGGGTACTGACCGCGGCCCATTGCCTGGTGAACACGCAACCGGCTGACGTCGAGGTGATCCTCGGGCGCACCCAGTTGAGCAATACACTGCAGGGGCATACCGTCGGCGTACAACAAATCGCCCTTCACCCTGAATTCCTGCGCTCGCTGACCCTTGATGTCGCGCTACTCAAACTCGATCGCGACATCACCGACATCCAGGCCATCACGCTGGTAACACGCGAAGAAGGGCTTGAAGATCGCATCAAGCGCCCCACCGCCCTCGGCTGGGGAAACACGGCGCGCAACCCAGCCCCCGACGCACAGCCGGACCATCTGCAGCGCGCACACTTGCCCAGAATGACGGACGCACTGTGCACATCACTCGCGCCAAACGTGAACCTGCAAAACACTTTCTGTGTGGGGGCTGATGGCTTGATACCGGACAGCGGCGACTCCGGTGGCCCTGTATTCACCAAACATCCCAAAAGAGGATTTGCAACTCGGCGTCGTCAGTCAAAGCGTCTTGATTGCACGCTTGTCCCACCCGAAGATCGCTGACTTTATTCGCGAAACAATGAGTGAATCGCCATGACTGGATGATTTTTGGCGGATGTGTAGGTGTGGGGGCACTACGGTTACACGGGCCTGTAGACTGCGACACACTTCCGATATCTGCACCCAAAATCCTGCATTTGCGACAACACAAACAAATACGGATGAATTTTCATCGAATAAAACGGGAACCCTCATGGGAATTAAAGTCACGATGCTAAAGGGCCTTTGCTTCCTGACCATGAGTGCCATAGCGCTCGACTCGCTCGCTGCGACGTCGGAACAGCGCTTTCTATGTTCGACGCAAGAAACACTATTATTCGGATGCAACTCCGGCCCAAAGATGATTTCGGTGTGCGCATCGCCAGGCTTCTCAGCGACAACAGGCCACGTGCAATATCGATTTGGTACGCCCGGCAAAATTGAATTGAGCTACCCCCAGAAGCTGAGTCCACCAAACGGTCATTTCTGGCTCAGCTCTACGGGCTACTCAGGTGGCGCCGAGGCACATCTGCGCTTCACCAATCATGGCGTAACCTACGCCGTTTTCGACCGCACGGTGCGCACAAACTCTACCCCAGGAGAACCTAACGACACCGAATTCAGCGAGGGCATCGTCGTGCGTCTGCCGGGTAAAAAAGCGACAAGTCGACTATGCACCTATTCCGAAGGCGGCATTCGCGAGCAGGCCTACACAACCATCGAGCGTGAAGACTTCGACGATAGCCTTGTTCCGTAAAGGATCACGGTTGCGCGCACGATCCCAAATCACAGATCGAGTAGGAGGCGGATTTACATCCGCCGTCCTCTCACGCCTTACGGCACGGATCGCGTAATACTCAGCAAGTGCCGGGCGGAATGCCGTTTTTGTTGAAGTCCTTCAGGCGCTCGCGCTCTTCCTCGGTGGAGTGCGCTGGAGTTTGTTGTTCAGGTTCTTTCTTCTTTTCTTCAGTCATTGCTATGTCCTCTGGATGGTGCTATTTCGGCACCTGGAGGAATCAGCAGTTCAAATCAATCCGCCCACCGCCCGGAAATGACCCGGACTCCCCGTGAAACGGATTGACTTGAGTGCCCCACGACCGGCTGCCCAGCCTCAACCTCGCCGAGGTCCGCGATGCCCGCCGACCTGCGTCCGTGCAGACACTAGTCTGAACTGATCTCAATAGCCTCTGGAAAGATCAGCTTTCCATACCAACCGTGCCCGGCTGTAACAGCAGATATCGGAGCAAGTAACTACAATCCCGCTACGGGCCTGCCGGTGATCGGCGATTCAATCTAGGGAATTAGCTGCGACTCAAACCGAACAACAATTTCTGACTCTCCGTTACAAGCGAAACCAACGCACTTCCTGTTTAAGTCCTATCGCCAACTGATTCAAATCATTGCTGGTGCGCAGAAGATCTTGCACAGACAGATTGTTCTGCTCAGCCACGTGCGGCTCGATGTATTTTTCCTCCACCATCCACGCCAGCATCGGCGAGGTAATGGCGTAGATCGCTCGGGTCGAGACACTGATCAATCCGCTAGTCCCTCTCATGCTCTTCCAGCCGGCATGAATGTCCCGCAAGTGGGGCGGTCAACGCCATCGCTCGCCATTTGCATAACCCCCTCGCCGCACGTTGGGCAAACCTGCCCCGCCATCGCGCATGGAGATCCGATAATGAACTCGCCCCCCATAACCGGGACCCATTTCTCGCAGCAACGAGGCTCGCGATGAAACGGCAACAGCCCCTAGCGAAAAGCCTGCCCACAATTAGCACGCCCTAGCGCTCTCCCATACAAAATACCTGTACAGAAATAGCGCTACGCATTTTTACAGCGCTCTCAGGATTCTATCGGCCCAAAGATGGCCTTGGGCTGTATCGCCGCCAAACAGTAGTCAGCCCGATAGCCAGGCCTCTATTTCTCGCGCCTGCCAGCAACCGAAGGTTACCGACCGTTCATCTGGATTGCATGATGTCATGACGACATCACGCCGATATGGTTGTACAAGACTTGTACAAACATAAAAACTTGTACAAGACTAAACCAGCCAGGAAATGACGCCGCTACTCGTTGCTGTCGAACAAAAGAATACCTGCGCAGGATGCGGACCAAGGGCGAATACATACCCTTGCAGGTGACCCCAATTGCCCCTCCCATTACGCAGGTTCATCATGCCATCGCAGACTCCGCGACTCTCTACACGGACCAGTCTCTATGCCGGCTATGCCAGCCTGCTAGCGTTTATGTTGCTGATCGCCGCTATCTCGCTGTACGCCCTGGCTAACAGCAATAAGGACTTTTTCCTCTACATTAATGGCGTTGATGCACGCACCCGCCTGGCCAACACACTGAACGACGCCGCCGCCCAGCGCGCGATTGCCCTGCGTAACATCGCCTTGAACAGCAATATCACCGCGAGAGGACAGCAGCGGGGTGCTATTGCCGCCAACGAACAAATGGTGGCCAGCAGCCTCGCCGCGCTACGCCAGGCAATTGATAACCATGATGATGTGTCGCCCAAAGAACGTGAACTGTTTTCAACCTTCGAGCAAGTCGAGAGCCGCTACAAACCGGTAGCGCACACCATTGCCGAACACCTGTTCAAGGGTGAAAACGATGAGGCCCTGCGCATGGTCAGCGAGCAGTGCACACCCTTACTGGCCGAGCTGACCCAGGCAATTGGCGAATACCTGCGCTACACCAACCAGAAGGCAGACCTGCAGGTCAGCGAAAATGACGCACACTATCTGTCACAACGCGACCTTCTGCTCGCCATTACTGCGCTGGCCGTCTTACTAGCAGCGGTACTGGGCTACGTCATCAGCCGCAACCTGCTGCGCGCGCTGGGTGCCGAACCGAGTGAACTCAACCAGCTCGCCCAACGGGTTGCCAAGGGCGATTTGCGCGCTAGCGAGCGCACGATTGAGCCACCACAAGCCAGCATCATGGCCGCCCTGCTGAGTATGCAGGAGAACCTGCGGGACATGGCCAAGGGGATAAACCTGTCCTCACAGACCGTAGCCGAATCCAGCCAGGAGCTTAGCCAATCGAGCCTGAGAAACGCCGAAAGCGTGGCCATGGCACAGTGCGAGGTCGAGCAGATCGTCACCGCCGTTCACCAAATGGCCGCCACCGTGCAGGATGTCGCGCGCAACGCCGAATCCGCTGCCAGTGCCGCCAGCGAGGCCGATAGCGCGGCCCTCTACAGCCAGCAGAAGGCCAAAGATGCTGTCAACATGATCGGCGAGCTGGCCGAGACAATCGAACAGTCCAACATGGCCATGGGCCGGCTGAAGAATGAAACCGGCAATATCGGCGGCGTGCTTGAAGTGATCAAGTCGGTGGCCGACCAGACCAACCTGTTGGCCCTCAATGCGGCCATCGAAGCTGCTCGTGCTGGCGAGGCCGGACGCGGCTTCGCGGTGGTAGCCGACGAGGTGCGCAGCCTGGCACAGCGTACCCAGAAGGCCACCTCAGAGATTGAAGGGCTGATCGCCAGTCTGCAGAAAATTGCCGACGAGACCTCGCAGCATATGCAACGCTGCAAGAGCTCCAGTGCGCAGTCGGTGTCCGGCGTTTCCGAGGCCGGTGACGCGGTAAGCACGATCGTAACCATGATCGAGCGGATCAACGGCATGAACCACCAAATCGCCGCTGCCGCCGAACAGCAGAGTACCGTTGCCGAGCAGATCAGCCGGGGCATCGTGACCGTCAGCGAAAGCGCCGAGCAATCCGCTGCAGCCTTCCGCAGCGCTCAGCAGGAAAGCGAAGGACTGGCACGCACCAGCGTCACATTGCGAGAGAACATCTCGCGCTTTCAGCTCTAGGGTCTGTTGCCGTTTCATCGCGAGCCGCGTTGCTGCGAGAAATGCCCCCCAGTTAGACGCAGGACGCAGGTAATGGTCAGAGTCCTGCCACAACATCGGGGGCCATTTCCCTAGCAACCCTAGGGTCTGACCCCATTTTTGCAATACCTGCCATTTTTGAGCGTCTGCTTTTGGCCGATTCTGTTGAAAAAGTCGGTTTCCCAAAACGCTCGAATATTGATGGTTGAAAACACCCCTGGTGCACGCTGCTACGTCAAATTCGAGCCCTGAACCTTCTGCCCATATTTCAGATTTCAATCTCAGGCGCTTACTTTTCTGCCGTGGAATTCGAAGCCGACTTTTTCAACAGAATCGGCCATTAGTAGCCGCTCAGGCTCCGTAGTATCGATCACAATCCCACGTCCAATCGGGAGAGGCATAACGATAACGGCGTCTTAAATTTCCCGAAAAAAGGTAGGGATGCGGAAGCGATCCGAAAAATTGCGGAAGTGATGACCAAACCGCAGACAATAAAAAACCCCGTAGACGTTAATCTACAGGGCTTCTAAGAGTGGAGGCCGAGGTCGGAATCGAACCGGCGTAGGCGGATTTGCAATCCGTACGTGAAACGCAAGCGGGCTGCGGCTTATAGCCTTATTCATTTCCGAAACCCCGAATAATTTTATGCCCTGGAGACCGCGTAGAATGCGGTTCTTCCTTTTTGTTTCGGAACGGTTTTTACCCCTCCTTCGGCGTTCTGCCGACTCAAATCAAATACCCTATTTCATTGCCTGCTACGCTGTTCAATCTAAGGAGGAACAGCTATGCCCAACTCAGACCTACTCCCTTCCCTGCTCTCAAAACTGTACGAAAACCAGCTCGCCCTTGAGGCTTCCATCATGGAGCTATCGAACTGGGTTGAGCAGCGTGGCTCCGCTGATGTGGCTGAGAACGTGCGCGGCGCTCTGCACACCATCGACGAGAACGAAGAGTTCATCAAGCTGACCCTGGCCGTCATCACGGCGCCTGACTGATCGTCGGGTAAACCTGCAGTTCGTCGCCTCAAGCGTTCCGCTTAATCAAATCTCGAATACTGCATACACATACAGCATTCGGAATACCTCCCATGAACATCGATGAAGACACCTGCGGGTGGCTTGGCATCCCCTCGCCTCTCGAAATGCATAAACAGCACGCCCGCCTCCTGGAGAACGAGATTCAGGAACTGAACCTGCAACTGCGCAAAGCGAGGGAGGACATTCACGGATTGGTGCAGATGCTGGCTGAGGCCGAGGCGGTCAAGACGCAGTTCCGGGGATACCTCGCCGAGAGAAGTACTGAAGCCGCCGCCATGCGCAAACAGATCAACGACCTGACGACCTCATCAAGAGCTGACAAGAAACGCGCTGATCAGCTGAAAGAGCTGCTCGATGGCCTCATCACTCGACCAAAAACCATCGTCTAAGCTCAGGTTTCAGATTGAGGGCCCGGCCATGTGTGGAAGACTTTCCCAGTACAGCGGCATTCATGACTTCGTTGCAGCGCTGAGCATGCCCAATGCACTGGCGAACTCCGCCGGTGAATTGCCGCTCGAGCGCTACAACGTCGCCCCGACGACCCAAGTCGCCCTGCTCCACCTGCAGGGCGACCTGCTGCGCGCCGATCTGGTGCGCTGGGGATGGCGGCCGCACTGGGCCAAGGATCGCGCCGCGCCGATCAATGCGCGCGTTGAAAAGGTGGCCCACGGCCCGTTCTTCAGGGCGATCTGGCCGCACCGAGCCATCACCCCCATAGACAGCTGGTTTGAATGGGTCGATGAAGGCGGACCAAAGAAACAGCCATACCTGATCCGGCGGAGAGACGGAGAACCGATATTCTGTGCAGCCATTGGGCACCTGCCCGATGCTGATGATGGGCCTGGGGAGAATGACGGCTTCGTAATCATCACCGCCGATAGCGCCGGCGGCATGGTGGACATTCACGACCGGAGGCCAGTGGTGCTGACGCCGGACCTAGCCCGGGAATGGTTGGACCCAGCCACGCCCAAGGAGCGAGCCGAGCAGATGGTGCTGCACCAGGGGGAACCTTCTGAGGTGTTCGAGTGGTTCAAGGTCGATACGGCTGTGGGCAACGTGAGAAATAAAGGGCCTGAGCTCATTGAGCCAGTCATCGCTCCTAATGCTCGTGAATTAAAGCTTTAGCCTGATGGTTCGATATCATCAAAAAGTATTACATCTCATATTCTACCCTTAATTTTTCGAACCTTATTGACAACAAACCCAATGAAAATAAAGTACGGCAAAAAAGTTATACCAAGCACCGAATACTCATACCAGATATTCCAGCACAAACCATACTTTTCGCAGACACCCAAATTCTGCTCTGAAATATAAAACAATATCAATGGCAGTATTATACCCAAAAGCATAAGGCCTGCTACTGAAAATAATGCGACCATAGCATATCGCTTAAGTGGAAGCCTTTTATTCCAAACGTCACACTTAACAAGAGAGGTTTGCAGCCTTGGAACTAGAGCGCGATATGCATTAATGAGATCGACGAACCCGTTCAACGTATTGGAATATTCAACATTTAGCATCCCATAGCGACCTTCATAACTCTCAGCTCGTCTCGGAACTTCTCCTCTCTGAAGTGACTCCATGGCTGCATCCGCTCCCACCTTGGAGTAATTAACCCTACATTCATCACATTGACGGGCTAAAGCCAACAAAAAACTTTTATTATTATTTATAAAAACGGACATTGTATCTAGTACGTACATAATACCGCTGCAATGCGGGCCATCACCTGGCAGTAATTTAAAAAACCCCTCATTACTGCGCAAATCACCAAAACGATATTTTAATAAAAGGTTGCTTAGTGCGCTAAAAAAATCAAATAAATTTTTGATATTGTCTAAACTACCATTATCTCGCAGCAATTTGTGTCGCATACTCCAGATAGCCTTCCAGTCAGGCTCTCCCCCCTCCTGAAAATAGTTGTTGGAAATGTTAATCCTGTCAATATATTGAGTAAGCTTTATAAGCTCTTGTAAATCCAGCTCCCGCTGCTCTTCTGCCTCGTAATTCCGCTCAGTTGAAAGTAGAGCGTAGACACCAAACAATGAACCACCGAGACCAATAAAAGTAGCGTGAAGTGCTGGCAAGTCCTTTAAGATCGAATGCTCCATTCCACACTCCTATTTTTATATTTAATAGCCTGTCAAGCCTGCAAGGTTTTGCTAGCTAGCTTAATACTCCTAGGTTAAATATTACAGTGGAGATTGATAATATTTTTATATAGACGTAGACCTGCCTCCTCAGCGATGCAGGTCGATCTACCTACATATTACTTTCGGTTTGCACGTCACCTGGTAATCGTCAACACATAAGCTTGGCACGCACGTAACGCTATCAATCCTTGGTCTCCGTCACCGGTGATGGCGACAATTCGTTGCGCATGCGCTGGGTCAAGTTGGGCTCGACGGGCTGCATGAACCACGCCGGCGGCGCCGGGGGCGGCAGACACGTTGCAGCTACTGGCTGGATCCTCGGCAAGAAGGACTGACAGCCGCAAATCAGAAGTGGCAAGGCGATCGCGCAGGCGAGCCTGGTTGCGCTGGGCATCGGATAATTCCTTGGTGTGTTGTTGGTCTTGGATGGCGAGCTTCTGCTCGGTGGCCAAGCGCTTGTCTTGCTCTGTGCGGGCTTGGGCCTCGGCGGCATTGCTGATCGCTGTCAGGTCCGCTTGGTGCAAGCCGGCCTGCACGGCCAGACGCTCGCCCATGCGCCAGTCCTGAATCTTCCAGGCACCGCCAAAGCCGATGGCGAGCGCCAGCAGGATCGCGGCCAGGATCTGACCGGGCGTCATGCCAGCACCTTCAATGCCTTGTCGTACAGCGCCTGGCGGTGATCCTGGCCGGTGAGCCCACCATTGATGCGCCGGGTGATCTTCACGAACTGCCCCTGGTCCGCCAGCGTGTTTAACCCACGGGTAGACCAGAACCAGGCCGCTGACATCGCGGCGTGCTGCGGCTGCTCCAGCAGTGCGGGTTGATTGACCAGGTCCAAGCCGAGCGCTTCACCGCACGCCGCATAGTTCGCCCGGCCGGTGATCTGGATCATGCCCCGTCCACGGTACTTTGAGCCGTCACCCGGCACAGTGTTGCCCAGATCAGCGCGACCCTCGTACCCGGCCTGCTGCGCCGTGGGTCCCCATATCTCGCGCACCCACCTCAACTGTCCAGACTCGTGTCCGACCTGGGCGATGAATGCGGCAGCCCGAAGCGAGCCGACAATGCCGTAACGGTTCATGGCCGTGTTCAGGGCAGGAACAAAAACGCCGGCTTGGCGGCCGGCGTTCGGGAGAATCCGCAGCAACTGCTGCTCGGTAATGGGCATGCTTTTCTCCAGGCAAAAAAGCCCGCTCGTGGCGGGCAGATGCATATGTGATGTTAAATCAGGTCGCCGGACACGCCCTGTGGATCAGCCAAAATTACCGGCACTGCGGGCTCAATGGGCCACACAGGCGCGGAATACCAGGTCTGCTGGCTCGTTACTTTTCCAAGAGCGAACTTGTAGGCCTTCCATGCCTTGAGGTTGATCAGTAGCGCGCTCTGCTCTGCTTCGTCCTCTTCGGTCGCTTCGCCGATGTCGATTCCGAAGTTGATCGTGTCGATTCGGGCCTGGATGCGGGATATCTGCCCAAGTGCTTTCGTGTTCTTGGTTGATAACTCAGCTTTGGCCGCAGCCAGTTGGGCCGCATGTGTGGCGGCGTCCTTCATTGCCCTGGTTATGAGTTGGAACCAGTCGATATTCATTGCTCTTCCTCGGGTGGAGCTTCCGTTGCGCGCTGCGGCAAAGGGCCTGGAAAAACAACAGGTCCGTCGGGCACGTTCTCCAGCGGTACCGGGAACGCCTGTTCAGGGCTGTAGTTCCAAGGCATCGGGAACAACAATGTCAGGATGAGCTCACCGTCTTTTTTCTCAGCATCGCCGTCGAACCACTTAGATTGGATTGCCGCGCGCGGCAGCGTGTCGCCATCGCCCATTGCGGAAAAATCAAAGGTTTCACCGTTCACGATCAATGCGTCACCGGCCCTGACGACGGTGAGCGTATCGCTCCGTTGTTGCGGAGAAAGATTTATAACCATTAGAACCACCTCCCAATTGCAACTAACTTTTCAGAAACCGTGGTAGCTGCGGGGCTTGTGTAGTCGATAACAAAAAAGTTACATGCGGAGACGGTGGTGTTCGCATCGGCGTTCAAGCCATTGACTCGGCCAGCCCCTCGCGCCCCGCCAGTCACCACTGGGGGCGCCGCGAAAAACACGGGAAACGTCCAATTGCCGTAGTAGTACCAAATGCTCCCGTAAATAGTGAAGTCACCAATCACAAGTCCGTATGACCTCGATCTGGTACATATCATCAACCCACAAGCAAACTTCCAAGCTTCACCGTTAGCGCTTGAGACGTATTCCATCAAAGCCCCTGTCGGGGCCCCGCCGGACTGGGACACAGCACCGATAATTGGAGCGATCGCCGAATTACTCAGCCCGAGGCCGTTGCGCGCGAGAGCTTGGGTGCTGCCGCCGGTGCCGCCCTTGTTCAATGGCAGTACGTTCTCTACAGCTACGGCCCCCAAACCAAGCGAATCGCGAGCAGTAATTTGATTGGTGCCGCCGGTTCCTCCTTTGCCCAATGGCAAAATGTCATAGTTGCCAGTGGTCCCAAGCGCTGCGAGTTTGGCGCCGAATTGATTTACCAGGGCGTTGAAAGCGTCAGAAAGCAGCTTGTCGTAGCCCTGCACAGGCATGATGGCGTAGGCCGCTCCGCTGACTGTCGGCCCCTTATATGCAGGCAGGATGGAGATCACCGTAGCGCTGGCTACGTTTGCAACCTCGTAGGTTGCGCCATCTGGGCCGACGAAGGAGTCGCCATTTCTGGAAGAAGCAGCGAAATCCACGTTGGTCCCGGTCACTGTCGTGCTTCCGTTCTGGACAGCGACTGTCCCGGTTCTTTGCCAAACCATAGTTTTCTCCAAACAATAAAATACCGCTCAAGGCGGCTATATATGGATCACAAGACTTTAGGAAACTGGCTTAGCCCAAACGACTGGCGTATATAGTGTTGTTTGAATATCAACCCCAACTACTTGCATGACCATTCTATTATTTTCATATTGCCAGACAGCATACTGGTTACCTTGCCTAGACGTACTGCCTGCAACATCCATAGCGATGTTATTAATCAACATGAACTCACCAGTGTTAAGCGGGGTGTAAGCAGTCCAGCTAAGCATGAGCGTCCCTTGGCCTGTCGACGACGAGCCAAGATAACTCCATGACGTAATAGTCTTCGTGAACTGTGCACAAGGATTAGAACTATCAAATAAAAGTGTTGCTGCTCCATCCCACAGCCCCAGCCCGTAAGCTCCAACAGGTGAAGCCTTAAAGGCTGCAGCGAAGTAGCTACCCGAGTAAACTTGGCCAACGAGCCCCCTGAACGAAAATCCAGTCCATGCTCCGGGTGACCCATTTATTAAGCAGAAGCACATTGTGCACGATGAACTCGGCCTTGCAAACACAAGTGGTGGCTCAGATGAAGTTATGACTGACGGAAATGAAACGCTAGCTCCAGTCCCGCCATTTGTAAAACTTCCTTTGTGAAGTACCACAAGTCTTGCAAACTCAGAGTCTAGCGTGACCACATCATTATTATTTACGAAGGTCAATCCGAAGTTCATTAGCGATACCTCATAACCATAAGCCTTTGCAGGCCTATGCCATTGGGAGCGCTTGCGTTTGTGCCGGGCTGACCAAAATAAATAGTCACACCCCCGGCAGAAACAATTGGGATGTATTGAATATTGTTATAGGTTTGATTTGCAGGATCATAAAAATTAACAGGGAAACACACCGCGCTGTGCGTGGCAGGCGATATCCCTGGTATTGATATAAACCTGGTTCTATCTTCGCCCGCGGCTTTCTGAATAAGGGAAGTATAGGCGAGCCTCACAGTGAACGAGTTCTCATCCATTTCAAGGAAGCCCGTAGCCCCCCAAATTCTCACTCCAAAGTTCATGCTGTTAGATCTCCAAGCTGGACCCTCTTAACTCCGTTTTCGTCGTAAACCTTGATCGCGCGATTGGTCATCGTCAGGCGCCCACCACCAGGTGCTGGCCCGTTGAACTCCAGGTTGCCCGATTTATCAAGGCGCCATCCCTGGACGCCGGCGACGTAGTTGTCAGATTGCAGTGCCTGCCCGATCTTGAGCATGCTGATGCTGCCGTCCTCGATGAAGGCAGACCTGATGAACGTCTGCCCACCAGTCACAGCGAACGGCGAAACCGGCACACCGTTCGCCAGGTTCATAAGCATGAACGTGTCAGCCCTGACCACGAACTGAGACGAAACCCCGGACGGATCAACCTGAAGGCCAAGGCCGAACGAGGCTGCATACTTCTGGCCGCCCGCTGCGGTCTCCATCTTCACCGACCAGAGCGTCGACAGCTTGTCGTTGGTATTCGCCAGTGCTGACGTCGTCTGCTGGATAATTGACTTGTTGCTGGAAACCTCCGCGCTGACCTGGGCTACTTGCTGCGCCGACGCCTCTTTATTGTTGGCTACCGTGCTTTCCAGAAGCGTCACGTTGGCAGCGTTCTGGTTAACCTTTGAATCCAAGGTTGTGACGCGCTGCGCAGAAGCCTCTTCGTTTGATGCGATGACCTTTTCTTGAACGGAGATTGCTGCGGTGCTGGCCCAGCCCTTCAAGGCGTCAGCCTTAGCGCCGCTACCGCTGTCATCACGCGCCGCAGCGCGCAACGCATTTGTGGTACCGGCCTGCGCAGCGACCACACCATCGATCTTGGAAATATCGGTGGTATTGGTGCTGACCTGCTGCGCCAGCCCATCGGCTGTTTCCAGCGACTGCCCTACGTCCAGCCAGTAATTGATATTCGGCGGCGGGTTGTTGGCCGGAACCTCAACCTTCGCCTGGTAGATGCGGTCGCCCGCCACCACCATCTGCCCTTTCAGGTAAACCTGGGCAGGAACGTAGGCGCCAAGCCCGTCGAGGCTGTCGATCTGGTCCTGAAGGCCTTCGAGTTCACTGAGCAAGTCCTCGCCCAGTTCCGTCTTGCTGACCTTCCCAGCCAGCATGGTAAGGATTGGACCAGCATCCGAACTGGCCTGGCCCATCACCCCGTTTACAACCGGATAGAACGGTCCCACGTTGCCAGTGCGATCCACAAGGCGCGCCCAGAAGAAGAACTGCGCGCCTGCCTGTAGGGCCTGCATGCTGTAATCCGCTTGAGGATACGCCAGATCGGTCAGCTTGGTAGCCGCCGACAGGTCATTGGCCTGTCCATACCAAAACTCCGTCCGCTGAGTATCTTCTGCACCTGGTGGGAAACCAACTTTCAAACCGATGCCGAACAGCTCGCTGGTGGCAGTCAGGAACGCCACCGCCGGCGGCAAGCCAACCTTCCCTACCAAGTTGGTCAGGTTGGAGCTCTTCCAGATCGAAGATATCTCGAAGGCGCTCACCGATCGCACCCGGGCCAGGTAGGCGCCCGAGTAAATGCCGGTGACATCCACGCTCGTCGATCCCGTGCGCTGCAGCTTGATCCAGTTGCCGCTGTCCTTGCGCCACTCCACGTCATACGCGACAGCGCCAGCCACGGCGGGCCATGAGATGTTCATGGTACTGATGGCCAGGCCCTGGTCCACGGAGTAGTTCGACGTGATATCGACGCTCGCCGGAGCCGGTACCACGGTGATCGGAATCACGCTAATGGGGCGCTCTTCCAGGCGAGCGCCGGTGTCGATGCTTGGGAACTTGCTCGGCTCGTACTGCAGTGCGCTGATGTCGTAATCGCCTTCTGGCGTCCGTGCGGTCCTCATCACCCTATATAGAGGGATTGCCAGGTCGTCAGCATCAATTGCCCATTGAAGCTGTGCGGCCGGCGCCTCGCTGTAAGCAACGGTCACGGTTACGTTGCGGCCGCTCACGCTTTCCACGGTGCGCCCCTCTGCGCGCCCATTTGGAAGGTTTATCACCAGCCGGTCGCCTGCCTTGGCAAGAGTGTCGCGGTCCAACGTGATGACCTTCCCAGCCGCCGCTGCAATGCGCCCGCCGATCTCCCGACCCGCCAGCAGCGAGTCGGCGACAGGGATGATGAACCCAGGCAGCGGAATGCGGCCTTCCATGCCAGTCCTGAAGCTGATCGTCCTGTCCTGATTGTTGCTCAAAACCAGCCACTTAGCCCGACGCTGAGCCTCAGACACACGGGTGCAGCCGATGGCGCTGATCTCCGTCGGCTTGTCGCCCAGGCGGCGCTGGAGCGGCAAATCGGAATACACGGTGACGTCGGTGTCGTAGTTGTTCAGCGGGTTGTCGTAGCTGACCAGGCAGCGCGTGAAGCGGGTCTTCGCCGATGCGCTACCGTAGGAAATCTTCCCGTCGATAACGTTTGATCTGGTGAAGACGTAGTCCATGTCCTGCGCGCGCGGCATATCAGCCTGCATGACCAGCTGGCCCTGGGCCCAATACGTCATACCGCGGTAAATGCCGGCGATGTCGCGCAGCAAGGACCATGCATCAGCCTTGCCCTGCAGGTTCATGTCGCACAGGAAGCGCGGTTCAACGCCGTCAGCACCATTCGGCACCATCTGGTCGCAGTACTGCGCGATGCGGTAAAGCTCCCACTTGTCCACCATCCATGGCTTGATGCGGCGGCCCAGGCCGAACCGGTCTTGGGTGCAAATGCCGTAGGTGACCCAGGCCGGATTATTGGTCCAGGCCTCCTTCATCGTGCCATCCCAGGCCCCGGTGTATGTCCGCGCCACAGGGTCGTAGTTGCTCGGAACCTGCCAGCGGCGCGCTTTGCACTTCACGGTCACGGCCGGGATATTGGTGAACTGCTCGGCGTCGAACTCGACGAACAACAACGCAGTGTTGGGGTAGCGCAGCTTTGCGTCGATCACCTGGGTGTAGCCGGCGATGAACAGGCTGTCTGAGATCTTGTCGGTGTTCTGGTTTGGGGTGATGCGGCGAACCCGAATCAGCCAGCCACTATTCGCCGGTGGGAGATCGATACGCATGGACTTTTCGTAGCGGGTGGTGGCCTTGCCTGTAATGGCTCCAACCAATACCTCCTGATACGCCCCTCCGTCGGTAGCCACATCGACCGCGTATTGAATGCTGTAACCACCGATGTTTCCTTCACTGTCCTGGCTTGCCAGTCGAGGCGTGGCCAGGCGGATGCGTGCTGCCGACAGCTGTAGATTGGTCATTGACTGAACCCACGGCGTGCCGCTGCGCAGCTCGATATTCAGCGAGGTCTCATTATCGACAGACGGGATGCCTGGAATGTAGGTCTGATCAACCGAGCCCGGGCGCCAGTCCCACTTCACGTTGGCGAAGTTGTAGTTTCCGCTGGCATCCTGGATAGGGGTGTTATCGAGGAAGATGTCGCGCGCGGTTGGGGTGCCGTCGAACTCACCCTCGCCCACGGCGATCAGGATCTTGGCCACGTTGGTGGAGCGCAGGCTGTCGGGCGCCTCTACCGGAGACTTCGGCCTGCTCTCACCACCTTTGGCACCGTGAATATCCAGCTTCTGTGCTGCGCCCATACTTTCCTCCAGGCAATAAAAAACCGCCTCTTGGGCGGCTTGCTCGATGCGTCGTGGTTATGTCTTGTCTTCGGCGTAGATCGATGCCGAGATAATCGCCCCGCCCCAACGGCGCTCCCCGATGCAGATAGGGACAGGGTTGCCGCTGGCCGTAGTGTTCTTCGCGCTGCCGAATGCGTAGCTGGGCATGTTTTCTGGGGATGCGCTCTGCTTGAGGCCGGCGGCCTGTGGGCTGAGCATCTGGATAACGCCGCCGGCCAGCAGAGCGATACCCGCGGGCGCTGTCGGTGCGCCGAAGTAGCTCGCTGCGATCAGCACCACGCCCAACACAATCTGCAAAATGCCGCCGCGCTTGCTGCCCTCGATCACTGGAACGATCCTTATCTCCCTGGCCCCGCCCATGGCAAACTCTTCCGCCCCGACGTTTTTTCGGTTGCGGAAGATGGCAAAGCGAAGGCCCAGTCGATCAAGGCGGCGGATCTCTGCCTCAAATCCGTCAATGGTGGCCTTAAGCGCCCGGAAAACTTCCCACGTGTCGCCCGATGCGACCTGGCGCCGATGCAGCCGGCCGAACTTCTGGGCCAGCGAGCCGGACAGTTTGATGGTGGTCATCGGCGAATAGGCGATGGCGCTCATCGGGCCTCCTTGTGTCGAAGAATTAAGCGGGTTCGCTGAAGCCACGGGCCGCCATAGACGATTACTTCTGATGGCCGGCCGTACAGGTGATGCAGGACGAAGGGTCCAGGACCGAACACGCCTGAATCTTCGCCTGGCAGTGTTGCGTCAGTGCCCAGGTATATCCCTGCATGGTTTGGATGCGCCGTGCGGCCTACCTCCATCACAAGCATGTCGCCACGTCGCGGACTATCCACTTGCTCGAAACCAGCGGCGGCGTAGTTCGCCTCATACAAGCTGGCGCTGTCTGCGCTCTCCCACCAGCCATCAGCCCGCTTGAAGTTCTCGAACTTAAGGCCCCACTCGCGCTGGTACCACTCTTCGCATACAGCCCAACAGTCCCACACACCATGAACAAATGGTCGCTTGAGCAGCGGCACGGCGCCAGAGGGCGTAATCGTGCGCATGTCGCCCTCGGGCCAGGACAGGATATGCCAGGGCAGCGCCGTCGCCTCGCACATGGCCAGATCGTGCGGTGAAGGCCTGCTGGTTGCGTCCGGGTGTGAATGGACAATGCCGATCACCTCGCCCAGGTCTTCCGCCGCGGCGTAGTCCTCGGGATCGAGCCGGAACTCTTCGCTCGGCTCCGTGGCGATATTCCGGCACGGAAAATACTTCTGCGCCCGGCCCACGGCCAGTACCAGCCCGCAGCACTCTTTCGGGTACTCGGCCGCTGCATGCGACTGGATGGCCGCAATGATGTGTTTGCGCATTTTTCAGCTCCGAGCAATAAGTGACACAGCTGGAAATCCACCGAATGAGGCGGGGTTTCCTACGCCGAAGCGTGGGTCGCAGCCTTTGCCAAGCGTTCCGTCGCACTCGTCGAGTTCCGGGTCATCTGTGACAACCCCGTCCTTTGTGACGTAGGGGCCGGTGTAGCCACAGTTTGGACCTCGGTAGCCACCGGTGAGGCACCAGTGGCACAGGGTGGTCATCTGCCGCCCAATCGTTTCGCCGCCGACGTCGCCCGGGCTGGCCAAGTCCCAACTGACCGTCTCGCCGTCCTCGTTGGTCTTCTGGTCGACATACCAGACCTCGATCGATTCCTGGGTGGGATCGGCCGTGGGGTTGCCGCCCTCGAAGTTCACCGCGTCGAGAAACTCGGCGAGCGTGTTGCGGATGGTCAGTTTGAACTCGAGCAGATCCTCGAATGCCAGGCAAAGTGCGGTGATTCGCCCGTTGACGTTGCCGACCGACAGCTTTGGCCGTACCGCCGTGCCGTCGCCGTTCGCCTCGCTGCCCTCGTACTGCATGGGCCAGGCGCCGTATTCTTCGCCCTTCCACCAGATCGACTTAGCCGGTAACTGGTCGGCGTCGACGCCGGCGGCGATCAGTTCGGCAGGTGTGTGCGGTATCGCATGGCCATGGAAGCGCAAGACATCGGCGCCGTAATCGCTGCCGTCCAGTTCGAACAGCATGATTTCGTTACCAGGCTCAAGAGTCTGGATAGCATTGATCAGCGACATGGATTGACCTTTACGGGTGGAAAGCGCGCTCGAACGTCGCTGTCACTTTGAATACGCCCCCGCCCATGGGCGTTGGGGTTGGGTTCTTGCAGGTGAACAGGCCAAGCTGGCCCAATGGCGTGGTCCACAGGAAGGCCTTGGCGCCCTGGTGCCGGTCGAAGAACGCCATAATTTCCAGCGCTCTTGCCTGTCCGCCCGTGTGGGTGATCGGGTAGGAATCGACTTTGTTGTTGATCCCGTCCCCGACCTCTTGCTTGTAGCCGTCCCCGAACTGAGAGGTGCGCACCCGATAAGTGATATCGGGCGCTTCTCCGTTCTGGGTGGGCCAGGTGAACGTTTCAATCGCCATGGTTACCTCCCGTTGATGGCTCGCCAGATAGCGCCACCAGGCTGTACACCCCGCGCGATGGCTGCCTCAGCTTCCGCTTTGGTGGCCTGCTGGATGTTTCTACCCGCCTGGGTGGTGTCTTCCTGAGTTGCATTGCCGCCGTCGCCGGCCGTTTGCACGGATACCGAGACGGGGAAGTTGTAGGTGTTTCCACCGCCCGCCCCGCCACCGCCGCCGCCCAGCGCGCGCACACCAAGTTCACCACCGGCCGTCCTGGTCAACGGCATGATTGCCTCAGGCCCGGCCTCAGCGAAGATGCCCGCGCCCTTCGCAAAGGCGAACATCTGCGGCTTGTCGTGCACCTGGTTGCTGAA
This sequence comes from Pseudomonas sp. EA_15y_Pfl1_P101, assembly GCF_963970835.1. NCBI lineage: Bacteria > Pseudomonadati > Pseudomonadota > Gammaproteobacteria > Pseudomonadales > Pseudomonadaceae > Pseudomonas > Pseudomonas sp. EA_15y_Pfl1_P101. The sequence continues at coordinate 284,949 of NZ_CAXAPA010000004.1, read as the reverse complement.
GCTCGACAGGCTCGGTGAGTCGTACACGCCGCCCTTGGCGTTGGCGGTGATGGCTGTGCCGATGCTTGAGCCAAAGCTCCCCGCGCCGGCAGCTGCCGCGCCGCCGCCGAAATAAGCACCCAAGGCGCTACCCGCCAAGCTCGAAAAAAGCCCAGAGGCTGCCTGCCTAATGGCAATTCGCGCTATATCAGCCAAGATTGCTTTAGTGAAATCTGCGAATGTGGCCTTGCCATTTATCGCAAAGCTCACAAGGGCGTCCTCCATATTTCCGAAGGCGTTAGCGAAGAGCCTCTTTGTCTGGCCGGCGACATCGTTGGCTGATTGAAGGTAATCCTCGAAAGCGGACGTAGCCCCGTTTCGCCATTCACCTTGCGCTTCAGACATCTTGTCGTAGTTGTCGACAACGGTGTCGCGGTACTTCCTTTCCGCATCCTCCAGGCTGCCAAGGTCGCGCATGTAGTCTTCCTGGCTGTACTTGTCAGGTGCGGTCTTGCGGCGATCCAGAAGTTTGGCGCGCTCGTCGTTGAACTTGTCCGCGGTTGCGTCGAGATTGGCTTGAAGACCTGCTTGGCGGTTGCCGAGCCCAAGCCCATTTGCTGCGCGGGAGCCTGCAGCCGCAAGCGCTGCACGCTGACGCTCTAGCTGGTTGACGTACGCCTCCGAGGCGGCCGTCAGCTGCTCCAGTCGAGCCTTCTCGTTTGTAGCGATAACCGCCAGCTGGCTGTCTGCATCCTTCTGTGCCTTGACCATCCCTTGCCGTGCGTCGGCGATCTTCTGGTCAAGCTGGATGCCCTGGGCGGCGCTGGTGGACTTCTTGGCCTTGGTCGCCTCAAGCGCGCTGATCTCGGCACCGTAGGCGGCTGCCACATCCACGCTTTCCTGCTTGATCAGGGCGGCGCTGCGCGTGGCGTAGTCGCCCTGCGATACCAAGCCTGCCTTCTGCGCCGCTTCCAGTTCCTTCTGGGCGTTTTTGTAGTCGTTTACGATGTCAGCCAGGTTGTTTTTGGCGCTGTTGAATGCGGTCAGATCGAGCTGGGTAGCAGCGGTTTTTGTATCCTTAAACTTGTCTCGAGTCTGTTTTTCTAGAGCTGCCTCCTCTGCAGCAGTGAACGTGTAGCCTGCCTGTCGCGCTGAAGTGATACGCCTTTGATTTTCCTCGAGCGCCTTGGTCAGCTTCGTGGACTTTGAGGCGGTGGCGTCTAGGTTGTTTTGCAGCGTTTCATAGGCCTTCGTACCCGCTTGGATATCTTGGCCCTGAAACATTTTCCGTCGAGCTTCTGCCTGGTCATCCACTTCCTTCTGCAGCATGGCGGTGATGTCGCTTTGGGCGCCCGATTCACCACGACTGAGCATCATCATGTCTGGGTTGTCGCCCAGGATCACCGGGTTCGATTTGGCGTTGCGCAGCGTGTTCAGGCGGTCCGCAAGCTTTTCGAACTTTTGATCAAATGTATCTTCCCTCCCAATATCAAGCACTGCGTCCCAGGCGTCTTTGGCGGCCCCCTTGACTGCATTCCATGCGCTTTCTACTGTGCCCAAGTTACTGGTGATGGTGTCGGCACGTACAATCAGAGCATCGGCGTAGGCTGTCTCTGCCAACTGCTGAGCCCCCAGGGTGTCACCTTGCTCTTGCAAGGCACGAATCTGGGTGTAAGTCGCGGCGGTGAGGAAGTTGTACTTGTCATTGAGTGCAACGACTGCCTTCACAGGATCGTCCGCCAACTTGACGAACTCATCGACGGTTTCGGACGCTGCTTTGCCGGTAGCTTTCTCGAATGACAGGGCTGCAACCGCGATATGCTCGAAGCTGCTGCTCACGATCTTGCCAGAGCCAGCCAGTCGCGCAAGAACCTCCGCTGCCGTCCCAGTAGTGCCAACAGTGTCGCCAATCTTGCCCGCCATTGCCCCAAGGGCTGAGGATGTCGTCCCCGCGTAACTGCCGGTAAGGATCAGCGATTTGTTGTAGCGGTCCTGCTCTTCGCTGCCCTTGTAGTAGGCGTATGCCAAACCGCCTATGGCGGCGGTGACAATTCCAATTGGCGCAGCGATGGCAAGCATGCTGCTCATAGATGCGCCCGCACCGGCGCCCAACTGCGCAATTGCACGCGCTCCACTACCCCAATCGCCCGACTGAATAGCATTGCTGAGCTGCATAACATTTTCTTGGGCTTGTCGGGTTCCCAGCTTCAGCTTCTCGAAGGTGCCGCCTACCTCGGTAACGCCCGCTCGATCTTTGCCGACCTTCGCTAGGGCGGCGTTGTAGGCCTCGACATCAATTGCTCCAACACGGAACGCTTCGTGCGCAGCCTTCTCCTGCGACTCGAGCTTGGCCAGCTTAGCGGTCACTGGGTCGATCCCATTGACCGTCCGCTTCAAGGCTTCAATTTGTCGGTTTTCTGCCTCAATGAGGCGCTGCTTTTGAGCTAGCTCCTTAGCTTCGGCCTTCTCGATCTTGTCGAAAGCCTTGCCCAACTGCTCTTGGTACTTCGCCTGCTCTTCAATGGTGACCAGCCCGCCCTTGCGGGCGCGCTCAAGCAGACCTTCAGCCTGAATCAGCGACTCCATGCTGGTAATGTTGCCGGTCATTGCCCTGTCGAGCTGGCTGATAACATTGATCTCAGCCACCGCGCTGTCGGCGGCTTTGCGGCTTGCACCAGATTTGCGGTCTATCGCGGCAGTGGACTTGTCGACGCCCTGGGTCACCTCACTTTCAGCTTGAGTGATCTTCTTTCCGGTGTTGGCCAAGCCGTCACCAGCTTTACCCAGATCGACTATCGCCTTCTCAGCACCTTCTGCCGAGTCGACCAACTTATCCAAGTCGCCGGCAGCGTTAACGGCCTGCGAGGAATTTACCTCAATGCCCAAGGAAGTGAAGTTGGTGGCCATGTTTTCTCCGGGCATAAAAAAACCCGCCTGGGCGGGTCTGTTTTGGGTGTGCTGTGCCGGCAATTAGCCGTCACATAATTTTCACGAAAATACCGCTAGATCCTACTTCCCAAGCACCTGCAATTTTCCCATTACGAAACAGGAATTTGTAAGGCTTTGCGCCAACGTACCCGCCATAGCTGTTCTTTGCATTAACAGTCACGTCAAGCAAGTAACCTGCTTGAAGCTTTCTCCCTTCGAAGGCACTTCCTACAAAATAACCTTTGTAGACTGACCCGAAAGAGTATCTGGCGGACTCGGGATCCTTCAAGTACAGGCCGAATGCGCTTTTTGCTTGGCTTACCGCATCATCCTGGGATATCGGGTAGCCGTAATCAGCAGAGTTGATTTCCTGCTGCGTCGGAATAGGCGCGCAGCCTTGGAGCAAAGCAGGGGCTGCAATGCAAATAAGTCCAGCAAAACACATCCTTTTGAACATCACCCATCTCCGCTATCAATGATGGCGAAAATGTATCACACGGTTTTGTTGCATAGTAGAAAGCTAGCGAACACTGCAATACCTCCTCAATGAGGAGGCATTACGCTGTTTACAGCCCATAACGAACCAAGCCGAGCCAGACCTTACCCCGCCGTATCATGTCGCACCAAGCCTTACCTTGGGTGCCTTCGCACCGCAATGCCCTCTCATCGAAAGGACATTACGCTGCTATTAGGCCAAGGCCTTCCGCGTCATGCCTTGCAGCGCGGAAAACTTTGCGACAGCGTCAAGGTTTGCCCGTCGCTGATCATCGGTAAGCTCCGTTATCCTCAGATTCCTAAGCTTTTCTCCGCTCCCGCGAAAAGCCTTCCTGACATTCCGGCCCAGCTCACTTACCGCAACTTCTGTCTGCTCATGAGGCGGCACCCAGCGGTAACCGCGCCCTCTCACTGACTGAAGGCAGACCTGGTGATGCTTGAGTAAGTCCGACTTGAATGCCTCGACGTTCGCCAGCCACTCGAACTGACGCTCGCGAAACTTCTCAACAGTCATCGATTTCGAATCGGTCATTGACGGCATGCCGAAACGAGCCTCCAGCCACTCATGCCCGACCAAATCACCGTACTTGAACTCCTTGAGGAAGTCGTCGACAGCTTGTTTGTAGCTTGGGTGTTTCGTTAGCTCAGACATACTCCACCCCGAAACGACCAAAGCGTGGACGGTATTCGCAAACACCTATCAGCAGACCGGAATCAGTAATAGCTTTTTTGGCATCTTCGATGTTTATCACGTCAGCGTTGATTGCGACCTCCAGCTCAGCGCCCCACTCAAGAAATATCGGCCGGTAACGGATGATCTTGGATTGACCAACCTTTACGCCGCGACAATCAACAAATCGCTGATCCTCCCAAAGGGACTCTGGTGTTGAGGGGCCGGAAAACTCGATTTTTACTTTATCGCTCATTACCACGGCGCCTCGCTTCCATAGAACTCCCAGCTTCTGGAGCTTCGCGCCGGCCAGAAACGTCGCGTCGAAGTTGGCACCCGGAACATAGAAGCCGAGCTTTTCGTCGTAGTAAGCGCCAGCAATGAACTCGGAGCGAGCAATGGCGAGGTGATCGTCGTCCGTCTTCTTGCGCTTCCCGGTCAACTCTTTATGAGTTTTGGTTGCAGGGTTCAAAGGGTTGGCCAGCTTGTCGCTGTGCATCATCAGCGGCGAGGTTCCGGTAATTCTCAGAGTGACGAGTTCCATGCTCATGCGGTTTTCCTCCACTCAACCGACGCCGCTGCGCCAGGATTGAAGCCGTCCAGAGGCATCAGGCTTTTCTCGCTGACCGAGTAGCGCTTGCCCTCGACCATCATCAGCCAGTTTTCTTCGACCTTGCGGATCAGTTGGCCGGAGCGACCGACCAAGCTCGGCCGCTCCGGCATCAGGATCAGGGCGCGACCGCCAGCTTTGAGGGTGAAGTTCATGCTGCGTCCCTCCGGGCAGCCTGGGAAAGGAACCGGCAGCGAAGATTTTCGGTCGCCAGCGCTACAAACTCGAACATTTCCGCCGTGGAGACGTACATATCCCTGTCCACGAGCATTGCCTGCATGAACTGCTGCCGGGTCAAAACGAATGCACCCATTGGCACGGGCGCGACCTGTCGATTGCCGTGATGGTCAGCACTGACGAGATATCGCTCACACTCGCCAAGCTTCTCCGGGATATCGAAGGACTTGCCCTGCCCCTTCGGAATGAATTCACCCTCAAGGACTGCGTAGGCCGCGATGAAATTACACGCCGACTCGAACTGGCTTGCAGGGATCAACTCAAGGCGCGGTACGTTGAAGCGTGTATGCACCGCCGAATAAATACGAGCGGAAGCACTGCGCTGAATGGAGGCTGGAAGATGTGCCACCTTGTGGCGCGCCAAGCCTTTGAGGGTACATGTCTCGGTCATGTCGACCAGATCGTCCATCAGCGTCTTCATTTTGTTGCTTGAGTCTTCGTAGCTCCCCTGTTTGCGGATGGCTGGAAGAACCTCTGCGGTAACCCACTTTTTGAAACGTTTGGCCTCTGCCTTACGGCTTTTGAAAATCAGCGCGTAAAGGCCGGACTCGTTTACGACAAGCATTTCCTGGGCGCCGGAGTGAGTATTGACAGTGGCAATACCCTTCTCGTCCTCGTCAAGTCCGTCGGTGTCGCGGTCCGCACGACCATTCACGGCGAGAGATACGTTGCCGATTGCGAGAGAGGCGCACACGTCTGCGGCTACGAACCAAGGCTGGCCTTCGATCAGTAAAGTGCGGACTTGCTGCTTTCCGAAATTGAACGAGATTACGTTTGTGCTATTATTCGCCATGACGTTGTTTTCCTGACCGTTGACTGCGTTGATTCCCGAAGCCTCAGTGTTCCCGCACTGGGGCTTCTTCGTTTCTAGGCTACTGCCTGTTTGCTTTGTGATTCTCGCCACCTCAATCCCTCCTCAATCAGCAGGCCAAGCTCTGCATTCAAGCTACGACGGTTTTTCTTTGCTTCAAGCTCCGCCAAACCCTTAACTGCCAACTCTAAGCTCAGCGGATATCGCGCCCTTTTAGTCGCCATCATTTAACCTCTTTACTCATCATTTGACATCATTAAGCATCACTCCCGCATCCCAGTCAACATCATTTACCATCATTTTCTTGCGGGAAGCATATTTCCCGAACATCATGCTTTCTATACAAAACTGTGGAATGAGCATGCATCACCCAAAAGGCTTTCCTTCCCGCCTCGTCCGCCTTCGCGCAGACGCAGGAATGACCCAGCGCGATCTTGCAAAGGCAAGCGGTTTAAGCGTTCCGCAAATTGGCCGTTATGAGATGGGTACGTCCACACCACGCATGACTGCGCTCGTTAAGTTGGCAAAAGCCCTTAAAGTAGACGTGTCAGAGCTGGAAAACTCTGAGGATGAACCTGAGACTGTTGAGCTTGAAATGCTCACCGACGGCCACCCAAGCACAATGTTCACGCTTCCTAGATCATTGGTGGAGGAGTTGCAAGCAGACGCTAGTCGCCGAGGTGTTTCTCTTGAGGTCATACTGGCCGCTACATTGAGCCATGCCCGCTCACGAGATGAGGGTAGAACGAATAGTCTTGATGAGATCGTTGCCGAAATTGCTGCTGAGTACGATTCGCTACCACCGCTGAACTAAACACTGACTTAAATTTAGCCGTAAGAGGGGGGTATTGCCACTGTCAACACCCCCCCAGTCATCACGATGATCGGGACAACCGGATCGAGTGCCCCAAACTCGGCCCAAGCCTCGCAGCGCTACCCAAAGAAGTGATTTGTCCGACAAGGAGAGTCAGATGTCATCCAAAGAGCCAGTGCCAGAACCCGATAACGCCAGCGCCTTTTCGTCAGTCACAGTGTGCTTCGTACCCAGGGCGTTTGCCGCCAACACACTGGCTAACCTCGGCCTGGTAGGCACCCTCTGCAAATACGGCGACAAAGAGTTTCGGCGAATTGAAAAGCTGAAGTGCGACCTGTACTTCCCGGCCGGGACGTTTGTCACTTTGGATCAGAATGGAAACATCGACAGCATCCATACCGGGTCTGACATCGGGCAGCTTGACCTGGCTTTCAACGACTACTTGAATTTCCTCATGGATGTTCGGCGGATCTACGAAGGGCCGGGCACCTACAACAACAAACTTGAGGCCGTCGAGGCCATGACCACAGGCAAGGGACGTCAGGGACATTCCCACGGCTACTTCATAGCCAAACATAGCGGCGCCGGCCCCCTGCTTGATAAGTGCGTCCAGCGAAAGCGGTAGCGTTCCCTCCTGCCTGAATCCACCATCGATAAGGAAATTTGTATGCGGAAATTAAGGTCTATCGAAACAGTCGGACTGAGCGTTCAAGAGATCCTCAGCGAGTTCAATGAGCGCGCGGGTGAGTTTGGCGTGACAGAGGAAAACCTTGTTTCTGTAAACGTCACACCACCTAGCCACCCCATCAAAATCCTTGATGGCGACAAAACTAAAGACGCACGTGTCCAAGTGACTATCATTTACTGGAGCGACCGATGAGCCATATCAAAGCCCGCATCGAATCTCTCCGAATGCTTGTCGACGAACTCAAGAACGCAAAAACAATCTTTGAACGTGCGTCGCTATTTTCTGCCATTCGGGGCTTGGTCGAGGACCTCGACAATGACGAGCGCCTCAACAGTTACGCTAAAGAGAAAGCAATCGGTGTCCGCTGGCACTCAGCTGCTGCGCTTGGCTTCGACGAGACCAACGGGCACTCATCCGAAGCCCACAGAGTATGGGCGCAAGGAGAGCTTGGCACCCTGGAGTCAGCGTCCGACTAAAATCAAAGCCCGGCCCGCCGGGCTTTCAAAATCGTCTGCCGGACAAGCTAGCAAGGAGCGTTGAATGTCGTGGTGGAAACTCCCTTCAATTTGTCAGCCCGCTGGAGCTACTTGAAACAGCACATCGGGGTGAATATCTCTGACGCTATAGAGAATAAGAATCCCATCTATTCAGGCGCTAAGAATATCGCATATCTCTTAGCTTCCGACCTAAAAATTCAATTCGCGACAGACCAATATGATCATAGATAATAAGTTAACTTGGCTTCACCTTTCAGATATTCACTTCCATCCCAAAACGGGGTGGCGCGACGAGGGCATTCAGAATGAACTTATATCTTATTTACGTTCGCGATTCTCCAAAGACCTTCCTAAGCCTGACTTAGTTTTCTGCACAGGAGATATAGCATTTGGTGAGTCAAAGGACGCACCTATGAGTCAGCAATATGACACAGCTATAACCTTCTTCAACGAACTACTTGCCTGCTGTGAACTTAGCGCGGACAGACTATTTTTGGTTCCAGGCAATCACGACGTCAACCGCCGAGAGATATCCGACGATCAACAGGCTAGGTTAGTAGAAATGGCGGGAAGCTCTCGCGAGCATGTGAGCGCAATCAACCAACGGTTTGCCGACAATAGCCGCGACCATAGATCAGCTATGGAACGCCTACAAAATTACGGAGAGTTTATAAAAAAATATCGACCTGAATTACACAACCAAAAGAACCACATCTATGCAAAGACCGTAGATATAAATGGATATAGAGTAGGCGTTGCGGGGTTTAACTCTGCCTGGAGTTGTGCAGGTCCTGAAGATGATCGACACATCTGGCTGGCCGCTAAATGGCAATTCAAACACATGGAGAAAGAGCTCCACGAATCGAACATAAAGATAGGACTCATCCATCACCCCTTCGACTGGCTAAACGAGAGCGAGCGCCAATATGCTGAAGAACAATCAAGTAAGAGCTTAGATTTTCTTTTGCACGGACATACGCACTCAGCTTGGGTCAAGCCATCTATGAATTGTACTGTCTTGGCTGCAGGAGCGGTAGGTGCAGGCTCACCAGAAGAGTTTGGTGTTAACTTGGTAACGTTTAACAAAAATGATGGCGGTTGCTGCGTACATCTCTTTGGTTACCGGGAAGGCTGGGTTATCCGTCCAGTCCCTCAACTAGCACCCGATGCGAAATGGCATTTTACGACTAGCGCGAGACCGCCAGATACTACTGATGACCAGCGCAAAACGGTCGAAACCCAAGTCAATAAAAGCGCTCAAAAACAACCGACACGAACCAATATTTCAAACCAAAGATTATTTGGTAGAGCTGATTTATTAACAGCCATATGCGAAAAGCTGACCCACAGAAACAATCTTGCTCTTTACGGAATAAGTGGAAACGGCAAAACAACACTTATAAAAGAGCTACATAAACAACCGACTTTCAAAGACATGCGTTTTGTTGATATCCATTGTGGACGCCAAATGACGACAAACGAGCTATTCCGTCGTCTCGTTGACGTTTTACAGAACCGTAGCGAGGAACTTCAGCCTCCAACAGGAACGTTGAACCAACAGATCGAAGAACTCAAATCGCTATATCCAAGCGCTGAGAAATCTTTTATTTGGCTCAATAACGCGCACCTACTTACGGATGAGGGTAATTGGCGAAACGCTGATTTAGCAGTACTGCTAGATGCTTTAATCGAAGCCTTTCCTAATTGGATTTTTGTATACGAGTTGAACGAGAAGCCTCAGCTGGACTACTTTGGTCGCAGCTGTCCATTAGTAGAGGTACCTGGGTTAACCAAACACGCATTAGCTGAGTTTTTCAATGCTACAACACCTAAGGGCATGGAAGAAAAGTGGAAGTACAAAAGCAGTGACCTCAACGCTATCTACCAATGGCTTGGAGGTGGTCATGGCGGTACGGCACACACTCTGGCAGCTGAGCTACTTTCTATCATTGCAAAAGAACAAAACGTCTCCCCCTTAGAAGTTTATTTAATTCAGCGCCACAAGGTTATTGATCGATTAGACGAAAGATTGCTCTCAGTTATTTACGATGAAGTTCTTAACGATGCCAGCAAAAAACTTATAAAAATTTTGGCTCTATACAGGTACGCGATCCCTCAAGATCATGCCGACGACCTTGAAGATGGCGTGGGTTCAACTAACGGCTGGCAGAAATTACGAAAGCTTGGCTTACTGCCAATTGATAGCAATAAAGACCATTTTCTACACGGATTTGTTTCTAGTTGGGTTCGACAAAAGCAACTAGGCTTGACCGACGTCGACATACAGGACGACTATGAAAAAACCATACCAGCAGAAGTTTCTTCGTCGCACTCCCTTATAGCAAAATGCTGGCAGAAACAGATAGGTAGACAAAAAGAACTTCTGAACTTCCAAAGAGCCAACGAAGCCTTCTACCACTTATTGTGCTCGGGAGAACTGGGAGAAATTGATAGCTGGATCGAACATTTAACCGGGCAGGATATTGGCTGGACGAAAAAGGGATTATGGAGCGTATACAATTCACGTAGAGAAACAAATGAATCGGTACAACGGCAACAGGAAATATTACAGCTACTAGTCAATGTTTGGCCTCTAGATCACAAAGCTTGGCGCTTTTTAGGTGAATGCCAGCAAAAAACGGAAGGCCTCGAAAGTGATGATACTTTGAAATCTTTTGAACGGTCATTATCACTAAGCCCGAGTTATGCTCCCTATTTGGCAAACTTAGGAAAAGCGATGCTTTCGCGCGGAAAGAAAAGCGCGAACGACTTCCTAGCCATGCTCGAAACCTACAAACACAATTATCCAAGAGCGATAGATAACTATGTACAATCCATTCAAAACAGTTGTATCCAGCTAGTTATAGATGAGGATACTGCATCAATCCAGCGCTTAGAAGCCATAAGGTCTGGAAGCACTAATCCTGCCTACTATAATGAAGAAGCCAACCATACACTCCTCAATCATGAAGACCCTGAAAGCGCGTTAAAAATACTTGATTTAGCCGTCACGGCAGGCATCTCAAATACACACTCAGCTATTATCCGGTGTAAAGCTTTACAAAAACTCGGCCGTGGGCCAGAAGCTTCAATCTTGCGCAAGCAACTAATAAGCGCAGGAATTAGAAACGCATTTATTTATAATGATGAAGCAGCGTATCAACTTGACACAATGAACGACCGAGAAAAAGCAATAGAGCTTATGAAGGAGTGTCAAATCAATAAGTGCGACGACACAGTGACCAGTAAAATTTATAAAAGAGCGCTGAACTTTAAATAATCGATATTTTAATTCTAATGCAGATCGATCATCTGAAAAGTAAGCATATTAAGCGAATCACGGATTACCCCAGTCCTTCGCCTGCAAACCCAAGGACTGGAGTTGCGCCAATATCGGCGCGTTTATGACCTGGAGGTCAATGTGACAAAAATCGTAACTCAAAGTGAAATTGTGGCTCTTGATCTGGCTTTTCGCTGCCTGGCTGCAAGCCTGAAGCATGCCGGGGTTCTTGACGAGGAGCTTTACGTAGCAAGGCTCAAATCTCATATGTCCGGCGATTACCCGCTGGCAGAGAGCAAGGAAATTTTCAATCTTAAGCTGCAGAGTTATGTCGATGACATTTCTCGGGTAAAGGGCGCTTCTGACTGAAACTGTTTGTCTGGGCTGATAGGCGAACGTCTGCCGCAGCCCTTTCAGTGCACTCACTTTCAATTCCGATATCGTGCTTAGCTGGATTTCCGCTCACGCGCTTCTCCTGCGGCCATGCCGCGTCATGTAGGTTGTTTTACGTCTTTGTGCCTGAGGATCAGGCGCCCCTCGCACTCTCCCGCTGCTCAGCCATCACCTGCAGGGCTTCAGCCTCCATTCGCCGGAAGTCACTGAAAATGGTTTGTCGCTGGCTGATCGGTAGGCCGCACATCCGAATCACCCCGGAGAGAACGCTGTAGTCCATGCCAGTCGCGCCGCACGCGCCCGTGCGCCACTGGGTGCTCATGGCCTCGAAGACCTTGAAGGCGTCCCAGTTGTCGGGCCAGATGCCGACTTCCTTGTCGGGGATGTCCTGGCGAGACAAGCCGAAGGCCATCAGATCTGCATCTGACGGCCCTGGCTCATACAGCGCGCGGGAGGCGCTTAGGAGTTTCCCAGGCGGGCCTCGTTGAAGGCCTCTGCGTAAGCATTCAGCACCGCCTTCGGGGCGGAGTTGATCGAGTTGACGAGGATGCGCACATTTTCAGGCGTGAACTCCTCTTCGATGTCCCAGCCCACAACCACATCCAGCAGCTGGTCTGCTTGAAGGGAGATCTGGGCGGCGGTGAAAGCTTTGAGGTCCATGTCGCCGACCAGCTTACTCAGCTCGTCGTGCCGCTCGTTCCAGCCGGTATACAGCTCGGCAAGCGCGGTGCGGTCCAGGTACTTGAACTCGAATTCCACCTTCTCGGCGTTGTAGCCGGCACGCTGGATCATCACCGGCGCTTTGAAGGTCGGTTTCTGAATCAACTTGAACTTAGCCATGGGTTACACCGCAGCCGCGTAACGGGTTGGGCGGCCGGTCAGCGCCAGGCTGATAACACGGGTCATCAGGTTGTTACGGGACATGGTCGGGGTCGACGTGATGGACACGTAGCCGTTGTAGATGATGCTGCTGCCGCCCGGCAGGTTCAGGCGCAGCAAGCGAGCCTGCTTGTCGTCGTCAGCAGTTTCACACACCGCCACGTAAGGTTTGGACGGATCATCAGCGACTGTGAAGGTCAGCGTGATTGGGTTCTTGGTGGTCGGCATCTGGCGATCATCATCGTCAGCCAGGAAGCCGAAGGTTAGGAACTGCTGATCACCACCACTGGAATTCATCTCAGTAATCTGCGAGATCTCGGTGAAGGCTGTTACCTCGCGAACGGAACCAATCCCCGAGCCCGCGGGATACTGTTGGATGCTGGTCGTATTGACGCTCTCCATCGCGAACGTTCCGCTGGCGATCTCCCCAACTCGAACGCCGCGACCATCCAGTCGGGTCCAGCCAGAATTCACGGCAATGACGTCGCCCTCGGCCAAGCCGTGCGCAGCAGCAGTCGCGACGGCTGGATTGGCGTTGGTCAGAGCGGTGAATGGGATCGCCGTGCCGTAGATGGACGCGATCTCAAGAGTGGCGCCGTTGGGCATTTGCATGGGTGTTTCCTCTTTTCAGAAATGACAAAACCCGCACAGAGGCGGGTTTCGGGGTTTGCCCAACGGGCGTATTCAGGTGGCGATGTCAGCTCGATACTCGAACGACACCGGCACGGTATATGTGGGCGGATCAGGAATGCCCGGACCAGGATCAACTGGCGACATCGTAACGACGGTGACGCCTGCCTTCGTGTCTCTCGCGTACAGCGGAAACAGTGCGGTCAGCTCAGCTACCGGTGGGTTCGTCTTTGTCTTCCCGGTGTTCGCCGGAGCCACAATGCTGACCTGGTAGACGCCGATGAAAACGCGGTGGTCGCCGGCAAGTGTGCTGCTTGCGGTGTCGCCTGGGAGCATGAACGCCCGCAGATAGGTCTCGCCGTCCGCCGGATCATATTGGACATTCTCGAACACCACCTTGATCGGCTCCGTCCGCGCCTTGCTCCAGGCAATCAGCTTGGCCTCGTAAATTGAAGCGATAATGGCGTGGCTCATACCTGGTTGTTCCTTGTGGCTTCGTCGACGATCTGCTGGAAGCGGGCCAGGGTGATCCGGACCATGCCGCCGGGTGCTTGGGTCGAGTGCCCGTACTCAAGCGGGATTGCGTAGGGCAGGTTATTCACTATGTAGGCCGTTTGCCCTGCTGTCAGGGATTGAACCTGCGCCTTGAGCACAGCGATGCTGACGTTACCACTGACATCGACCTGATCAAGTACGCCGTCCGCAGGTGCATCAATCGAAAACTGCCAGTTCCCGCGAAACCGCCCGCCGACGTAGCCCTTGCCTGCCACCAAACCGTTCACGTTGAAGTTCTGGTCGCGCTCGGTCTTGGTCAGGGGCTTGGCGTACTTAATACCCTTTCGCAGTTTGCCGGCTTTGGTGAAGTTCGATTCATTGAGGTTGATGATCGTGTTACGCACCGCGACCTTGAAGTCATAGTCGTCGGCGGATCGCTTGTTAGCCTGGCGGTGTATGACGTTCGCAGCCCAGATCTCCGGGCTACCCACGGGAGACATCCGGATCACGCTGCTACCGATCTCGATAACGATCTCGCGGATGGTCGCCTCTATGCCACCTTTCGCCCGCTCGGCGAAGTCGCGAATGTTCTCGGCGAAGCTACCGTTCATGCTCGCGTACTTGTTCGTCACGACCGCACCTGCAACTCATACAGGATCGGCGTACCGGCAGGGTTGACCTCTTTCAGCGGCGGCACGATTGACCAAGTACGACCCTGAGCAACCACTTTGTCGAGCAGACCAGGCACCCAGGCCAATCCCTGCGCGGCGATCTTGAGCTTCTTGTCGCCCTGTTTGATGAGGCTGTTGTTCTGGAATTCTTGGCCGGTGAAGTCGAGCAGGATGCCTTGGGCGATCTGCTCGACGGTGGCACCTGGCGCTTCGCCGCCCGTCTCCGGGTCGTACTCGCCCGGCTCCGTCTTGCTGATCGTCACGGGCTGGCCGAACTCTGTGATCATCTCCAGAGCCATCACGGCCATTTCGTCGTAGAAGGTGGCCATGGTGGTCTCCGTTGAAGCTATGCGCGCACCGCAAAGAGACCGCGCTTTTTTAGGTAGTCGGCAAACTGCGTTGCACTCGGACGATCCGGTGCAGCAGGCAATAGCCGATTGCTTGTGTTGGAGATCGTCGCGTACTCGCGAGTGACCGCGCCCTCGACGCGCTCAAGTGTCACAGCACCCTTGCGCTTGTCGATTGGGTCGATGTCGTCCTGATGTATCTCGGCGGCCAGGGCCATCTGCCCGTACTGAATGCGCGCTGGCAGATAGTTGTCCGGCTTGATCTCGCGATCCAGCAGCACTTCCCGGCGCGGCCAGGACAGGGCCTGCTCGCTATTCGACTTGCGACCCTTCCAGGTCATGCCATCCATCACCAAGGCGGCCCGGCGCAGCAACGCTTCCTGCGCGGGAACACCGGCGGGGATGACCGTGCCGAATTTCGCAGCATACAAGGCCAGGTCCTCGGCGCTCGCGTAGCTTTCGGAGTCAGGCTTGCCAGTCCCATCCTCGATAATGAGTGTCATGCGTCAACTCGCTGGAATGGTTTGAAGATTGGCCGCCGGGTCACCGGCAGCCAGCAGTATCACTCCTTGGCCAGCTCAGCGACGAGCCTTTCCAGGGATTCTTTCGATGCGTTTGCCCGGTACGGCACTTTGGCTTCGTCCAGCTTCGCTTTCAACGCCACGATTTCACTCGCCTCGTCAGCCGGCGGTGCAATGGTCGCCGTCTTCAGCACCTCCAACTCTTCACGCAGCGCCTTAACGGTAGAGAGCAGGCCGTCGCGTTCAGTGGTCAGAGTGCCAACCGAGGTATGGATGGTTCCGAGCAGATCAAACAAGCGCAACGCCAGTTCGCCTGACTCGGGACGGTGAATCTCGCCAGCTTCCATGCCGCCAATCAGGATCTCGATCGATCCATGCTCAGCACGCAAAGCCGCAATGACTTTTTCGAGTTCGGCCTGGTTGGTGACACCAACCATCTGCACACGCTTAGCCTCCCTCACCGACACGTCAATACCGGCCGCTTCATAAGCGTCGACCACGTTTGGCCAATCGCCAATCACCAGCACGCTGGTAACACCGGCTTCAGGCTTATCGAAGTGTTCCGGATTGCGGTAGCGCTTCTCCGGGTCGAAGCCGTTGAGCTGGTTGCTGTAAGTCAATTCCATGTGTTTCTCCAAGGCGGCCATCGCTGACCGCGCGTTGAGTTTTTGGCTTAGCCGCCAGTTGCAGGAGGCGTTGCAGTCAGCTGGATCATCACGCCAGCGGTGACCTTGTTACTGCCCGCGTGCTTGACCCAATTGGCAGCGGAACCGACCGCAGCCAGGGTTGGGTTGGAACCGCCAGTGGTGGCTTTCCAGCTGTAACCCAGCACATCGATGTTCACGGTGCCTTCAGCGCGGTAGCCAATGCTCAGGTTCTCTTCGTCGTTCACTTCGTAGGAACGGAAGCCTGGGGCCTGCGACTCGGTAATGGTCACTGCGTTTGGCAGCAGGCCAAAAATCACGTCCGCCGGCGCGGTGTCGGTCACCAGTACAGGCTTGCCCAGCGTGCCCGGCAGGCCGCCGTAGATCACGACACCGGCCTCTTCGTAGATCTTGTTGGTGATCGCTTCGTCGACGATGTCGAAGTAAGCGCTGGAGTGCATGACCCACAGAGCGATCCGGCCGAACTTGTCGCCGAACTTGCGCATGCCGCGGGTCAGCGTCTTCTTGCCGTCGGTTTCGATGTTGGCCGAAACCACCATGTCAGCGTTGGAGCCGATGGCGGCACGAAGGCCAGCAGTTGCGTACTGGATGAAGCCTTCCAGGGTCGCGTCAGCAACGTCGGCACCGACGATCTGGGAGAACTCCTCGACCGGACGACCGCGGCGCTTGAACGCCTCTTCGGTGGTCTGGTACGGGCCGTACTTCCAGGGAGCCTTGACGCCGACAGCTTCGCCGGCGCTGATCTTCTTGGCAGTTACCTTGCCCTCAGAGTTGACGTCGCGGTGTTCCAGGGAGCCGTTCAGTTTGTAGAGGGCGCGCTTGCGGAAGTCGCCTTCGATCAGCTCGTTGTCGAGCACCATCGCGCCGTTGGACGATGCGTTGAACACATCCAGGTTGTCCTGGACACGCTCCAGGTATGCAGTTTGCGCCTCATCGTTATAGATGATCAGGTCGCTGTTGACAGTTGTAGCCATGGGTCTTTCCCCTTACTTGGGCAATGCGAGGTATGCGGTTTGGCCGTGCTTGCGCTGGAAATCGCGCTTCTGCTCGGACGTCATTTCGGAGCGCTTGAATGCAGCCTTGCCGCCGCCCCCGCCCGGGGCAAATGTCCCTGAAGCCCTTGGCCACAGATGAGGTGCGCTTTCACGCAAAGATTCCGCCCATTCGAGCGGAGTCAGAGGGGTCTTGCCGTCTTTACCGAGGATGACCTGGCCAGATTCATCAACGGCGACCGCATCGCCATCTTCGTTAAGGGTGAACACGCCTTTGGCGCGCAGGATGATGTCATCTGTCGCTTCAGGGAGCGCACCAGCCTTCAGTGCTGCACCGCGCACCGAGTCGCCCAGGACTTTGCCCTGGAACTTGGCCGCGAAGGATTCAGCCTTTTCGGCACGCTCGCTGATGGCTTTCAACTGTTTGTCGTAGTCGCCGCGCAGGCGCTCAGTACGGCGATTGAAGACCTCGTCGACCTTGCCCTCTGTCAGCAGCTTGGTTTCTTCGTCCTGGCCCGCACGACTGAGCAGGCCTTTCACAGCATCGATGTCGATGCCTTCAAACTGGGTTTCAAACTGAGTCAGTTTGCCGGAGGTTTCCTTCAGCTTGCCCAGCAGTTCCGAGTTCTTGGTTTTCAAGCCGGAAACAGATGCTTCAACGGCAGTCGCGATAGCGGCCTTGATTGCCGGGTTTTCCAGGTCGATTTCGTTTTCTTCTGCCACGTTGATGCACCCCTTGGGTTTGTTCGCCCGCTTTGCAGGCAATAAAAAACCGCCCGGAGGCGGCTGATTGAATTTGTTCGGTTAGATCCCTGCTCGCTCGAAGGCCAGCGGCTCCAGCCCCTTCATCTGCACCAGAGTCAGCGGCGCAAAGTTGCGATCAAGCTGCAGCTCGGCGAAGCGCTCGACGGTCAGCCCGCCCTCCCGGAACAGTTTGGCTCGAACGGGGCCGATGGCGACGTCCTGGAACGAAGCCGGCTGCTGCTGGAGCCAGTGGTAGTAATCAAGGTCGGCACTCACCTGCTGGCCGCCGTCTGCGCCCACCGAGGCACGCGTTGCGCCCTTGGCGAACATCGCGCTTAGCTTGGTCAGCAGAATGAAGGTGGTTCGACAATTCGGATGAAACGGCGGCCTTGGGCCGGAATCCACTGGAAACTTACGTTTGTCCATTGAGCGGCATTGCTGGCTGGTCTTGCTGTCCAGCGTTGCGACTATCTGGATATCCTCAACGATGTCCGCGTTGGCCTTGGCCACCTCCATCCGTGCCTGGGACGACACATGCTGAATCGCGGTGTGTACGACCGTGCTGGCATTGCGATTGGTGGTAGCGAGAATCCCGTCCTTGTACCCTGCGGCCTTGGTGCCTCGAATGTTCTTGATGATCTGGAAGTTCGTCTGTCCTTCGAAGAAGCCCTGCCGGATAGTTCCGGTGACACGCTCACGCTCGGCGCTAGTCCAGCCCTTGATGAAAGCCTTCAGCAGCTTCCCGCCGCCGGTACCGCGCACGCTGAGTGGATTCGTTAGCACGGCTGTGCGGATCGCGGCAGCCGTCGGCGCGACGACATCCAGCGAAACGCCAACCGGTGCCGACCTGGCAAGGCTGGTCGCCTCGAACTCAGCCTCGTAGTTGGCGATGCCCACCAGGTCGAGGTTCAGTTGCGCGCTGTAACGATCGAAGATGCCCAACAGTAGGCTATCTACTTCCTTCAGCAACGCTTCAAGGCGCTTGACGTTGTACTCGGTCAGGTCCGATTGGGTGAGCCGATCCCGAATCGAACGGTCAATCTCTTTGAGAAAAGGGGCGAACTTGCCCACCTCTCCAGCCTTGAGCTTTTCGAGGAAGACGGCGTGCCGGATGGTCGCGTCAAGTATTGCCTGGTTCGCTGCCATCTACTTTGCCCTCGTCATCCAGCCCAAGGCCATCGCCCTGCTCTTCCAGCTCGCCGTCGATCTGTTTGTCCGTGCGCTCTGGTGCGATCAGCCCAAGCTTGCGCAGGTAAGCCCGCAAGTCAGCCTTGGCGAATCCGCCGTTCTGCCACAAGCCAACCAAGGCTGTGATCATCTGCGGATCAGCCGAGAGTTCGACGAACTCCTGGTTCACCTGATAGGCGACCTTCTTGTCGGTGATGCCCATGTAGGCGCAGCACCACATGATGGCCCGTGTGTAGGCTTCGCTGACGTTCGCCACGCACCCGGCAAGAACTGACGTCGACGCCGACTGATCGCCGCGGGACTCTGTAGCGGTCTTGGTCGCAAGTGATGCAACCACCATCCGCGCGCCCAGCTCGATCATCATCTGGTTTTTGTCGGCCATGGCCTCCTTGACCAGGGTGTTGGGCGTGGGCTGCGCGTACCCGAATGCGCCCCCAACGGGCAGCATCATCGGGGCCCTGGAGCCAACGTAGATACCGTTTTTCTCCATCCAGTCGCGCCAGGACTCGTCGAGCCCACTGATCCACGGCTGGGCCTGGCCGCACCAGAACACGCTGTCTTCGTAGTCAGCGCTGTTCCGGTAGTGGCCCAGGTTTATCATGGCGATGTCGTAGAGAGGCGACTCGTCAATGCTCGGGTCGTTGTTCTGTGCACCAACAAAGGTAAACGGGATCTCCCTCAGTCGGCCGCCGGCACCTGTCGGGCGGAATTCTTCGGTAACCGCCAGTGGCCCGCCAGTCTCTGGCCCTGAACGGCGCCATACTCGACAAACGAAGCCGTCTTCCTCCAAGGCCAGCTCCCGGTACTGCTCAACCGTCTTGAAGCCGAAGCCATCAGGGATTTCCGGTGATTCCTTCAGCACCACCAGCGTCAGCACGCTGTGACCGTTCACCATACCAGTGCGCCAGTTGATGATTTCTTCGGCGCAGTAGGTGAGGATCACCGCATGCCCGCCGATACCGTCGTCCTGGTGATAGTCGACATACAAGCCATGGCGGCCAGCCTCAAGCACCTTTTCCAGCGTGCCCTGGGAGTGCTGATAGATGCTCACCCCGGAGCCGTTGGCGTTGTCTTGCAGGTATTCCAGCTTCGCCGGAACGGTCAGCGTCGGGTCTTTGTGGAAGGCCAGGCCAAGCAAACCGTTTCGGGTGTGGCCTGTGGCGTTCTTGAACACTGCGCGCTCACGGTAAGCCCGATTCCGGTCCTGATTCTCAGGCGACTTGTCGTGCGCGTTGATGTACGGCAGCCGATCGACAACGCGGTGCTGGCCCGCGCAGACGTCGCGAACGGTCGCCCAGCGGTCCAGCACTGCTGTGTATTCCGCCCGCTTGAAGGAGACGTCGTTGCTCATCGGGCGTATCCCATTTTGATAGCGGTGACCGGTTTGATGATCGGGTACTCGCGGTGGATGAAGTAGCCGCCAGCGTCGTTCGCGTGATCGATGCCGGCGGTTTTGTCTGGCTCCCCGTTCGCCCCCCACACCTGCTGCTCCAGGCCGTCGGCGTAGGTTGGGCATGTGAACGGGTTGACCAGGTAGCGGCGCTCGCCCTGCGCATTGCAGAAGACGGCGTTCATTGCGTTGATTCGGTCCTTCACCGGCGGGTTTGCCGCTGGAGCGATGACCGCGAACCCAGCCTGCTTGAGCATGGCAAGGTCGGTGATGCTTGCGTTCACCGACTTGCGCGAATCGCCCGAGGCATCCGGATAGATCCTGATTTCGCACGTCTTCTTAAAGTCGTTGCCGTCGTGCTGCCAGTAGCGCTCTTTGATGCGGCGGATCATGTCGGGCGTGTCGTAGCCGTCGATGAGCTCGTCCACCGCCCTGGGCAGCCCTTGGTCACGCTTGACGTGTGTGATCGCGGCCATCTTGCCGACGTTGAAGTCCATTCCGATGAACAGCGGCTCGCCTGGCTGCACGGTGTCGAAACATCCATTGAGCTTGCGGTCATACGCCGTGTAGATCGTGCCGGACGTCAGGTTGACGAACTGGCCTTTGAGGTACGCCATGATCAACTGTGGCGGATACGACTCCATCAGCGAGGCGATGTAGTCATCCGGCAAGTTCAGCTCGTTGTCGAACGTGCTGGCCTGCACCAGGCCGTACATCTCTTTGAGTGACGGCTTGTCGCGAAGCTGCTTCACGAACTGCAGGAAGACGAACTTGAAGCCTTCCGGCGTTGTGGTGACGTCCACCCCGTTCTTCAGCCCGGGCAGGTTGTACCGCATCCGGGCAATGATCTTGCGCCAGGCCTGCTGCGCCTTGACCGCGGTCAGAACGTCCAGCTCATCCACCAGGGCATGACCGATCTTGAAGCCTACAATGGTCTGCGGCTTCTCCATCGACCGACAGATCACAGTGCCGCGATACTGCCGGCCGCTGTAGATGTGAACCTCGTGGTTCGCCTGGTTGATTTTGGTCTTCAGCCCCCAGTCGTAGGCCACTTCATCCATGGTCGGATAGAAGATGTCGCGGATCTGCGGGTAGGTCGGCGCGAAGTACCCAGCGTTGACGCCGGGCCATTCCATGAAGTGTTTGCTCAGTGCCGAGCATCCCACCCAGGTCTTGCCTGAACCGAACCCGGCAACGAACGCACGAAACTTGTGGGGCAGCGTGAGGAACTGAGCCTGCGGAACGTTAAGGCTCGGCATTCGGCTTCCTCGCATCCACCACGTCGACCTGGATACGGGTCGGGATCACCGGTTCGTCGCCAGCCTCTTCCTTCCTGGACCGGTTGACGAACATATCGCCGGTTTCCTTTGCGGCCTGCTCAAGGATCTGCATGGCGAGCGGTATGTTCTTCGAGCTATCAGCTCTCTCGAAAGACCGATTCATGGCGCGAAGGCGGAACGCGCGGTTGGCGATCGGGATTTCTGCCGTCTCTTCACGGAATCGCTTACGGGTGTCCTGGAACAGGGTCACCCACTTCACGGCAAGCCCCTTCCCGGCAGACTTGGTTGGGTCGTGCGTCTCCACCTGCTGACGGCTCACCGCAATCCCGTATTCGTTCTTGACGGCCTCCACTACCTGGGACGGTGTGTCAAAGCACGCCAACGCCTGAACGATGAAGCTCTTCACCTCATTTTTCAGGTTCGCCATAGGTTCTCATCCGTCTAGAGCCTGTCAAGAATCAGGCCAGCTTGAGCAGACAGGTTCCGCAAGCCCTCGATATGTTCATTTTCCCCACCTCAGCGGGTTTGTTTGCAGCATCCACCAGCACCTGAACGTCAGCGCTTGGACCATAGCGGCGGACCACACCGACGAACTCTTCGACGTCGTGGCCCTGCAGCTTGATCTTCGGTGCACCGTCTTGGGTGAATGCTGGTTGACCGTACTTGTCGGTCGCGTGAGCCAGGTGGTAAAGCTCGTGTTCGATCAGGGCGCAGAACTCAAGGTCGCTGCACTGGGAGCAGTAGTCAGCAGCCAACGTGATGATGAAGGCCGGCACATCGCCGAACCAATCACGCATCTGTTGCTCCATCCGGGCTTTCTGCCATCCGCCTGCGCGGAACGCTACCTGTTCGGCCTGGCCAAGGACTGTTCTGCCCTGCTTCTCGAAGCTGGACGACGCCCACATGACACGGATGTCTGCATCCAGTAGATGGGCATGGTCTTCGTTGTGAATGCTGCCGGTTTCGGAAAGGATCTCGGCTTGGAGCCATTCCCACACTTCAGGCGCAGGAAGTAGATTGAGACACAGTGACTCGAGCAGATCGGCCGGCGGCATTGGTCTGCTCATCGTCATCCGCCCTCAGAATATTGGATAGGTTGACGCCAACCTCACCCCAATATGGGAGGCAAAGGCAGCGAATATTGCCCGGTTACGCCATCGGTAGAAAAAACCAGTCTCATCACCAATTTGTTTGGCGGCCGCGAGCTGCTTGGTGAAGTCTCGATCTGGATAGGTACTGCATAGCTCTAGATACCGAGCATTCATCTTGAGGAGATGGATCGTTATCTCGATGCGCTTGAAGCCGAGCCAGGCCGATATGACCAGCACTACGAGCGGGAGGAGCAGAAGAGTTGGCTCATTCCAGCCGAAGTTCGCGTATTTCTGCGTCTGCGCCAGGTAGGCAGACGCCGCCAAGGTTGCACCCAATACGAACTGGTCAAAGCTCAGGTTTCCTTTGTAGTAGTGATCATCTAGCGCTGTCACTCTTGGATCTTCAGCCATTGCTGCACTCTCCCTATTGATGGAATAGGGATGTTACCGTGCCACCATCTGGTGTGTCTGTGCATGGGCGTGACCGTGGAGCAGGCTGACGATCAGGCCCTGAGGCAAACCGGCAGCCTTGGCGGCGTCCACGGCATCAGCAATGGCCTTGTCGAGATCGCTTACCGCTGCGTTGATGTCCGAGCCCAACGGTAACGCGTGACGCAGGCGGGTGACGTTGCTCATGTACGCCTCGGAGAGCGATACGCTCAGCCAGAATTTCGGATAGCTCACCCATGGCGCCGGCTTGAGTCGTCAGTAACTCTTGCGACTTGGCGCTCAGTTCGCGGAAGCCCGGAGTTTTGATGAAGGCGCTCAGCTTGGCCAGGCGATCATCATTCTGCGCCTTCTCGCCGATCATCCGCTGGACGTGCGGCGGAAGCTGCTTAACTTGGCCGATCCCGATGTAGGCCTTCTCGAAGACATCCTTCGGGCTCCAACTGGTGTAGCCGTCTTCATACTGAACCTTGTAGCCTTCCTCCCCGTCTTTCGGGAATGGCCAGCCAGTGATCTGCTTGGTACCAATGTATTCTTGGGACATGCCGATTCCTCATGATTGCGCGCCACGATTTGGCGCATTCGAAAACGTGGCGCGGATTACTTGCCCCGGCGCTCGACACCACCAGGTGCCTTGTCACAGCTCATGCAGTGCTCGCAGTTCAGCGTCCGGCACAGCCAGGCTTTTACCGGCTGCCAGTACGTGACCATGAAGACATGCCGGGCTCCGGCCAGGGCCAGGGACACATGCAACGTCAGGCCGGCGCTGGTCGGGCCGAAGAAAATGTTCTGACTACGCGCCATAACGACGAAACCACTGATGGCGATGGCCGAGTAGATCAGCTTCCCGAGAATGCCGTCCCTCACCTTCCCGCTCAGTACGCACCAGGCTGCCCACAGCGCGATAAGGCCGCAGGCGATGGAGTTGATCAGTTCAAGATTCATGGTGGATTGCCTCCCCCGAACCGCTGGCGAATGAGCGCCCAGAGGTCAGCGGATTTAATGGCTCGATTGATGGCCGCCAGGAGCGAACCGCCGAATGCTCCCAATAGGAAGCCGATGCCAGCGACGATCTTCGGCTCGGTCACACCGAGGTAGGTGCTGACCATGCTCGTGAGGTAGATCGAGCAGGCCATACCGGTGATGAGAAAGATCATCCAGGCACGCCAGTCGTTCAAGTCGTCCTTGTGCCACCAGCTGGCGATCACAGCCCCAACGAGGCCCGCGATCAATAATTCGAACCTGTCGATCTTGTCGAGCAGGCGCTGTAAATACTCCATGCGCTCGACTCCGTGGGGCATGTTTGGAAATTGAATCGGCTCACACAGCACTCCCAGCTCGGAGCAATGGGTGTGACGGGGCCGAAAACGAAAAGGCCCGCACAGTGGCGAGCCGGAAGTTATCGCGAGCGGTGCAGCAGACCGCCAGGCATGAGTTCCTTGCGGATCACTGCCTTGATCTGGTCAGCGAGATTAGAGCCCAGCAGTTCACCCTGCTCTTTCAGATCCTGGCCAAGCTTGGTCTCGCCGATCTTGACGGCAATGTCCTGAAGGATGTCCGAGGCGCTACGCCCGTTAATGGCGAATCGATCAGCCAAAACCAGAACCTGCGACGGATAACCCAAACAGAACCCTGCGGCGTACGGGTGACCGTCAGCGCACCCCTTCACCCGCAGCAGCCAGTTGGCGACGAAATCCTTGCGGATGGTGGCATCGTTGATCGCGGCCTCGCTGATGTAGACCTGGTCGCCATCAACCTTGAAGGGCTTAGGCTGTTCAGGATCTGGCTGGTCCAGCTTGCCGATCTTGTACCGTACAACGCCATCGTGAATTACAGTCGTCAAGCCGTTCTTGATGCTGACCCGTGTGCCGGCAACCTTAGCCTTCTCCAGGCGATCGGCCAGCTCTTCCTCGGTTTCGAGTCGGGCGTAGCTCAGGAACAGGCGGGAATTGAACGACTCATCGCCGTAGCTCGCATCGAACTCTTCGAATTCGGCGGCATGGCGATACTGCTCGGGGACCTTCTGCAGCTCGGCCTGCATGAACTGGAGCAGGTTGGCGGCGTTCTTGGGCAAGTCGTACTTGCTCCAGCTGGCCACTTCGACCGACACCATCTGGCGCTCGGGCGCATTGGCCGCGCTGCCGAGGGTGCAAGAGTTAATCTCGAACTCACCGGTGAGGGTATTTAGCTTCCAGCCGGAAACGCCCGGCACGTAGTCGGCGGATTGAATCGTGCGGGACATTTGCTGTGCCTCATAACGAGAAAAGCCCCCGCATGTGCAGAGACCCTGAATAGGTCCCTCATCAGCGTGACAAGTCAGAGGCTCTGAGGGCTTGGGGAAATACATCCGGGAAAACATCCACTTGGGTAGCGGTTTTCCTCGGAGGTACAAAAAAGCCCGGCGCTTATGTCCGGGCTTTTTCTGTTGCTTCCAGGCGTATTCAGCAGGGGACTAAGCCAACGCCATCGGGAGCAGGCTTAGCCGAGGCCATTACGAAGTGGTTGCTGGATGCGCGCAGATTGGAGGCCAAACTCTCATCAGTGGCCTGGCTACCCGTTCGCCACATGGCGAGGGTCAGTTCCAGTCGCTGCATGGCGACACCCTGAGGCTCACCGATGACATAGGCGATTCGGTTGGCAGCATGGTAGGCGCTGGCGATCGGCTCGGCGAATGCCGACATGGAGAAACAGGACAAGCAGGCGGCAAGCGCCAGGCCCAGGTAAGCGGACATTCGCTTCATCATTCGGCATTCCTTTCGGTGGGTTTCTTTGGGCAATAAAAAACCCGGCGCGGTGGCCGGGTTTGTTTGTCGCTTGCATCACCTAAATGCGCAAGTACGACAGGATGGGTGGATAATGGCTCATTGGCTCACCGTACGTCAAGCGACTTCTGATATCACAAGGCCTTCTTGCTCAAGGATGTGCTGAGCCTCGACTAGGGCCAGGTCTACACTGCTCTCCAGTGCCTTACGAATATCCCGTCTCCATCGCTCCTGAGTCTTGATCGGGTGTGGCTCGTTGGACCAGTTGTCCATCTCATACCAGCCGGAGGGCAGGACGTTGGTAGACCGCTTCCCGTCCGCTCCCGCAAGCTTCGGTAGCGCCCAGGTGACGACAGCGCAGTGAAGGAATCGCTCGGGAGCTGGAGACCGCATAACCTTGGTCAGCTCCGCGATTGCTGCGTGTTTCCGCTCGGTGTGCGTTGAGAACTTGGCGACCAGCGCGCGCCAATGTGCCGGTGATAGCGACTTGTGCAGCCGACCGAACACCCAGCAGTCCTGGAGAAACGCAGCCTCCTTGCCGACGATCTCCCCCTTCTGCTTGGCGCACTGCACTTTGGGCTCGAAGTCGCAGCCGCCGGCGGAACTAATGGTCTCGGCCGCAAGGGCGCGAACTACTGCTGAAACAACGTTGCGATAGGTCATGCTGCAGCCCTCTTCAATTCTCTGGTCTTTGCCCGGTACTCAGCCTTGATGGCCTTGATCTCATCCACGGTGTACTTGCGCACGCTCTGGTCAGATTCCAGGGCGTCGACCGCCTCCTGGCCGATGCGAGCAATCAGGCCGATCCGATAGTCAACCGCGTTGCCGGAGAGGAACCGGTTGTCCTGCTTGCTCTGTGCGTGGCAGTTGCGCTCATCGAAGCGCAGGTGCGGAGCGGAGCCGACGCTGCGGTAATGACCGGCATCTACTGCATTACCGCTCCAGTCCAATGGATTGCCACTGGATATGCAGAGGTGGCCGGCGGCCTGGTCCCGGGCGCGGATGTACTCGTTGAATGCTTGCTGTGCTTCGCGCATGTGGTCGCCGCGGGACTTCAGCTTCTCCTTGCGGACCTTGATGTCCTTGCGCTCGATATCGGCCAGGGCCTTACGGGCCTTCGGCTCATGCCTGGGCGCGTCGATCATGGCGCAGGCTGGGCTGCACACCGCCTGCCCCATGCGCGAAGGCACGAATGAGGCCCTGCACGTAGCAACGCGGCACTTCTTCGGCTTGGGCTGCTTCCGCTCAATAGTCATTCGGCCTCCTCCAAGCGCTGGCGGTGAGCTTTCACAATCTTGTCGTGACGTGCCTTTCTCCGCTTCTGGTTGATCGGCTCCATAACGCGAAGGACTCCCCACAGGAGCGGGACCGATATCGGAAAAGCGACAAGCATCAGCAGTCGAATCACGAACGCGGTTAGTGCGAAGCCGAGGCGGTAGATACCTTTCCAGGCTTCCAGGTACATGTCCCTGTCAAGCAGTCCAGTGGCGGCCTGCCAAGCGATGTAGCGCATGCTGAATTTCTGGCTCATGCGGCCTCCTGGCTAAGCAGGTCAGAGAAGTAGACGCCCTGCGGAGCAAAGCGCGCGACGATGCGGTCGGTGTAGGCGATGCCCTGGGCGCGATTGAAAAGACTGGTCACCGGGAAGCCGTCCGGTCCGAACAGGTGGCACTCGCCCATCATGTCCAGCTTGGTTTCGTACGGGAGGTGGCGCATTACCCGGTACCACTCAGCCTGGAACCCGGAATCCTCGTTCAAAAGGATCTGCACGCCGATGTGCAACTTGCAGTACTGGCGGGCGTCGGCGGCGTCACCAATCTGGGTCATCTCGGCGATGCGCTTGTACATCGCGAACCAAAGGCGGTTCTGGTCCAAGGTGCGGTCCTTGCCAGGGCGCAGGCTCACCACCACAAAGTGCTTGTCCTCGAACATCTTGGACATGCGGGTGATGGCCTCAGTGAGCATGGAGCGGCAGTTGACGCTGATTCGATCAGTCATAACCGACCTCCTGGCGCGATGGTGCCTTCCACTCCCAGAACGGACCTTTGTTTTTCATGACGCCTTTGCGCTTGAGGCGCTGCAGAGCTTTGCTCACGTCCTCCCGAGGAACATTCAGTGCTCCCGAACAGATCCAGGCAGTAGCTCCGCCCTGCTCTTGGTAGTACGCGAGCACGGATTGGTCGAAGTCAGTCATGACCGCTCCCCTTGCCCATGGCGGCGTCGATGCCGCTGTCCACGTCTTCCTTGCGAAAGCGGATACCGGAAAACCAGAGCGGCACGCTCAGGTAGAACTGATTAATCGCCTGGCTTTTGTCGCGCAGCCACCGATAACGCGCCGCATCCTTTTCAAGCTGATCCTGCTCGGCGATCAGCTTGGTTCGAAGCGAATCGTTCTCGGCGATCAGGGCCAGGATGCCTTCGCGCGCCGCAACCATGAACTTCGCGAAATCAGCGGTACATGCCTCTACGTAGGTCGGCCCATCGTAGTCGTAGTCCTCACCCTCAAGACGGAATGGCTTGCCGTAGACAGAGTAAAAACCAGTCGCGCCGCCGCCTAGCGATTCGCCGGATGGGCCATTGAAGAACGGCTCGGTGTTGCTATCCCAATCCAGATCGGACGGGAAAGCCTCGGCCAGCCGCTTCAGTTCGGTGCGGTCAGTCATGGAAAGTGTCCTCGTGCTCAAAGTCGGCAAGGTGGTCAAGGAACTCTTCTTGCTCCTTGACTTGCTTTTTCAGCAGCGCCGCGCGGGAGGCTTTCCAAGCCCACCACGCGAAATGGAGGGTGCTGGTGCTGTAGGTGTCGTCACGGCGGCTCAGGTACACCGCCAGCACGGGCTCTTTAGCTTCCAAAGCAACAGCGGTCTCGAACTCTTCACGCATCTTGTCGATCATGTCCGCTGCTCCGCTGCTTCTGCGATCAATGCCATGCGCTCCAACTTGCGAGCCTGGAGCCAGGCTTCAGACGTGCGATCTTTCTCGCTGCCCTTGTCGACCCATTCCCACACCGGACGGCCGTTGCTGACCATGTAGGCCCGGTACATCTTGCTGTACTGCTGCTGGCGGATTTGCTGGACGCCACGGCCCTTCAGGAAGCGCTCGTCACCAGCCTGCGGTTTTGGTTTGGCCTGTGCGGTGCTGTATCGAATGCTGGTAACTGCCATGTCAAAAGCCCTCCTTGCCGCGCTGCGATTCCCATTCGAACGGAACGACGATCAAACCGCCCTCCCGCAGCCGGTCGACACAGCGGTCTCCCATAGCCCGGCCCAACTCTCCGGCGCCCAGGTTCGAGATGATCACCGTCGGAGCTTCACGTTCGTACCGGCCATTGATGATTGCGAACAGAGTGGTCAGCTCGAAGTCGCTCGGCTGCTCCTTGCTCACGCCGATCTCGTCCAGCACCAGCAGGTCTGGATTGATCAGACTGGACAGGATGTCCGACTCGGATAGTTCGCTCTTGCGGTCAAAGGTTGCCTTGATGGCCTGCAGGACTGCCCCGACGGTGCGGTACACGGCCGTGCGTGGGGTTTTGTGCAGCAGCTCGTTCGCCATAGCTACGCCTAGGTGCGTTTTGCCAGTACCGGGCTTGCCGATCAGAACCATGCAGCGCCCTACTTCGCGGATCTGGTCGAACGTGGCGACGTAGTGGCGACAGAACTTCAGGGCTCGGCGTTGCTCTTCGTGCTCGACCTGGTAGTTATCCAGGCTGCGACTCAGGAAACGTTTCGGGATCAGCGCGTCCCCCAGCTTGCGGGCCAGGGACAGGCGCAGTTCGTAGGCTTTCTCGGCCTTGGCGCTTTCCTCGCGCTCGATGGCAATAGCGCGCAGGCACTCAGGGCAGCCGCCCTTCAGCTCGCGACCCAGGATCACAGTGACCTTCTGGTCGAATTTCCCGTGTTTCTCGCATTCCGCTGGCTGGGTGCGGATCGGCAATACGCCGTCCGAGACGGATACCGTCTTCTCAGAGCGCATAAGTACCGTCCTCCCGCTGGATCAGGCCGGCGGTGTAGTCGCGTTCAGCGAAGCCGGTGTGGCGAGACTGGGGCGCCGGGACCGGTACAGATTCCGCCAGGCGCTTGATCACCCAGGACGCCTTGAAACCCTGCCAGCCAGAATTCAACGCTTCCGTGATTGCGTCGTCGGCGGTGATCCCGGCCTCGGCGCACTTGGCCAGCTCGGTGTTCACGGTTGACCAGACGGTGGCGGTCACAGCGGCGCGCTTGGCCTTACGCTGGGTCAGCCAGTCAGCGAGCAGTTGCTCAGGGACGTTGTGCGGGTTGTCGGCCAGCAACTGGGCCATGCCGAACGGAGCCTTGCGATCAGGCTTCGGTGGCTCGGTTTTTGGTTGGGGCGGATTAATCTCTTTCGAAGAAAGAGTTAATAGGGGTTCTTTCTTTGTATAAAGAAGGGAAGTTGCCGTTTTGGTCTCACTCGCATTAGGTCTCAGTGAGACGATTTGGGCTGAGTGAGACGTTTTGGTCTCAGTGAGATTTGCTGGCTTTTCTTCGTAAAAGGACCATTCGCGGGTGGGCGAAATGCCAATCTCACCGCGGCTACCACCAACGCGGTAGATGATCTTGCGCTCGAGCAAGTGGCTGATCGCCTTCGAGGTAACGTCGCGGCGCATGTTGGTCAGCTTGCCCAGGTCATCAGCAGTCAGGCGGCGTGTCTCGACCTGGAAGCCGATCGTTTGACGGGCAATAGCCATCACAACGCGAAGCTCTCTTGCTGGCAGATCAACTGTCGCCAGAGACTCCATCAAATTGTTGTCCATTCGGGTGAACCCCCGAGGGTTGTGTATCGGCAAAATGTTTGGCATGATTTCTCTCGCTTACAGCTGTAGAAGAAGCCGACCTCGTACGTCGGCTTTTTTGTGCCTGGAATTCAGGCGATTGATTTCAGTGCTGGCTTGCCGGCGAGCAAAGCCTCAGCCTTGCGGCGCAACTCCCCCGCCTTTGCTTCAACCTGGCGGCACTGCTTGGCGAACGCTGGCAAGTGCGGCAGGTCCTGCTCGCACATCACCTGGTCGTCAAATACTTCGCTGCCGGTGTCGATGACGTCACCCAGCGCGCGGATCAGCGCACCAAAGCTCTTGTTGGCACATTGGTCGCTGGTCATCTGGCGGGCACCGGTTAAGCCGTGGCGGCTGGCAAGTTCATTCAGGCAGTGATCGCGGAATTCAGGCTCAAGGGCGTTGACCCACGATTCCTCCAGCCAGGACGGCATTTCCTGATCGCCGTTCAGCCAGCGCTGCACACGCTTGAGCCAGCGGCTGGTCGCCTTCACGAACTCGCCGACTTCGGCTGTCAGTTCTGGCGAGTTAAAATCAGGCACTTCCTTCTTCTTGGCGCGATCTGGTATCGAAAGATGCAGTTCGCGGCTCAGCGCCTGGGCGAAGTCGTCCTGGCTCAAGCTGGTGCGCGCGATCTGGTTTTGAGCATGGGCGACCAGCACCTGATCACGGGTTTGTAAGGTGTGTCTGGAACTGGACGTTTGCATGGGCACTGCTCTCTTCTAATCTGGCTTCAATGGAACGGCGGACAGGGATGTCAGGCGGCCTGGGCCTTCTTTGTTGCCTTGAACTTGCCCTTGGAAAGAACCTGAATCTGGTACTGCCGGGATTCGGGAATGGTTTCCCCCCACATGGTCACTGCGCTCGGGCGGATGCCCAGGGCCAGTGCCAGCTTTGTCTTGCTGCCGAAGAATTCGGCGACTTCATGCGTATTCATTGCGCATCCTCGTTCGACTCTGACGCAATTTCAGCATGCTTAAGTTATCGAGTCAACGGCGTTTTCTGCCTACTGCATGCTTAAATTCAGTTAACTTAATATTGAGTCCATGGAAAGACACGAACGTATTGCCCGAGCCATACAGCTCAGCGGGAAAAAGAAGGGCGAGATTGCAGCGCTATGTGGTGTTGCAAACTCTGCCGTCACTCAATGGATCACTGGTGAGAGCAAAAGCCTCCGGCCAGAGAATCTATACGCCTTGGCGGATGCCACCGGCTTTGAAGCTGAATGGCTTGGAGTTGGTCGAGGGCCAGAGCGAAAAAGCGGTGAGACTGGAAATTTGGCAGATGCAAATATGCAGGAGCAGAAGTTTCGCTACCCGGTAATCAGCTGGGTTGCTGCCGGCGCCTGGTCCGAGGCTGTTGAGCCCTACCCGACTGGCTTTTCAGACACCTACGAGTTTTCGGAGTACGACTCCAAAGGCCCGGCGTTCTGGCTGACGGTCAAAGGTGACTCGATGACAGCGCCTGCCGGCCAGAGCATTACCGAAGGCACGCTGATCCTGGTAGACACTGAGGCTGAAGTTGCACCAGGTAAGCTGGTGGTGGCCAAGCTGCCGGACAGCAACGAAGCGACATTCAAGAAGCTGGTCAGCGACGGCGGTCGATTGTTCCTAAAACCGCTTAACCCGAGCTACCCAATCGAGGCCGTCGACGAAAATTGCCGGATCGTTGGCGTAGTTGTGCAGGCGCTGCAGAAGTTTTACTGATCAGCATCCTCGCCATGCCTAATCGCCTGGATTGCTGGAAAATCGAGATATCGCGAGCTGGCTAGCGCTCGCATTCACAAAGGAATGTGGTTATGAATGTCTTTCGGATAGCGATTCTGGTCATCGCGCAGCTTTTTGTCTCCGGCTGCTACAGCACGCCAAAAGAAAAAACTGAGTACGAAAAACAGATCGACGCAGTACCGATGCCTGTTACGGAAGCTGAGCGTATAGAGCAATGTCGCACCTTCAAGCTAGCCGCAGATCGCCAGCAGGCTGAGGATTTTTTGCAATACGCACAGCGTTCCAAGCTGGGCGCCTCGGATCCTGAATATACCGAGACTCGGGCTCTTAGAAATCGCCTCAGAGCCATGAAGTGTCCTGGGTATGGCTGGTTTTCCTGACGCTGCTGCCTAGGGTGAGCGAATGACCGCGTGGCGAAATCAGAGCTTCTGGAGCAAGGTTGGGGTCTGGGCTTGGCTGGCGTTCATGGCCGTCTTTACCAGCTACACCGGCGCGTTCTGGCTGGGTGATGGTTCATCCAACCGCAAGCGAGTCTTCAGCCCTGGTTTCTTTGTGCTCTGCGTTTTCGTGGCTGTGGTTGAGCTGATAGCGCTGAACCACTTCTATGGAGTGAGGGTGAGGTGAAGGCGGGACGAAACACGTGAACGAAATAACACAATCGGAATAAGTCATTTCAAATTCAGGGATGTGCAATGGTCGGTTGGAATGAGATGACTGGTGTTACCGGGCACATGAACATGAAGTACGAGGGGCTAGACGCCAACCGCCATTTACTGGAAGCCGGGCAGTATGCGAAGTCGGTGGATGGAGCATCCAGGCTATATAGACTCATCAGCCATTACTGCATTTATGGCGAGGTTTTGGCATCACGCCAACAGTCCGACATAAGGTGCTTCTCAGCACCTCCTAAAGAAGGATCTTTTGAGCAAACACTGGTTATACTTACAGGCATCACTCACCAGATGCCTGCTTTTGCGGATGTCTATAAAAAGGCATTCGACTGGTTAACCGCTCAGGTTCTGGCCTATGTCAAGAAAGCACTATCGGGAAACTCGGACGTGAAAGAGCTGGTAGAGGTCATAAGGGAGCAAGCTAAGCAGTCTTCAGACCTCAATCACGTGATGGCGAACGGGTTGATCAAGGCAAACGATAATGCCCATCTCTCCTCTGAAAGGCTGACTGAGAAATTGCTCGCGACGCTCCCGTTATTGGTTGAGGCAGCAAGGTCTCCCATGCGGAATGCCTTGGCACCAATTGGTAAGTCTTGCGATCAAATCACGCAATTTGCGGACTCCGATCATCCAGTTGAGATTACTGAGCCGGAGGCCCTAGCCATTCGATCAAATGGCGAAGTTTCTGTTGGCGATCCGGGCGACTATGTTATTTCTCGGATTTACGCCCTTAGCGTTGATACAGGGGTGTGCCGCGTCCAGATCGAAGGTTTTTCAGGATCTGTTCATGGCAAAATCACTGACGTCGCCTTGTCCTTTCCAAATAACGCATACACACAAGCTATGGGCAGTCACGCGAGCCTCAAGGTGCGTGCGCGTCCGGTCTTCAAGGACGGGGAGCTGCACAGGCTATTCATTACAGAAACTTGATTCCGAACAATCGAGGGCCCAGCCAAGCGCCGGGCTTCTTATTTTTGGATAGTGCCCTGCACTGCTATTGTGGCGCTCTCTGGACGCAATGGAAGCATCGAAGAATGGACTCATGGAAGACACTGGCGATCGCCCTGCTGGCATCGGTCAGCACGCAGGCCGTATCAGGTGATGGCGCCAACCCTATCGCTGCCGCGATATTTCTCACAATTTCCGCACCAACCATTTTGATTGGTGCGACCACATCTCTCACGACCGAGCCGCCAAAGGTTTTCAAGTCAGCTAAGACCGACGCCCTGGCCTTCATTGGTTCAGGCGGCGAGATTCGCGGCGCGGAGTTTGAGCAGGCGTCCAGGTACTACCGCACCAATTACAGCTCTCCACTGATGTCAGATATGCAGTTGGCCCAGGCTATAGCAACTTCCCGGTGAAAGCGACTTCCTAGTCGTGCCCCGCGGCGGGCTGCTCGTATCTGCCCTACCCTGGTCCGCCCATGCACTCGGCGGTACTGGCAAGTAATGTTCCCGCCTCCTTTACAAGTCTTACCCATTCGTCGCGGGTGATGAGCTCGGCAAGCTCCATCGCGTCAGCGCGCCGCAGCAATCCAAAATACTTAACCTCTGCGTCCACCTGACTTCCGGCAAGTGCAAACAGGTCTCTCCAAGCTGTCATAGCCAGTCTTCGCTGCGCCTCTCTCATTGAGGGCCCCTAATGGTGAGATACGAGAGTATGTATCAGGTTCCAGGGGGCGCATTCAGTATGATTGCACTATGGCGACCAATGGTGGCTGTACGCCATGAATGGCAGAGTGCGAGCTCAATTACGGGAGACATCCAATTAAGGGCTTTCTGCTTTTGCGACATCCTTTTCACCTGGCATTTACAGAACGAGGGGTAAGGTCGACCTACTCCTTTGAAGAATTCCCTTTAGGCCCGCAGATAAGCGGGCCATTTTTTTGCCCACGGCTATGCTTTCCATTCCCTCTACGGGAGACCAAGCAATGCCATCCCCCGAATACTCGCTCCCTGACACTCTCGAACGTCTCTACGATAACCAACTCGCCCTGGAGGCTGCACTTATGGAACTGAACTTGTTCGCCGAAAGCCAAGGCAAGACCGTGGTTGGCAGCAACGTGCGTGGAGCGCTGGAGACGATTGGCGAGAACGCTGGGCACATCAAGCAAGGCTTGGCCAAGCTGAAGGCCCAAGGGCCGGACTGACGCCCTACCCGATCTGATTCATAGCCCACTCATTGAGTGGGCTTTTGCTGCCTATCGATCGCCAAAAATCTACGTCACCCTCGGATCACCTCGAGGCGATCCCGGCCTGCATCTGTGATCGCATTCTCCCCTTCATCGCTGATGCGATAACGACCGGACCCCATCTTCGCAATTGAAAACCTGACCAGCCCGCTTCTGGATAGGGCCTCGCCTACTTCAAAGCTCATTGCCTGCTCCAGGTCGAAGATTTTTATCTCTCCGATTTTGTAGCGGGCAAACGCTACCAGGGCTGCATCCAATTCTTCTTTCTTGATCTGTCGAGCAACGTCCATTTGACCTCCATGCCATGAGTGTCCCGATCGGTGGTCTTCCAAGCGACGGACCGGGCGACTTGTTGAAGGCGGACCGTACTACGATCCCACTTAGGTCGCTACTGGCTTTCTATCCAGGCCAGTCAGTGAGCAAGCTTCTCTAAGCCTGCGATTTGCCTGGGGCGACCCTGCCCCCCAAACTCTCCGCCGACAAAAATATGCATTTATGCATGAAACTTCTTGCTCCCCTCTTGCCAATATATACCAGCCCAAATACTGTACACACATACAGTACTCGGAAGGAGCGGAGCATGATCCAGACAGCCTACCCCACATCAAAACCACGAAACTCCTACGAGCTTGTTGGCCGCCGCCTGCAAGGCTTGATCGCCTCTCCTCGGGTCCAGAGGATTCAGTTGGTGGAAGTATCCAGGCGCGACGATGAAAGCCCTGAAGCCTGGCACCAGGTCATCCAGGATATCGGCGACACCGCCGGGATCAAGATTGAGCATTTGCATGACGGCGCCGTCAGGATCGGCTGGCGCGAATACTGCGATTCCTAAATGAGCCCGCCAGTGAGCGGGCTTTTAATTGCCCGTTAATTTCAGCAATCTGAATTTATTTATTCAGCATGCTTGACACTTTAATTTCAGCTTGCTTAAATCCACTCCATCGAGTCACCCAACAGGGACTCGCCAGGGCCTCACGGCCTGAACCGCTCTTTAGTCGCACAGCTTCACCCTTGCCGGATCACCACCGGCCCAGATTCAAAGGCAGCGATGAACCGGCCTAAACGGTTCAGAGGGTTGGCAACTGACCCGGGCGTGCAGCGTAAAGCGCCAAGAACAGTTATCCAGCGGGAGAACAAGCCGAAAGGCCCGCGGCTGGAGTGACATTAGATTCAAGCCGGTGACCGACGCCAGTAGCGGGTCACGGCGGAAAGCATCACTGAGCAGCCTTCTTGCGAGGGCTGCTTGGGATGACAACCGAGGGCAAGACGATGAACAAAGTAATTCACATCACAGGGCGTGGTGAGCTGCAGGTATTTGCGGACGAGAGCCTGGCCGCCTGCATTCGAGAGGCGAACAGGCTCAACGCTGAGCGTGGATTAACCAGTGGCGTTCGTGTTGTTGAGTGCGCAGACGGCCATCGAATGACGGCGGCTGACTGCAAGGCTGCCGCATGACGGACCTTTTCACTGATGCCCATCCAGTGCGGTGGGCAGCGGGAAAACAACCGAGGGCAAGACGATGCGACCAGTAATGACGATGAAGACGATTCATGACTCCCTCGGGCGGCGACTCGAAGGGCTTGATGATGATCGCGAAGGCAAGTTTCACGGCTGGGGTTCTGGCTACGAGGAGTTTGAAAGCGGCCCAGGTAATTACACGGTAGGGATCGTCGAATTCCCTGACGGTAAAGTCGATACGGTGATGCCGTACCTGATTCGCTTCCTCGATAGTGATGACGCTCAGCAGAAGGCACTCAACGATTTCATTTCAGATCCGATCATCATCGGCTGAACAACCAGCGCCACGACAGCCTGTCGTTAACTGCCCGACGCCCTGGTACTCCCCAGCACCAGGCTGCATCGGACTGCTCTCCACCTTTCACGGCAGGCTTGAGATTGTTCAAGAACCTCCACCGGAAGCCTGAGAGCAGTCCGATGCAGATGAATGCCCAGGCTGGTGGGCAAGTGTAAGACCTGAGGGATCGCGGGAATCGTGGCCGGTAAAGTGAGTAAGCGCCCAGATGGCCACGGCGAGTCCAAGAATAAGCGGCTGAAACCTTCGCCCCGGTGAAACTCCGGTGTCACTAAGGCCGCTAATAGTCGTGCCGGGATCAGCTCCGGCCATCTGCATCACCCATTCAATAGGTGGCCACTGCCTTCCCTAGTGAGCGAACAGCGGAGGTATTCATCATGGACTAGCCAATAGCTGCCCGACGCCACATGCGCCCGGCAGGCTTGTACGTAAAGAGGGAAAAGCCCGGTTTCGACTGGGCTTTTTTACGCCCTCTAACCGGGTGAACCAACGAATGGAGAGAGTCATGAGCGAGCAAAGAGCGCCATTCCCAAGGTCGGCTGACAACGCCGACCAGATGAATTTGCCCGAAGGCAAAACCTGCGGCGACTGCGTGCATTGCAAGCGCTGCACCGCGATGTTCGGGCATATCCCGGCTGACGAATCGTGCGACTGGAGCCCATCGCGCTTTCGTGAAGCTGTTCCGGTCGCAGTCTCCGCCTAACCCCAAACACTGGAGGTCGCCATGCATAACTGTACTGAAACTCAAGCGGTGTGCCGAGGATGCGGCCTCAAGTTGCGGGGCTCGCCCTCATGGAAAGGCGGGCTTGCTTACCACCCTGAGCCCAAAGGTGAGGTACATCGCTGCCATTACGGCGGCTGGGTTTGCTCGCGCCGCTGCGATATCCGCGCCTGCGTCGAGCTGGAAGGAACCATGCCGGGGTGCGGCTCGGTGGACGGATACCGGCGCCTGTCGCCTTACGCAAAAGAGAGCATCGAACGCCATTGGCCGGAGGCAGCATGAGCGCAGTATTGAAATTATGCCAGGAGCGTTACGACGCTAAGTTGCCTCCAGAGATCAGCGAGGCGGGCCCGGAACAGGAATGGCTTGAACATTCGGCGGAACAGTTGGTGTGCGGCATGGACATCAAGTGGAAGCGCCGCCACGGCCAGCCGCAGGTGGTGACCTTCGACCGGTACTGCACCTACCTGCAAGGCATCTTGAATCAGCGCCAGATTGACGGCTTGGATCAGCGTGATTCGCTCGCCCGATTGTTCCTGTCGTCGATCCTGAGCAGTCAGGCAGATTCGCGCGGCCACGCTGCTGACTTGATCGGCCAGCCCCGCCCTATCGAGGCCGCCGAGAGGATCGCCATGGACCTACTCCGGCCCTACGCCGCCGACGCAGTAGCAGCGGAGCGGGAAGCGGCAGAAGACGACGTGGATTCCGATCTATGAGCCCTCACATCCTGATCGATGAGGCGCTCGAGGCCCTGGAGCACCCAGCCAGCGAGCCCGGCGCCCAGCGAGTCGTCCTGAACATGATCACCAATATACTCACCGGCAACGCCATCACCAACGAAGAGTTCGCCCACTACTGCCAGCGCCTGCTGAAAATCACCAGGCACCGCAAGGAGGCTGCATGACCACGCCAATCG
Source organism: Pseudomonas sp. EA_15y_Pfl1_P101 (assembly GCF_963970835.1). NCBI lineage: Bacteria > Pseudomonadati > Pseudomonadota > Gammaproteobacteria > Pseudomonadales > Pseudomonadaceae > Pseudomonas > Pseudomonas sp. EA_15y_Pfl1_P101. Next base: position 246,617 of record NZ_CAXAPA010000004.1, on the reverse strand, counting down.
TGAAATCGCTGGCTGATGAGCAACTCGACGATATCGAGCGCAGCATCGCCATCCTCGGCTTCGGCCTTCCCTTCAATGAACTGATCGGTCGCAAGCGTGAAGACTTGGTGCGGGATCTGCCGCAGCGCTTGGCTCCGACCATGAAAGGCGGGCGGATCGCGGTGAGGGTTCGTCATGGATGACCGTGAAATGCTCTATTTGGCGGCCGAAGCTGCTGGCCTTCGTTGCAACGGCCATTACCCCGACAAGAATGGTTACGTGTGCTTGAGCAGCCATACATTTTCGTCTGGCTACTTTAGCCCTCTCGATTTCAATACCGGCCACGCTTTGATTCTTCAGGCGCGTTTGGGAATAAGCATCGACATGAACGTGGTGACTGAGCGCGGCTTCCAGACGGGGTGGGTTCAGGCTTATCACGACGATGGCCAGGCTTGCGAGGACGTGACGGGTGGGCGTGCGGAGTCTGCGATATGCAGGGCCATAGTAAGGGCTGCCGCTGCAATCAGAGAGTCGCGGTCATGACTGCCCGCCAGCGCACCCGGCGCCTACTCATCTGGCGCGACTCTTTCCCGGTCCTCGCCCTCTTCACCTTCCTGATGTTGCTCAGCGCCCTCGCTGATCGAATCACTCAATAACCAACACCTTCAATCGCTGCGAGCATCGCGGCAGGGAGTCACCGTGTCCGCACAACAGCAAGTCATCACTATCGACGACATCAGCGCCGACAACGCGCCGGCTATTTACGTAGCTGGCGGCCTGGGCCAGTTCTTCGAGGCGGTGAAAGCCGAAGTAACCGGCGAGGTGCCAGACCTAAAAACCGCTAAAGGCCGCGCCCGCATTGCCAGCCTTGCAGCCACCGTCAGTAAGTCGAAGACGGCAGTCGAGAAGCCAGGCCGCGACTACCTGAAACGCCTCAAGGAAATGCCGAAGGTCGTCGAGGCCGAGCTGCGCGAGTTCGTTAACAAGATGGATGCCCTGCGCGATGCCACCAGACAGCCGCTGACGGAGTGGGAAGAGGCCGAGACTGCCAAGAAACGAGAGATCGAAGCATGGGTTGGCGAGCTGCGCCTCGACCCGCAGATCATCAGCGCTGCCGACTCCGAATACTTGAAGATCAGCATCGGAGCCTTTGATGGCGTCGTGATCGACGGCGAGTGGCTGGGCGAGTACGAAGCCGAGGCGCTTCGATTGAAGGCGGATACCTTGGCAACGCTGCGGGCTGCGCTGGAAAAGCGCGAACAGTACGAAGCCGAACAAGCCGAGTTGGTCCGGCTGCGTGCCGAGGCAGAAGCGCAGGCCCAGCGCGACCGCGATGCAGAAATTGCCCGAGCCGCCGCCGAACAAGCCCGGCTCCAGGCCGAACAGCAGGCTCAGGCCGAGCGCGAAGCTGCCGCACGACGTGAACAAGAACTGCTGGACCAGGCTGCCGCCACTCAGCGCGCCGCCGCGCAGGCGGCGCTCGACGCCGAGGCAGCCGCCGAACGCCAGCGCCTTCAACTGGAGCTGCAAGCAGAACAATCACGCACAGCGGCGGCCCAGGCAGAAGCAAACCGGGTTGCCGCTGAGCAGCGCGCCGAGCAAGAACGCATCGACGCGGTGCGCCGCCAGGAAGAAGCGGTAGAGCAGGCGCGACTGGCGGAGATTGCCCGGCAGACGGCGGAGGCCGCAGAAGCGCAGCGCCAGCAGAAGGCCCGCGAAGCGGATCAGGCTCACAAGGTGAAGATCATGGGCGCCGCCAAAGAGGCGCTGATGTCGATGAACATCACCGAGGAACTGGCCAAAGCCATTGTTCTGAAGATCGCGCGCCGCGAAGTCCCAAACATCACCATCCACTTCTGAGGAAGCCAGCATGAGCGGCCAAATCATCGTTCCCGAACAGCGGCGCCAGGCTGTGGCGCCTATCTCCACGGACAACAGCATCATGGCTGTCATCAGCCGTGCTGCCGCCGATCCAACCTGCGACATCGAGAAGATGGAGCGTCTGCTGGCCATGCATGAGCGCATGCAGGCCAAGGATGCCGAGCAAGCATTCAACGCGGCGATGGCTGAGATGCAGTGCAACATCCCAACCGTGTTTGAGGGTGCGGTAAATCTGCACACCGGCAACTCGTACGCCACCCTCGACCACATCACCCACACCCTTAAGCCGATCATGCAGCAGCACGGTTTCGCCATCACGTTTAAGGTGGAAAACGCGGACAAGGTGATCAGCGTCACGGGAATATTGATGCATCGCGGAGGACACCGCGAGCAAACGACCATGACCCTTCCGGCCGACATCGGAAAAGGCCGCAACGACGTTCAAGCGGTTGGTTCGTCCACGACTTACGGAAAGCGCTACGTGATGTGTGCACTGCTGAATATCACGACCGGCGATATCCGAGACGACGACGGGCAGTCGTCAGACGGATCCGAAACAGAGGATATGCGTGCCCAAGTCGTCGCGGACATCCTTGAGCGTGTCGGGCAGACCACGACGCCGGACGAGCTGAAGGATGTTTGGCAGGCAAGCCTAAAAGTCCTGCAGGCGTCAGGTGACACCAACGGATATTCCACAGTGAAGACGGCGGTTACTGTCCACAAGGCAAAGCTGGAGGCGCCCCAATGATTATCGTCAGCTGCACTCAAGGCTCCCCCGAGTGGCTGCAAGGCCGCGCCGGGGTAATCACCGCAAGTATGTTCAGCACGGCTCGCTCCAAAGTGAACGGGCTGAACGCACAGCAGAAAAAATATGTCGACGCCATGCTCGCTGGGAAAGGTGAAGCGAAAGCAATGGAGTTGGCCGGGTACAAGGCAGGGCCAAAGGCCGAAGTCGTTCAGCGCGCCCTAGATGGCGAGACTGTTGGCGAGCCATCTGGCGCGGCGCTCACCTACGCGTTTGAGTTGGCCGTCGAACGGATCGGTGGCGCACCACTGGATGGCGGGTTTGAGACTTGGCAGATGCGCCGGGGGCATGATCTGGAGCCCGAGGCGCGAATGGAGCATGAGATCCAGACCGGGCTCATCGTCACCCAGGTCGGATTGGTCAAAACGGATGACGGCGTGTTCGGCGCCAGCGCGGACGGATTCATCGGCGACGACGGCGGCTCCGAATATAAGTGCTTCCTGGCCCCTGACAAGCTTCGCGCGTTCCACATCGACAATGACGCCAGTGAGGTAATAGACCAGGTGCAGGGCTGTATGTGGATCACCGGTCGCAAGTGGTGGCATATCGGAATGTACTGCCCTCTCCTGAAACCTGTCGGCCGCCAGCTATGGCTGCAAGAATTCAAGCGCGATGACGACTACATCGAAAAACTCGAAGAAGACCTCTGGCAGTTCAAGCTGCTGGTAGACGGCTACGAGGAGAAATTGCGGAGTAAAGCAGCATGATCAGCATCCTCCGTAACGAAGTAGAACGGCTGCGCCCGGCCCAGGAAGAACTTGCCGCACAGATGGCTGAGTATGTGGCGCGTGGCGGCAAGATCGATACATCAGGCCAGTCCAAACCTCGTCCCGAAGTGCTCGCTGCACTCAAGCAACCTCCTACCTTTCACCGGCCATCAGTCAAGACCGACATCGAACGCCAGGTGGCGAGAATCCGAAATATGGCCCCAACCATGAGCCGGCGCGACATCTGCGAGAAGGAAGGAATCACCCTGGGCGTGCTTAAGGGTATTGCCAGCCGGTACGGGATCACCTTCCCGATCAGACCGAAACAGCCAAGCCCGCCGAACAAGGTGGATTCAATCAGGGATGCATTCCTGGTTGTCCGTATAGGCGAGTGCATCGCAGCGGGCGTCAGTCGTCAACAGTGCTGCATTCAGCTCAAAATCAGCTCCACCCTGCTCTATCGGCTGATCAAGGAGTACGGAATCGACTATCCGAAGCTGGCGCCTGCCTTCCGATGAAGAAGAGAGTTCAGCAACGCAAACGTCAAACCTGGCTCGCACTGCCGGCCAGCGGAATAGAAGAGGTAGGCCATGGCTGTGACCCAGGAAGAACGAACAGCCAGGCTTGCCGAGAAGCGGCAGGAACTGGGAGAGCAAGAATTGCGGCACACGGTCCCGTATGGCACCCGGCAGATGCTCGACGAGCTGATGCTCTGGCATAAGATTGGGGAAGTCAGCGAGGCAGTGCAGCTGCTGGTGCTGAATGCCAAAGCTGAAGATCTGCCGCCGGCGCCGCCGAAAGTCAAAGGGCCGTCCGACATCATCCGCCACTACTTCCGCCAGGGAATGCGTGACCGACTGGCAGCGCTGACTGCCGAACTGGGCGAGACGAAAGACCGGGCGACCATCTGGCGACTGATTGCACATGCGCACTCGCTGGGCGCCGGTAAGTCCGCCCTCCTCTTCGAAATTCCGCGCCACGTTTTAGACGTATCAGAAAACGTGGCGCGCAAATTACGGCAAGCAGGATTTGCCGAATCACTTCAAATGAACGCCGAAGACGAAGGTGAGAACGACTGATAGCCCGTCCTACTCTTTGAGCGCGGATGGCATGGAGCTACTCGACCTTAATTTTCATCGTTGGCTCCGACTCCATGGTCGGGCGGCGCATTTCGGGGTCATTTGCATCAAGGCATCGGAACTGCAGCTCAGCATTGGCGTAGCGCCCGTACCCCGAATCCCTGGACGCCTCTTTGACTGGCATCAACTGCTTTCCCTTCTTGCCACAGAACGCATCGGCTTCTTGGTACAGCTCCGCTTTTACAGCGCCACCACCAAAAGTAGTGAAGCTACCGTCCTTCGCAATCATGTAGGTGTCGCGGCCCATCGGAACAACGCCGGGCCCGGAGCAGCCTGCAATAGCAATAGCTATCGCTGTAACCAGTAAAAAACGCATTTAAAACTTTCCCTGTAGGTGGTGGCGAATCATAGAGCCATCAAACCGCTACTTCACCAAATTTCATACACAGCCGCATCCGGTCACGGAGGGCGGCGCCTGACTGGAGATAATCCATGAAAGAGCAAGAAAGTGCCGCGCTCACCGCTCGCGTGGCAGAAGACTTGGCCCAGCACCAATACACCCAGCTGGTGAACGATAACGGCGTCGAGGTTTGGCGCTGCGCACGGCCAGGCAGCAGCTGCTACGGGTTCGACATCTGCTTTACCCGGTTCGGCATGAGCATGATGGGCGATATCGGCCCGCTCGTGTTCCACGTTGGATCCAGCTACGGCATCAACTTCTTGCGCCATCAGAGCGACGGCTATCTGCATGAGAAGCTGGACGGCGACATCAAGCGCGCGGTGATCGACTTCGACGCGATCCGCGACACGGTGTGCGAGTGCGTCGCCAGCCGGATTTATTACGAATTGCCGAGCGATGAAGTCCCTGAATGGCTCGCTGATATCCCAGATAAGGGCGCAACCCTGGAGCAGGCTGAACAGTTGGTCGAGTGGATGCGCGAGCGCGAGGAAGCGGAAGACGAGCGCCTTCCTTTCTCTGACCTGGCTGACGTAGTTGAGGAGGTCGAGACCTTCGCCGATGGCCGGGACAGCGAGGTGGTGCTGGCCTATGACTTCCTGCGCGAACACGAAGAACTGATTGGTGGCAGCGACCTCTGGGAGTCGACGATCAGCAAGCCATGCCCAAGCCTGATGGCTCGCCTGTACTACGTGCGCCACGCCGCAAATGCCATCATGGCTATTAAAGAAACTGCTAGCGCAGCGTGACACTCCCTAACCAGTCGCGCTACAAGGCCGGCGCGACTACCAAAGTTTTTTCAGTATTGGGCTGTTTGCGTACCCCACTGCCTGACTCGCACCCAAGTGATAGGCGTGCATTGGGTCCTCACTACGCAAGGTTTCAGGCAGAACCAGCATATCTTCAGGAATTCGACTTTCTCCTACACGACTACCGTCTGCTTCATAGGTACCAACGAACAACTCTTCAGCCTGCCCTCGAAATCTTCCCGGTGCGATTTCGGAGATTCGACCGTTTTCGTGGTGCACCGCTAGAAATTCAGCGTCCGGATACTCTTTAATAAATTGATAGTAAACAGCAGACCTTTCGTACATCGCTCTACTCCTTGATCCGGCTCCATGCCGGTCACCCGTAATACCCCATATCACTGGACAGCGCCAGCCGGCGCATCCCTATCGCTTTGCTTTCGTACCGGGAATAAGCCAACTCATTAAAAAAACGCTCGCTGGACCTATGAGCCAAGTAACGCTCGTCCCCGGAAAGACAAGTGGCACCACAATCGCAATTGCAAACAGGCCTATTGCTGCCCATAGATTCCTACGCGGAGTGAACCATTCGCGGAACGCTTCAAGCTTTTTACTGGCCAAGGCCACTCTCCCTGATAAACAACTCGAAAAATTTCACTTCTATCAACGAATGACGCGTGCCGGCCTACGGAGCTCAACGCTTATCGTGAGCGTCGAGATTCAATGTACTACAGAGTAATAGGAGCCCGGGCCCCAAGATGAACCCCCAGTAACCATTAAAGCTTGGATAGAAAAGCGGCCCGAATGTCGCAGTGACAAGCAAAGCGATGCCTGCCCATAACCGCTTACGCGGCGTAAACCACTTGCGGAACGCTTCAAGCTTTTTACCCGCCATTACCACTCTCCCCGACTACCAACTCTAAAAGATTATCACTTCTATCAACGAATCACGCCAGCCGGCGAGGCGAAGCCATGCCTATTACCCCGGAATACCTGAAGTCGATCCTCGCCTACTCCCCTGAGACTGGTGTGTTCAACTGGTTGGTGAGCAGAAGCCGAACACCAGCGGGTTCGATAGCCGGGAGCTTGGTTTCCAGTGGCTATCTGACGGTGATGATCGACAGGAAGCGCCACAACCTGCACCGACTCGCATTCGTCTACATGCTCGACCGGCACCCGCCCGAGCTCGTTGATCACATCAACGGCCAGAAGACTGACAACCGCTGGATCAACCTCCGCGCGGCGAGCCCAGAGGAAAACGCCAGAAACCAAAAGCGCAGCTGCAAAAACTCCAGCGGAATTTCCGGTGTCTCGTGGGATTCGCGAGGCCTATGGCGATCTTTCGGCTACCTGGCAGGCAAACAAATAACCCTCGGTCGCTACTCATCAAAGTTTGATGCAGCGGCCGCCAGAAAATCCTTCGAAAACAGTCTCGGCTATCACGAAAATCACGGGAGATAAGCCCCTATGTCCGCACAACAGAAGAAACACCCCTTCGATTTCAAAACCCAATACGGACTCGGCTTCAACCCTCAGGACGATGAGATCGTTGTCGACTTCTTCTGTGGTGGCGGCGGCGCCGGTACCGGGCTGGAAATGGGCCTGGGCCGCACGGTGAACGTGGCGAAGAACCACAGCCCGCAAGCGATCAGCATGCACACCGTGAACCACCCTGGCGCGAAGCACTTCACCACCGACGTGTTTGAGGGTGATCCTGACACCGAATGCGGCGGCAAGGCCGTGGGCTGGTTCCACATGTCGCCGGATTGCACCCATCACAGCCAGGCGGCCGGCGGCCAACCGCGCAAGCGCGAGATCCGCAACCTGTCGTGGATCGGCTTGAAGTGGGGAGGCAAGAAGCGGCCCCGGGTGATCAGCTTGGAGAACGTGAAACAGATCCTGCAGTGGGGCCGACTGATCGCCAAGCGCGACAAGGCCACCGGCCGCGTCGTCACCCTCGACCAGGTTCCGCACCCTACCAAGAAGGGAGCGACAACCAACCGGGTCGCTGCGCCAGGCGAGCAGGTGCCCGTATCCAACCAGTTCTTGGTGCCCGACCCTAAGCAGCGCGGCCGGACCTGGCGCCGCTTTGTGGCCCTGCTGGAAGGAATGGGCTACGACGTTGAGTGGAAGGTGATCAGGGCCTGCGACTTCGGCGCGCCGACCAGCCGGGAACGCCTGTTCATGATCGCCAGGTGCGACGGCCAGCCGATCGTGTGGCCGGAGCCAACCCACGCCAAGAACCCCGCCAAGGGCCAGCAGAAGTGGAAAACAGCCGCTGACTGCATTGACTTCACCGACCTGGGGAAAAGCATTTTCGGCCGCAAGAAGGATCTGGCCCAGGCCACGCTGCGCCGAGTCGCCAAGGGCATGAGGAAATTCGTCATCGACAGCCCTGCGCCGTTCATTGTGCCGATTGCCAACTGGTCAGGCGAGACGGTGCAATCGGCAGACGAGCCGCTGCGTACCGTCACCTCCTACCCGAAGGGCGGCGCTTTCTCGGTTGTCAGCCCCACGCTGATTCAGTCAGGTTACGGCGAACGCCTAGGGCAAGAGCCACGAGTGCCAGGCCTAGACCAACCACTGGGCACGGTGGTCGCTGGCGGCGTTAAGCACGCACTGACCAGCTCAATTCTGGTGGGAGCTGGCGGGCCGGTGTACGCCGGGCACCCAGTATCAGCAGACCAGCCGATCGGCACGCTCATGACACGCAGTCATCGTGCGGTTGCATCTGCCTGCATCGTCCAGGCTGGGCACGGCGAGGGCTCTGGCGCAAACAAGCGCCGCTCCCACGGGGTGAACGACATCTGCGGCCCGGTCGGCACGGTTACAGCCAGCGGCGGCGGCCAGTCCGTCAGTACGGCGGTGATGATCCAGGCCAACGGCGGATTCAACACCACGCACGCCAAGGGTATGCACGAACCCATGACGACGGTCACCAACACCGGCAGCCAGCAGCAACTGGCAGTCGCGAACCTAGTGCACCTGCGGGGAAACTGCGATGCACGGGACGTGAACGAACCGCTGCACACCATCAGCGCCGGCGGCCAGCACCACGGGCTGGTCAGCGCATTCATAGAGCGGGCATTCGGCGGCAGTGTTGGTCAGGGCCTGGAAGAGCCGGCGCCAACCATCACGGCAGGCGGCGGTGGCAAGAGCTCGCTGGTGTCGCTCACCTTGTCGCCTGAGCACGAAGCAGGTGCCCTGCGTGTCGCTGCCTTCCTGATCAGCTACTACGGAACAGAGAACATCAGCGCTTGCGACTCGCCGGCGCCGACGATCACTACCAAGGATCGGCTGGCAATGGTCACCGTGATGGTGAAGGGCACGCCCTACGTGATCGTCGACATCTGCCTGCGGATGCTGAAACCGGCTGAGCTGTACAAGGCCCAGGGCTTCCCCGCCGACTACATCATCAGCCACGGTGCCGACGGCAAGCCATTCACCAAGACCCAACAGGTGCACATGTGCGGCAACAGCGTCAGCCCTCCGCCTATGGCAGCGCTGGCACGCGCCAACGATCCATGGCGCATCGAAGAGCGCCAGGCGCGCGCCGCATAAGCCATAAAACCGCCCGGATCGAATCAGGGTTAGAAGACACCAACAAATTAGAAGAGGTCGATTATTGCTCTTCAAAATCAGAATAGGATTGAAGTACATGCTTTCTGGCTTCTAACTCACCTAACTTATCTAAAGCACCCAGAGATGTGTGAAGAGAGCTATAAACTATCAAAGCAGAAATATTGAATCTAATACGGGGGACATCAGACTTAAACTCATCAAACACATCTGCAAGCTCAAGTTTCTTACACATATCAACAATGTCAGGATGAGAGAAGCTAAGCCCTTCGAGCGCCTTGTGAGCAAATTTGTTCCTGATTTTTATCAGGCGAGAAAGCTCATCACGTTCTCTTCTAGAGATAGCGCCTATTAGGAAAGCATTGCTCACAGTGGTTGAGAGCCTGCCAAACGGCGCAATGGACCGTAGTTCTTCATTGCTACACACAGGTAGGCGATGCTTTACCGTTTCAATCAATAAATCTTCCAACACACAAAGAACAAGCACCGCACAACCACGATCTGACTCACTCCTAAACTCATCAACAAATTTAGTTATCTTTCTTCGATCTTCTCCAAAAATCATAGCCCCTCCATTTCAGACTGATTACCCGCCCATACAAAATCGCTACTTATTGATCCATTTAACCAAGATTGCCGCTATAGCGGCAAGGACGAAGTCATGACTGCACAAAAGCCAATCATCATGTACGACGCGCCAGAAGCCGCCAGCCTCAAAACGGTAACCGGCTGGGTTTCTGCTGATGGCCGTTTTTTCGGCAACAATGAGGACCTTGCCCGCTATTCCGGTGCGACTCATCGCCGCTGCGAAGTGAACCCCGAGCATAAAATCTATGAGGTGAACAGCTACTGCAAGGAATGCCACCTGGCAAGGCGCCGAGCGAAGTTTGCGGAGATGCCCATCAAAGAGTGGTCAGGGGAGCCGCTGGTGTTCTTCGACAGCGACCAGTACTTCTTCGATGAGGACAGCCTGCGCGACTACCTGATCGAAAGCGATATCGACCTGGCTGATCTGCAGCTCTGCATCTGCGAACCAAATTACCCCAGCCAGATCGACCCGGCAGACCACTTCTGCGATGACTTGCCGGAGGACGGCGAGATCCGCGACGACCAGTTGCTCGCAGCGTTCGATCTGCTGAACGAGATGATCCGCCAGTCAGAGCCCTTGTCGTGGTCCGAAGGCGAGTATGTCGCACAGCTCCCGCAATCTCTCATCGATGAAATCGCGGCGGCACGGGTGAGGCCATGATCGCCACCCTCTGGTTCGCCTACGTGTTCATCTACCGAGGCCCTAAACCATGAACGAACTGGTTTGCGGATGGGGAGTCAACGACGCCGGCTACGCGATTCAATCGAGGACTTCCAGCATGGACGCCGGTGTAAGACGTCGAGTCGTTGAGTTCGACTGTCCTTATTACAGGCGCTGGTCATTAATGCTCATGCGGTGCCACAACGCGAAGTTCAGGGCTCGCAACCCTGCCTATGCAAAGGCAACGATTTGCGATGAATGGAAAAGCTTTGCGGCTTTCAGGGCCTGGATGGAACAGCAGCCTTGGAAGGGCAACGAGCTGGACAAGGACATCCTCGGTGACGGCACCCACTACTCTCCGGACACCTGCTGCTTTGTGCCAAAGAGCGTGAACGTGTTTTGGACAAGGTGCACCAGCAAGGATGGGAATCTGATAGGCGTGACCTTCGTAAAGGCAAGAGGAAATTACGTCGCGCAGTGCAGCAATGGCGGACACCGAAAGGCGCTTGGCGTTTTCTCATCTGCAATCGATGCGCACAAAGCCTGGATTCGGGCCAAGGGCCAAGCGCTGGATGACCTGCTCAACCCGCTTAGCCTGGATGACCGAATCGTCAAAGGCATGTACGACAAGCTCAGGGCCTTTGAGATTGCCGCCGATGAACTATCCAAGGGGCCAAGGCCATGAAACAGCATCGCGTTTTGATCGGCGACTGCATTGAGTCGATGCGGACGCTGCCAGATAAATCAGTCCAGATGTGCGTCACCAGCCCACCCTATTACGGGTTGCGGGATTACGGTGTCGACGGCCAAATCGGCCTGGAGGAAACGCCGGCTGAATTCATCGCTCGACTGGTTGAGGTTTTCCGCGAGGTGCGTCGAGTACTCCGCGACGACGGTACCGCCTGGGTGAATATGGGTGACAGCTATGCATCAATCGCCGGGGGCTATGCCCAGAATGGTTCAGCCGGCAAGCACGATATCGTCTCCGCATCCACCAGAGGTGCAGTGCGACGAGGGCATAGGCGTCAGCCGCACGAAGGCTTCAAACAAAAAGACTTGATGGGCATGCCCTGGCGCTTGGCCTTCGCTCTGCAGGATGACGGCTGGTATCTGCGCCAGGACATTATCTGGCACAAGCCGAACCCGATGCCTGAGAGCGTCCGCGACCGATGCACCAAAGCCCACGAATATATCTTTCTCCTGAGCAAGTCGCCGAAGTACTACTACAACCAGTCGGCAATCCTCGAGCCTTGCTCGCCAAACACCCATAACCGGCTCTCGCAAGACGTTCTCGCGCAGATCGGAAGCGATAGGGCAAACGGCGGTGCGAAGAGCAACGGCAACATGAAGGCGGTGGCCAGGAAGTCAAACGGTGTGGGCTGGGGTCACGGAACCGATGGCGAAGAAAGAGCGCGGGGCCGGATCAAAGACAACGACTCGATGAATTCGGCCCTTGCCGTTATGCCAACGGAACGAAATAAGCGCAGCGTGTGGACGGTGCCCACCCACAGTTTCAAAGGTGCCCATTTCGCTACCTTCCCGCCCGACCTGATCCGCCCATGCATCCTGGCTGGCGCGCCGCTTGGCGGAGTAGTGCTTGACCCATTCGGCGGCGCAGGCACCACGGCGGTCGTCGCTATGCAGGAAGGTCGCAAATCGATCCTGTGCGAACTGAACCCGGAATATGCCGCAATGGCTGAACGCCGAATCGCGGCCGCCTGGCTCGACGGCGCGGCGCAGATGGATGTCTTCCGCGACACAGCGCAACACCCAGCAGCCTAACCCCAATCCCCCTACATGCCTGCCGGTGAGCGGCGGGCGAGGTATTCCTATGTCCGAAGAAAAGAATGCATTCCGCGAAGCCGCTATCGAAGCGATCTCGGATATGGCGCAGCACCTGCCGCTCGATTGCGAGCTGCTGGTGGTGGCCTGCCGCCCAGGCAAGAAAGACTTTGACCTGGTGCAGCCTTCGCCGGAGTCGAACCTGAACAACGCCCTAGACGCGCTCCGCCGCAACGGCCTGAGCATCGACGGCGACAACGCCTACAAGCGCGACCTGCTCGACTGCGCTGTTGGAGCCATGGCCTTCGGTTCGCAGGGAAACAATCGGCCACCTGCCGGCCATTGGGGTCAGCGCTTCTGGGATATCGGCCGAGGTGAAGCCGAGGCGCGGGAAGAGTTGATCGCCGCGCTGAAGTTGAACCGCGAGAACCTGCGCGCATGTCAGGCAACTATCCACCTGTGCGGCGGTTTTGACCCGGCCTATGTGAACGATGCCCAGGCAGCCATGAAGATCGCAGACGAAGCACTCGCCAAGTTCTCCATATAACCCACCTTCAGCCGCCCAGTGCGGCAAGGACACCCCATGTTCGCTATGAAACTCACCCTGATTGTACTGGGCGCTTTGCTGTACCTGGCTGGAACACTCGTCTGGTTCTTCTGGCTCGGGCCTGAGCTTGTGGTCACCGGCACCACCGAGGCATTGCTCTACGCCTTCGCCGGCACATGCGGCTGGCTCCTGGTCAGCTTCGGGCTGGCCGTCCACATCATCAAGACAGCTCGGCCCACGGCGTCCGGCGGGAGGTAAACATGGAAGCAGAGATCCTGTCGGACGATGAGCTCGCCGACCTAACAGGCTACAAACACAGAGCCCATCAGCGGAAGTGGCTGAAGGACCGCAATTGGGTATTCATCGAAAGCCGCGGCGGCCGGCCCCTGGTAGGTCGCATGTTTGCCCGCATGAAACTGGGCATGGCGAATGCGACGGTCTCCGATCAAAACCCTCCGCCGGCAAGACCGGCTTGGACGCCTGATTTTTCCAGAGTGAACTGATATGCGCCCCCGCAAGACAGAGAACAGGGACTTGCCGCCAGGGATGGTTCGACGCAAGCGCCCTCGCAAGAATGGAACAGTGTGGGTAGGTTATTACTACCGTGACGCAAACGGAAAAGAGCTTTCGCTAGGAGGCGATCTCGACAAGGCCAGGCTGAAATGGGCAGAACTGGAAGCAAAGGCAAAGCCGGCTGATCTGAAAATTATGAGGGGGATTTTTGATAGGTATGAGCGCGACATTATCCCGAAGAAGGCACCGCGGACACAGAAAGATAATAAGGCCGAATTGAAGCACTTGCGCAATGGCTTTGAAGCCGCGCCAATCGATGCGATAACCCCGTCTATGGTTGCGCAATATCGCGATGCCAGAACGGCAAAGACGCGGGCCAATCGAGAGATTGCTCTGCTGTCCCATGTATTCAACATGGCTCGAGAGTGGGGTTTCACCGATCGGGAAAATCCCTGCGCTGGGGTTCGCAAGAACAAAGAGAAGGTTCGGGACTATTACGCGAATGACATGGTCTGGGCGGCGGTCTACGAGCAAGCTCCACAGGAGCTTAAAGATGCGATGGACCTGGCCTATTTGACTGGCCAGCGCCCCGCCGACGTTATCGCAATGAAGAAGGGAGATGTTGAAGGAGATTTCTTAACTGTCCAGCAAGGCAAGACCAGCAAGCGATTGAGGATTCAAATGCAGACTGACGGGGTGAAAAACAGCCTGGGTCTGCTTATCGACAACATCACCGCCAGGAACAAGCATCACATCTCGCAGCACTTCGTGCTCAGCAAGACGGGGATGCGAGTTTCGCAGCAGATGTTACGTAACAGGTGGGATGATGCCCGCGAAAAGGCAGTAGCTCTTGTGGCAAACGAGGGCCGTGACGGCGACGCTGAAAAGATTCGGCAATTCCAGTTTAAAGACATCCGCCCCAAAGCCGCGTCCGAGATTACAGATATCGCCGATGCAAGTTTGCTCCTCGGCCACTCAGAACAGGAGATAACCAGGCGTGTCTATCGACGCATCGGAGCGGTCGCCCAGCCATCCAAATGAAATAGTTTCGGAACTCCCCCCCCCTAAAGTTTCGGAACTCCTGCACTTTTCGCTAGGCAATAAAAAACCCCGTAGACGTTAATCTACGGGGTTTCTAAGAGTGGAGGCCGAGGTCGGAATCGAACCGGCGTAGGCGGATTTGCAATCCGCTGCATAACCATTTTGCTACTCGGCCTCAAACGATCAGTGTCTCAACGACTAACACTCACCGCATAAAAAATTGAGTGGGCTGAAAAACCCTGCCTCTACTCTAACTCATTGAATACATTGAGGTTTTTAATGCCTCATTGCGTTCGATGGGCGCCATTATGTACGTATTTGCCAGTGCGTGCAACCCCTTGATTTCAAAAATATTTCGTATTGCCATCAAGGGGTTGCGTGCCTGCCCTGCTCCTTGATGTGCAGCTGTTGGTACTGCGGGTCAGCCTTGATTTGGGCTTCGGTGAAGGGCAGCGGGCTGAGTTTTTTCTGGGAGAACGCTAGGGTCTGGTCCTTGCTGTGTTTGGAGGCTGGGTTGCTGGACTCGGAGAACGCAAGTACGCCCCTGGCATGCGGCCCCTGATCGTCAAAGGTGACGATTTGCAGGTAGCTGGTGCCGCTGACGACTTCGCGTTTGCCATCGGCGCGGGGTACGGTTTGCATGGCATTGTAGACCCCCAATTCTTGCGGGCCGCCATGGACCGGGGTTTGGCCCGAGACTTGGATATCGCCCCATGTGCTGTTGGCGCTCAGGCCGAGTTTGGCGACATCGGCGGTAGACGTCAGCATCGCTTCTCGCAGGGCTTTGGCGACGGGTGCGCGGTCGATGGCCAGGCCACGTGGGGTGATGAGAGGCTGGGCCGGGTCGAAGGCGACGCGCCAAGCGTCGGGGATTTGCTGCAGCTGTTGCACCAGGTTGATGAAGTGCACAAGGCCCACGCCGCTGTCGAGGTTGGCGCGCTGGTCCCAGTTTTTCAGGCTGGTGCACAGCGGTTGCAGCGCGGTGGTGTCGGCGCCGAGGTGTTTGGCGCAGAACGCGAGCAGGTCGGGCATGACTTGGCCCGCCAGGTACACCTCGTTGTCCATCACCATGTTTTGCAGGTCGGTGACGCTGATCGGTTTATTCAGGGACTGCAGGCGTTGTAGCGCGAAGCGCGCGCGGGGGCCGAGGCCGATGTGGTCTTGGCTGATCACCGGGGAGAACCCGGTGAGTGGCGCCTTGGGGTTGACCAGCCACGCCGAGTCGTTGGAATGCTGCACGTAGTCGCTGCGTTCCAGTTGCGGCAGTTGGTCGGCCGGGAAGATGCCGGCCTGGGCCGCGCGTGGGTCGACGTCCCAGGCGCAGGCGCTGCGGGCGCCGTCGAGCATGATCAGTTGCAGGCCGGCGCGAGGGTCGCTGCATTGCGACAGTTTGGCCGCGCTGACGTTGGGTACCACTGACTGGTTCATGTACAGGCTCTGGCCCTGGTCATCGGCCGCCACCGTGTTGACCCACGGGATGCCTTGCAGGGTGCGCACTGAGGTTTTCAGTTCATTGAGGCTGCTGGCGCGGTTCATCGCATACCACTGGTGCAGCACGCGGTCGTTGCCCAGGTTGGCGTCGCGCAGGCTGTAGGCGTGATGCCTATCCCAATCGAGCTTGCCCGGCCACTGCACCACCGGGCCGAACTGCGAGCTATAGACCGTGTGCGACTGGTTCTTGAGGCTGCCATCGGCTTGTTTGACCCGCACCTTCACCGTGGTTTTATCCAGGGCAACAGATTTGCCATCGAGCATGTAGCGCGTGGAATCCTTGGGGTCCAGGGTCAGGCGGTACAGGGTGAAGTGCTTGGACGTATCCACCGTATGGGTCCACGCCACATGCTGATTGAAGCCGATATTGATCACCGGCAAGCCCGGCAGCGCTGCCCCCATCACATCCAACTGGCCGGGGATGGTCAGGTGCATCTCATAAAACCGCATGCCACCCACCCACGGGAAGTGCGGATTGGCCAGCAGCATACCGCGCCCATTGAATGAGCGATCCCGCCCCACCGCCACCGCGTTACTGCCGCGATCGAAGGCGAAGCGCTGTTGGTTGGCGGCGGCCAGTTCAAACGCCTTGGCGCTGGTCGGCGCACTGGCCGTCGCGTGTGGAGGTGTCGCACCGACCAGCGCTTCGGCGAATTGGCCTACACCACCTTCCACCAGCAGCCTACGGGTCAGTTTGACCAAGTCTTCAGCCACCAGTGGCCGTACCCACGCCGCCTGGCACTGAGCCGGCGCGCCCTGCTCTTTCAGGTAGCGGTTGTAGCCGGCCACATAACCTTCAATACGCTGCTGGATCTGTGGACTCTGCGCTTTCCAGAACGCGGCGACGGCGTCCGGCGTATTCAGCCAGGTAAAGAACACATCGCTGGCCAGGTTGGTGCGCTCTTCCAGGGTCGTCTGCTCCGGGCCAAAGAAGTTGGCGCGCTGGCCATTCACCGTGACCACTTCATTTGCCAGCAAGCACAGGTTGTCCTGGGCGTAGGCGTAGCCAATGCCGAAGCCCAGGCCACGCTCGTCATTGGCGCGGATGTGCGGCACGCCGTAGCTGGTACGCCGGATATCCGCCGACGCTTGCGTCACCTGCTCCCGCGCCAAAGCAGCCAGGCTCAATCCCAGCAACACCCCGGCCATACATACCCTGGACACCCCATTGGAAATAATCACGCAGACTCCACAGTCAGATTTAACCGCCTCACGCGGGGCAATAACCCCACCGTAAGAACGCAAACCACCGGGAATAATTTAGCAAGGGGCGAGGTTTATTGAAGACAGCGCGAACGTAACAAAACCGATACCGACAAATTTTCTACATCCGGCACTTCATGATTTCGCTCGCTCGTTCGTCTTATTAACCAAGAGCGCTCATTTTTTTCCTGATCAGGCTCTGGTAGGGAGTTTTAGCATGTACAACCCGCAAGTGCCCACGGATGGACATTCACCGGCTGCCGACACCCATTTCGGCAGCGGTACACACGTGTTCGGCAAAACGCCGGAACAGCAAGGCAACCAGCGTATTCGCCACCTGCTCAAGTGTTTTGGCTTGCGCACCAGCCTGATCCGGCTGAAGGTCATTGACGCCCTGCTCACCGCCGCCGACAACCGACGCAGCCTCGGCGTGCGCGGCGTGCACAGCCATTTGCTGGAACTGGGCATTCCGCTGTCATTTCTCAGCGTGCGCGAGGTGCTCAAGCGTCTGTGCAGCGAAGGCGTGATCACCCTCAATGCAGATAAAAGCTACAGCCTCCACGAAGAGGCTGCCAAGGTGATCGAAGGTCGCACCTGAGGCGCGATCTAGCGCTTAGAGCTTGACCTTGCGGCGCATGACACCGTTGATCACCACGACGACCACTGCGACGGCAATGGCGATGGTCTGGAATGTTTTCTCACTGATAACCCCAGTGTTCTGCAGGTAGGACAGGCCAAACATCGTCGCCAGTACGGCCAGGGCAATCAGAATCGAATATTTCAAACGTTGCTTTTGTGTCATGACGGGTTCCTGAACCTGAAAAATATAGCCGCTGTGAACGGGCCGACAGGCGCTCATGTTACAGGTGATGAAAAACTTTGGCATGTCCGGCTGGATTTAGCCATTGACCAGCGGTATCCCATTAACACCCGATCACACTGTGAACGGGAACGGCGACGGCGAGCACTGCCAATCAGAATTGTGCCTTTTCGACAGAAAGTCTGAAAGCACGCGCAGAACCTCTGAATTCACAGGTATTCGCTATGACCGCCAACAGCAGTGCCGCCAGGCTCCACTCAATTTCGCCTCCCCCCTATACATCGCCAATGCAGCCAGACACTGTCACTGCAACGCAACCGATAAAGGCTGTGCCATCCTCCCCTGCGCCTAGACCGGGCCCTATCAGTGGAGCCCTGGGCTGGCCCGTGCCATTGAGCGCGGAACAACAGCGAATAATCGAAAACCTCGTCGACCGTAACACCGCGCAATTGGAAGGATTACCGCTGATCATGCGGCGTCACGGTGCGTTGGGCTACCTGCTCCAAGGGCAGCGCCTGTCCCCACTGGAACTGCGCGATCCTGCCAAGGCGTTGGAACTGCTGCTCGATACCCCGCGCGCACGAGCGCTGGGCAAGGCAATAGAGTCAGCATTGGCGGGTTTTCCAAATGCCACCCGTCGAGAGGATTATGTACTGGCGGCTATCCAGATAGGCCTGGATCCCGAGTCAATGACGGCTCCGGGCAGGAGCACCGTTGCTGGCTACAACCTTGCCCAAAACGATCATTGGGGTAAACCGGCCTCAGCAGTGATCGACGGTTTGAGCCGCCACCTGGAGAGTGAGCGGCGTAGCGAAGCCGGTGACTTGGCGGCCCGGCTATTGCTGGCTCGGGTGGCACCGCAGTTTTTGCTAAAGGACATCCCTGACCATGTGGTCTATGGCAGCCACGCCTGGGCGACGATGAGCATTCTGGTCGCCAGGCAAGAAGCCCACGTGCCGGGCTCGGCAAAAGAGATGACGTACGCTCAGCTCTTGGAAAACGCGGAGAACCTGGCGCCGCCCGCCTCCGAAGCGGCGCAGCGAGCAGCGTTGATCGACTGGGGTGTATGCAACGGTTATCTGCGCATCAGAAACGACGAGCATTACGGCAAGGACGAACTTGATCTGGCGCGAACTGCATTCAATGAGCAACTGGACCAAATGAAAGCGGCCTCGGAGCAGCTGGACATCAAGCTACCGAGCCGCAAAGCGATGGCCCTGGCCGTACTCAAGCAAGCATTTCCGGATATTGATGAATGTGTGTTTGAAATCAGGGGCTTGTCGATCAAGGATCGAGAGTTCAACCCAGGTTCGCGCTCGATGCTCGACATCGTCATGGAAGGGAATACCCTGGGTCCCTCCGATCTCTGGGAGACCCGCGACAGGCGTATTCCGATTGACGCATTCAACACGTGGAGCAAAACCGCAGCTGCCGACATCGCAGTTGAATTCGAGCCTGCATTGAACAGGCAAAAAGACCTTCACGCCACGCTGGTCAAGCAATTAGTGGCTCGACTGCCACTTGAAGACCGCACACGTTTTGCTAATGGGAAGCTCGAGTTCTTCAAGGAAAACACCTACGCGCCGGGTCTGCTTTCAGACACCCTTGAACGTCGAAAAAACAGCCTGCTGGTAAAAATCCAACACAATAAAAAAGACTTTGTCTACGAGCTTGACCCGGAGCATGGCCTGATCCGGGAACGACCCTTGCTGGAGGGGAAGATCCCAAGTAGTCGGCGTTTCTACAACATGATCCACAAAGTTGAGCGCTTTACACCTAAGGACAACAACACCGCGCATCTGCGTGAGGCACGGGTGGGTGACAGCTATCGATCGCCCCAGAGTTTTTCCAGTGAGCGCACTCGCCACATCGCCGACGCCTACGTCGAAGCACTTGGCCTTGACGCGCAGTCCAGGGGACTGACCTCCTTTGATAAAGAACGCGGACAACAGGAAGGATTGAAACAATTCCTGCTCGACCTCATCCCCCTGCGCTCGGCTATCAATAACTTCCAGGACGGCAACTACGGCGCAGGCCTCACGGACCTGGCCATCGATATCTTCGGCTTCGTTACCGCCGGACTCGGTGCCGGTGCGAAGGTCGTGAAGGCGAGCTCCGCCGCGGTTTCTGGGGTGCAAAAAGCCCTCAAGGTGGCCAGGATACTGGGGGTCACGGCGATAAGTGAACTTAATCCAGTGAGTGGCGTAACGGATGTGATCAGAGGTACCGCAAACGTCATTGGCAAAGGAGCCAACTTCGCCGTGGAGCGCTATCGTTCCCTGTTCCGAGCCGCCGATGGAGCTGACTTGTTGGCCGCCAGTAAGAAACATGGCATCGCCGCCAGCGGTGAACTGCTGGTCGGCGACGCACGTGTCGAAACCATCGCCGTTTTCCACGAAGATCGTTGGTATCACTACGACCCCGTGACTCAGAAACCCTATGGCCCGCCACTCGACTACTTCACCCCTGCAAGCTGGGCGCAGTCCAATATGTTGATGCCGGCCAGCCGAACCTCGTCCGTCGTAGGCAACCATCGCTATAACCCGGTAGCTCTGAATTCGTACCCTCCTTTCCCGCCAACGATTGCGCCCACCCTGCCGCAGAAAACCGACCATTTAACGCCGGGTGAATACCTGAAAAATACCCAAGCCAAAGAGGTGCATGCCCATTTCACCCCATCGCGACTGGGGGCGACCCGGCAAAAATTTCTTAATGACATGAGTACGTTCTATATCACGGCCACCGTCCCAGCAACGCGCCCACCGCTGCCGGTCCTTAACGGTTCGACTGCCCCGAATGACCTTATCGAGAAAGCGCTGGACCAAAATAATACGCTGGTATTTGGTGAGTCCCATCAAGGCATGTCGAGCTTTCAAACGCTCTACGATGCGATGGACACATTTCAGGCAAAGGGGGTCAGATCTTTTTTTTGCGAAGGACTGCTGCCCAAAAGCAACGGTGGCTGGCGCGACGCCGGCCTGGGCACTGTCGCCCTTGATGCGCGGACACCGGGCAAGTTTCCGACCTTGGCCGACTTGTTGAAAAAAGCCGAGCTCAATGGCATCAAGGTCATCCCGCTCGAACACTACTGGCTGACGAAACGTAAGGACGTGTCGGGTACCTACCACAACATCCGGCCTGATACGGCGTTATCCAAACAGCGCCTGGAAGAATTCAACTATTTTGCTACACGAACTATCGAGCAACATGCCAACGGCGGAAAATCTGTGGTGTTGGTCGGCCGTTCACACATGATGACGTGTGAGGGTGTGCCGGGCATCGCGGAACTCACCAATGGCATCGGCATCGGCATTTATGAAGGCTCGCAGACCATCGCCTCGAAAAGTACCTACCGCATCCCTAATCCCAATCAATCACTGCAAAAGGGTGACATGGCGGGTGATTTTCAAATCTTCAGGAAAGTTGTTTAGTGCTCACACTGCGCGGACTCACGCCGGGGCGGCGAGGATTTAATACCCCACCCGGCGCTTATCGCAAGGCGCACGCCTAGCGTTGCAACCCGGTGCCAGGTTGGGCGCATAGTTCAACCAACCAATCCACGAAGACGCGCACGCGCTGGGACAGCTGGCGATGCGGCGGATACAGAGCCGTCAGGGCCATCTTCGGCACCGCCAACCTTGGTAGCACCTCAACCAGCGTGCCTTCGGCCAATTGGCGCATTGCGTGATAATTCGGCGCCTGTATCAGGCCGAACCCGGCTTCGCATGCGGCAAAGTAGCCGTCGGAACTGTTCACCGCCAACCCTTTGGGCAGGTTGACCGTCTGTAATTCGCCGCCCACCTCAAACTCCAGGCCGAACCGTTTGCCGCTGGCGCTGGAGACGTACTCGACCATCTGGTGATCGACCAGGTCTTCGAATGAAGTGGGAACCCCTCTGCGCGCCAGGTACTCCGGACTCGCCAGGGTGAGTTGATCCATCATCGCCAAAGGCCGCGCCACCAGCGATTCGTCCAGGGCCATGCCGCCGCGCAGCACGCAATCCACGCCCTCGCGGATCAGGTCCACCGGGCGGTCGTTAAGGCGGATCTCCAGTTCGATCTGCGGGTAGCGCGCAGTGAATGACGGCAATGCGGGGATCACGATCAAGCGGCCAATGCCCGACGGCATATCCACGCTCAGGGTGCCGCGCGGGTTGTGGCGCTGGGTGGAAAACACCGCTTCGGTTTCTTCCAGGTCTGTCAGCAGTTGTACGCAGCGCTGGTAATACGCGGCGCCATCCAATGTAGGGCTGACTTGACGCGTGGTGCGTTGCAACAGTTGCACGCCCAGGTGTGCTTCCAATTGCTTGATCAGGATGGTCACCGAAGCGCGTGGCAATTGCAGGCTGTCGGCCGCCTTGGCAAAGCCGCGCAGTTCGACGATCCGTGTGAACACGCGCATCGCGTTAAAACGGTCCAAGTGCAGGCTCCCCATTGGATTATTTAGATAATACGAACAGTGATAGCACTTTTAGCCGGTTTATCCAGTTTTTGTCGAGCGTGACAATGGAGTCCTTCCCCATCAAGGAGCTGACCCCATGCACACCCGTCCTCTAGGTACAAACGGCCCACTCGTCTCCGCCATCGGCCTCGGCTGTATGGGCATGAGCGATTTCTACACGCCTGGCAACGACACTCGGGAAGCCACCGCCACCCTGCATCGCGCGTTGGAGCTGGGCATCAATTTCCTGGACACAGCTGACATGTACGGCCCGCACACCAATGAACAACTGATCGGCAAAGCCATCGCTGGCAAGCGCGAGCAGGTGTTCCTGGCCAGCAAGTTCGGCATCCTTCGCGACCCGGCCAACCCCGCGTTGCGCGGCGTCAATGGCCGCCCCGAGTACATCCGCGAAGCCATCAACGGCACACTGCAGCGCCTGGGTGTAGAAACCCTGGACCTGTACTACCAGCACCGTATCGACCCGGAGGTCGCCATCGAAGAAACCATCGGCGCGATGGCCGAGCTCGTGCAACAAGGCAAGGTGCGTTACTTGGGCCTGAGCGAAGCCTGCGCCGCCACCCTGGAACGCGCTCACAACGTGCATCCGATCAGTGCCCTGCAAAGCGAGTACTCGTTGTGGAGCCGCGACCAGGAATACAACGGTTGCCTCGCCACCTGCCAGCGCCTGGGTATCGCATTTGTGCCTTATAGCCCGCTCGGCCGTGGCTTCCTCACGGGCGCACTGAAGAGTCCGGATGACGTTGGCGTCGATGATTATCGTCGCTTCAACCCGCGCTTCCAAGGCGAAAACTTCGTCAAGAACCTGCAACTGGTGCAGCAAGTGCAGGCGCTGGCAGCCGATAAAGGTGTCAGCGCCGGGCAACTTGCGCTGGCCTGGGTGCTGGCGCAGGGCGATTACCTCATTCCGATTCCCGGCACCAAGCAGCGCAAGTACCTGGAAGAAAATGCGGCGGCCGTTTCGATCAACCTCAGCCAGGCAGAATTGGCGGCACTGGAGGCGATCTTCCCCTCCGAGGCACCCGCCGGCTTGCGCTACCCCGAGGCGGTAATGGCCATGCTGAATATCTGATCAAAGGAGCGCCCTCAAAAGGCGCTCTTTTTTTCTTGCACGAGGGCACCTAAAGCTCCTCATGTCCAAGCCGATAGCCCTACGAAGCTCTAATAAAGCCGCGTCGACAATAAACGCTTCGTAAGGACGACCTCATGCCCACACTGCGCTCCATCCAAGCCCGCTATACCCTGTTCCTGGTGCTGTTCGTCCTGGTCTTATTTGTATTGACCGTGGTGGGAATCGGCCAGTTGGTCGCGCCTACGCTGCGTCACACCGAAGAACAGGTGGTGCTCAACCGCATCGCTGAGGTCGCCGAGCAAATCCAGGGCGAGCTGAACAAGGTTCAGTCCCAGCAACGCACCATCACTCAGACCATCCCTTTGCTCGACAGCGATGCCATCGACAAAGTCCTCCCAGGCCTGGTCGACCAATACGGCGAGCTGAAAGTCTTCGGCGGCGGGATCTGGCCGTTACCCAATCAACGCACGCCTGGACGCAACAAGCACAGCACGTTCTGGCACCGCGATGCCTCGGGCAAGCTGGCGGTGAATACGTTCTGGAACAGCGACCCCGCACCTAACTACTACGACCAGAGCTGGTACAAAGGTGGCCTGGCCTCGCCGCGCGGCCAATGCGCCTGGGCCGCCGCCTACAAGGATGACGCCAGCCAGGAGCCGCGTACCAACTGCGCCATGGCGATCCAGCGCGACGGCGTGCCGTATGGCGTCGCCACCATCGACGTGACCCTGGGTTTCTTCAACGACCTGGTGGCCAGCAAAGAAAAAGACATCGGCGGGCAAATGCTGATCGTCGAAGGCGACGGCAAGATCATCAGCAACAGCACGCGCATCAGCAGTCCCGTGGTGTTGAAAAACATCAGCGAACTCAGCGGCTCCTCGGCGTTCGCCGCCCAGGTCAGCAAGGCCCTGGCCCAGCGCGACCAGGCGCTACAACGCAGCGAGTTCGACAACCAGGGCGTGGCCAGCACCTTTTATATGCGCCCGATCGCCGGCACGCCGTGGTTCCTTGCCACCGCCCTGCCCACCTCGCTGATTACCGCTCAGCGCGATGACGTACTCGGCACCCTGGCCCTGCTGCAAATCCCCATGGTATTGCTGCTGGTGCTGCTCGCGGTGTATGCGATCCGCCAACTGGTGCAGCGCATGAAGTCGCTGAAAACCAATATCGACGCACTGTCCGCCGGCGATGCCGACCTGACGCGGCGCATCACCATCCGCGCCGAAGACGAACTGGGTGCCATTGGTCACTCGGTGAACCACTTTATTGTCTACTTGCAGAACATGATCGGCGAAGTCACCCAAGCCACCGGCGCCATGTCGTCGAGCCTTGAGCAACTGCAGCGGACCTCGGCGCACACCAACCAGATTCTGGTGCGGCACGCCTCGGAAACCGACCAGACGGTAACCGCCATCACCGAAATGAGCTCCACCGCCGACACCGTCGCGCAAAACGCCGCCGAAACCGCTGCGTTCACCCAGCGCGCCAATGAGCACGCTGACCGTTCCCGTGTGGTTGTGGGTGAGGCCTCCAACAGCGTCAGCGCCTTGATCGGCGAAGTCTCCAGCGCCACCCACAGCGTGGAAAACATGCGCCAGGACGCCGCACGCATCACCGAAACCCTCGGCGTGATCGGTGCAATTGCCGGCCAGACCAACCTGCTCGCCCTCAACGCCGCGATTGAAGCGGCGCGGGCCGGGGAACAAGGCCGTGGTTTTGCGGTGGTCGCCGATGAAGTCCGCGCCCTCGCCGCACGCACTCAGGCCAGCACCTCGCAGATCAACGAAATGCTCACCCGCCTGACCGCGGGCGTCAGTTCCTCGGTAGCCGCCATGGAAAACACCCAGGCCAGCTGTCAGTCGGCGGCGGATGCCACGGCGCGGGTGAACACCGGCCTGGACGAAATGGCAGGTTCCGTCAGCCATATCAACAACCTCAGCACCCAGATCGCCACGGCCGCCGAGCAGCAAAGCGCAGTGACCGAGGAGATCAACCGCAGCATGGTGCAGATCCGACAAATGGTCGAAGAGCTGGTAGAGAGCGGCCACGCCACTGAAACCAATACCCAGAGCCTGCTGGATGCGAATGGCCGGGTGATTGCGTTGATGAGTCGCTTCAAAGTGCGGTGATAAATGGCTGAAACACTCCCGTGCCAAAGCGCGGGAGTGGGACTATTCTGACAGCTCGAAGACGCCACACAGGAGGTGTGCCATGCGCGCAGCCGAGCAGTCGTTCCGCTTGGAGCGGATCAGTCAGGAACGCTTTATCCAGGCTCCCATCGAAGCCGTTTACGACTATGTGACCCAACCGGATCGCTGGCACGAATGGCACCCCACCTCCCTCAGCGCCGACACTGGCACCACCGGCTCACTGCCCGCCGGCGCACGTTTCACCGAGTTCATCGACTTGCTGGGTGTGCGTGTGCCGATGAGTTACCGCGTACAGATCGCCCGGCGCCCCGGCGAATTCAAGACGGTGTTCACCTCCCTGGCGGTTGATGGCTCCATCCACTATTTCCTGCTGCCCCATCAAGGCGGCACGCTGTTCAAGCGTGTATTGACGTATGAAACCGAATTGCAGCTGACCACGTTGCGTGAACGCATGATCGAACTCTCGGCGATTGCCCTCGGCCAGCTCAAGCTTCGGATGGAAAATCCCCCCGTCGTATAATTTTGAAACATTCCCGCCCTGCCTGCAGAGCTGTGGAAGCTGGCCTGCTTGCAATGACGTCGTCATGATCGCCGCCATCCCAAAGCCTAACGCCTGCACGCGAGTCTCCTCTATGAAAAGCACATTACGCTTGGCCCTGCTGTCTGCCCTGTTCACCACCACCCTCGCCCAGGCCGCCGACCTGATTCCCATCGACGTGCACCGTGACGCCAACTGCGGCTGCTGCAAAAAGTGGATCACCCATCTGGAAAGTAACGGTTTCAAGGTCAACGACCACGTGGAAGCCGATATGAGCGCCGTCAAACAACGCCTGGGCGTGGCACCGCGCCTGGGCTCGTGCCATACCGCCGTGATCGACGGCAAATTCGTTGAAGGCCATGTGCACGCCGATCAAGTGCTGGCCCTGCGCAAACGCAACGACCTGCTGGGCATTGCTGCACCGGGTATGCCCATGGGCTCACCGGGCATGGAAGTGGGAGGCCGCAGCGAGGCCTATCAAGTCATCGGGCTGACCCGTGAGGGTAAAGATGTCGTGGTGGCTGAATACCCGGCGCAATGATCGCGGGCTACCTGGGATTATTCTTCGCGGCGTTTGGCGCCGCGACCTTACTGCCACTGCAATCGGAAGCCGTGATGGTCGGCCTGCTGCTCAGCGGGCATT
Source organism: Pseudomonas sp. EA_15y_Pfl1_P101 (assembly GCF_963970835.1). Classification (NCBI taxonomy): domain Bacteria; kingdom Pseudomonadati; phylum Pseudomonadota; class Gammaproteobacteria; order Pseudomonadales; family Pseudomonadaceae; genus Pseudomonas; species Pseudomonas sp. EA_15y_Pfl1_P101. Next base: position 219,874 of record NZ_CAXAPA010000004.1, on the reverse strand, counting down.
ACAGCCTAGGGCTGTTGCTGGGGGCTGCCACGTTGGGCAACGTGCTGGGGTCGGTGGTTAACTGGTGGCTCGGACGCTGGGTTGAGCACTTTAAGGAACGGCGCTGGTTTCCGGTCAGCGACAGGCAGTTGGACAAAGCCCGTCAACATTACGCGCGATGGGGGCATTGGACCCTGTTGCTCAGTTGGGTGCCGATCATTGGCGACCCGCTGACGTTGGTCGCCGGGGTGATGCGTGAGCCTCTGTGGCGATTCCTGCTGCTGGTGACCCTGGCCAAAAGCGTGCGTTATGGCGTGCTCGCGGCAATCACCTTACAGTGGGTGTTAATCCCCACTTAATCCCCTCGCAACAGCATCCGAGCACCCTTTTTTCGGAGCCCCGCCAATGCCTCTGCCCCGTACTTTTTGCATCGCCGGCCTGCTCGCGGCCAGTACCGCCCCGGCGTTCGCCGCTACCTACGGCCCCGAGCTGCAAGGCTTCGAATACCCCTACCCGCTTCAGCATTTCGAATTTGAATCCCAGGGCAAGGCCTTGCAAATGGGCTATATGGACGTGCCCGCCAAAGGGCAGGCCAACGGCCGCAGCGTGGTGCTGATGCACGGCAAGAATTTCTGCGGCGCCACATGGGAAGGCTCGATCAAAGCCCTGAGCGACGCCGGTTACCGGGTGATCGCGCCGGACCAGATCGGCTTCTGTAGCGCCAGCAAGCCCGATCACTATCAATACAGCTTCCAGCAGCTGGCAACCAACACCCACCAGTTGCTGGAAAAGCTCGGGATTCAAAAAGCCACCCTCATCGGTCACTCCACCGGCGGCATGCTTGCCACGCGCTATGCACTGATGTACCCCGCGCAGACCGAACAACTTGGGCTAGTCAATCCGATTGGCCTGGAAGATTGGAAGGCCTTGGGCGTGCCTTCCCTCACCGTCGACCAATGGTATGAGCGCGAGCTGAAAGTCAGCGCCGAAGGCATTCGCAACTACCAACTCACCACCTATTACGTCGGGCGCTGGAAGCCGGAGTACGAGCGCTGGGTGGACATGTACGCCGGCCTGAGCAACGGCCCGGGGCATACGCTGGTCGCGTGGAATTCGGCGTTGATTTACGACATGATCTTTACCCAGCCGGTGTACTACGAGTTCAAGAACCTGCAAATGCCCACGCTGCTGCTGATGGGCACGTCCGACAACACCGCCCTTGGCAAAGACGTCGCACCGCCAGCGGTCAAGGCCAAGCTCGGCAACTATGCGGTGCTGGGCAAGCAAGTCGCCAAGTTGATCCCCCATGCAACCCTGGTGGAATTCCCAGGCTTGGGGCATGCACCGCAGATGGAGGAACCGGCCCAGTTTCACAACGCCCTGTTGCAGGGTCTGAACGCGCTTTAATCCTACCTTTTTCGAGGTGCTCGTGAATGTCGGTACAGATCGCAGTCATTGATGATTGGCAGAATGTGGCCAGTGGCGTGGTGGATTGGTCGGTCCTGCAGGCCGTGGGCAATGTGCACTTTCTGCACGATTACCCGGCAGATACTGCCACCATGATCGAGCGTTTGAAGGGCTTTGAGGTGATTTGCGTAATGCGCGAACGCTCGACCTTCGACAAAGCCCTGCTGCAAGGCCTGCCTGCGCTCAAATTGCTGGTGACCGGCGGCATGCGCAACGCGGCGATCGACATTCGTGCTGCCAAGGCCCTGGGCATCACGGTATGCGGCACCGACAGCTATAAACACGCGGCGCCGGAACTGACCTGGGCGTTGATCATGGCCTCCACCCGTAACGTGGTGGCCGAAGCCAATTCGTTGCGTGCTGGCCACTGGCAGGTTGGCCTCGGCGGCGACCTGTATGGCAAGACCCTGGGCATTCTCGGGCTCGGTAGCATTGGCCAGAAGGTCGCGCAGTTCGCCCAGGTGTTCGGCATGCGCGTGATTGCCTGGAGCGAAAACCTTACGCTTGAGCGTGCTGCACAGTCCGGCGTTACGTGGGTCAGCAAGAGAGAGCTGTTTGAGCAGGCCGACGTCCTCACGGTGCACCTGGTACTCAGCGACCGCAGTCGTGGTTTAGTGGATGCCGAGGCGCTGGGTTGGATGAAGCCCACTGCCCACTTGGTCAATACCGCACGTGGGCCGATTGTGGATGAGCAAGCGCTGGTGCATGCACTGGAAACCGGGCGCCTGGCGGGGGCGGCGCTGGATGTATACGCCGAGGAACCGTTGCCGGTGGAGCACCCGTTCCGCCGTTTGGCAAATGTGCTGGCCACGCCACACGTGGGGTATGTAAGCCAGCAGAATTACCGGCAGTTCTATTCTCAGATGATCGAAGATATCCACGCTTGGACAAACGGTCTGCCCATTCGCGTGCTGGGCTAACGCACCATTCAAGGGCAACCCTCTTGCAGTGAGCGGTCTTGCCCCGCGCTGGGGCGCGAAGCGGCCCCAAAACCGTCACACTGGGGTTTCACTGCAGCACCGCGCAAACTAGATTAGGAGCGCTGCGCACTCCAGCGCAGGACAAGCCCGCTCACTACAACCCCCTCCCTTCGCGCAAAGCATATCGTTACAAGTATTTTGTCCTACAAAATTCTCGTATAAACCCTACAGACGCTAGGATCTGTCCTAGACTGATGACCGATGGGTCCGTTTCAAAACAAAAACCCCGCGAAAATAATCGAAACTTTCCAACTCAGCCGTAGGTCAGGTTGAGGGTAAGGCGCGCAAAAGCGGTTCATACCAGATGCCGTCTATCCAATCTTTTTAAGCTAACCGTGCAACTGGCATACGCTTTGCCAGTTTTGTCATGCACTTATGCGCTTGGCCGCAGGATGCGGTCATCGAAGCTAGTGGCAGCGTGCCATTAGCCGACCAACACTTGGAGATAACTATGAACAGTGCCGCTGCAAGTATTCAGGGAGAGCGTGTTAGTCAGCCAGTTGGCGGGTCGACCTCTTTAGTCGACCTCAACACGGCGCGGCCCGTCCCAAGCCACAATCCAAATCGTAAAAAGGTGCTGTTCGTCACGTCCGAATTTGCCGACCTTGTCAAAACCGGCGGCCTGGGTGATGTGTCTGCGGCGCTGCCCCGCGCCATGGCCCATCTGCACGATGTCCGGGTGCTGATCCCCGGTTACCCGCAGGTGATGGAAAGCGATAACCCGATCCACATCATTGGTGAGCTGGGTGGGCACGCCGCGTTGCCGCCGTGCAAGATCGGGCGCATGGACCTCAAGGACGGTCTGGTCGTCTATGTATTGATCTGCCCCGAGCTTTACGAACGGGAAGGCACGCCCTACGGCGCCAACAACGGCCGTGACTGGCCGGACAACCATATTCGCTTCGCCCGCCTGGGCCTGGCCGCCGCTGACATGGCCGCCAACCTGGCGCAGATTCACTGGTGCCCGGACCTGGTGCACGCCCACGACTGGCCCGCTGGCCTGGCGCCGGCCTATATGCACTGGCGTGGGTCACGCACCCCGACGCTGTTCACCATCCACAACCTGGCCTACCAGGGCGTGATCAGCTTGGCCTCCACGCCAGAGTTGGGTATTCCCCCCCACGCCTTGCAACAGGAAGGCATGGAGTTCTACGGCAAGATGTCGTTCCTCAAGGCCGGCATGGCGTATTCCAGCCATATCACCACTGTGAGCGCGACCTACGCCCGGGAAATCACCACCCCGGAATTCGGCTGCGGCCTTGATGGCTTTTTGGCCAGCAAGACCCAGCAAGGTCTGCTCAGCGGCATTCCCAACGGGATCGAAGACAGTTGGGAAACCTCCACTGATCCGCACCTGACGCACAACTTCAATATCGGCGACTGGGAAGGCAAGGCAATCAACGCCGCTCAAGTGCGCAACCTGTTCGGTTTGAATGAATCGACCGGCCCGCTGTTCGCCGTCGTGTCGCGCCTGGTGTTCCAGAAAGGCCTCGACCTCACCGAGGCCGTTGCCAGCTTTATCGTCGAGCAAGGTGGGCAGATCGCGATCATCGGTCGCGGCGAGCCGGAAGAAGAGAATGCCATGCGTGAACTGGCGCTGCGCTTCCCTGGCCAAATCGGCGTGCGCATCGGTTTCAACGAGACGGATGCCCGACGCATGTTCGCCGGCAGCGATTTCCTGTTGATGCCGTCGCGCTACGAGCCCTGCGGTCTCAGCCAAATGTATGCCCAGCGCTTCGGTTCGCTGCCCGTCGCCCGTAACACCGGTGGCTTGGCCGACACCATCGAAAATGGCGTGACCGGGTTCCTGTTCAATGAATCCACCGTCGACAGCTACAAAGAAGCCTTGAACCGCGCGTTCAAGGTGTTTGCCTTCCCAGGCCTGCTCAACGCCATGCGCAGCCGGGCAATGACGCAGCCATTCAACTGGAGCCAGGCGGTGGAACCCTACGCCGAGCTCTACGAACAACTGGTGGCTAAGGCACTGGGGAAATCCGCTAAATAATCGAAGGAAGGTCTCTATAGATGCCGTTACGGACTCTGGAAACCTGGCCCCACGGCGCAATCATGCTGGACGCGCAACACACGCGTTTTGCCTTGTGGGCGCCAGACGCGTTTTATGTCAGCGTTGAATTGGAAGATGGCAAGTCCGTCGCCATGCTGCCTCAGGCAGATGGCTGGTTCGAAACAGAAATCAAGTGCCCTGCGGGCACGCGCTACCGCTACAACATCGATGGAGAAATGGATGTACCCGACCCGGCGTCCAGGGCTCAAGCCGAGGACGTACATGGTTGGAGCCTGGTAGTCGACCCGCTCGCCTATCAGTGGCGGCACAGCGATTGGCAAGGCCGCCCGTGGCACGAAGCAGTGATCTACGAACTGCATGTCGGTGCGCTGGGCGGTTACGCAGAAGTCGAGAAACACCTGCCACGCCTGGCTGAGCTGGGTGTCACGGCGATTGAACTGATGCCTTTGGCGCAATTTCCCGGCGAACGCAATTGGGGCTACGACGGGGTCCTGCCCTACGCGCCCCAATCTTCCTACGGCACCCCCGAACAGCTCAAGCACCTGATCGACAGCGCCCACGGGCATGGCCTGGCGGTAATCCTTGACGTGGTCTACAACCACTTCGGGCCAGACGGCAACTACCTGGGGCAGTACGCCAAGGGTTTCTTCCAGGAAGACGTGCACACCCCATGGGGCGCGGGTATCGACTTCGATCGACGTGAAGTGCGCGACTTCTTCCTGGATAACGCCTTGATGTGGCTGCTCGAATACCGCTTCGATGGGCTGCGCCTGGACGCGGTGCATGCCATCGACAATCCGGAGTTTCTCAAGGAGTTGGCGCACCGGGTTCGCGAGGAAGTGGACACGGGTCGGCACGTCTGGCTGACCCTGGAGAACGAGCTGAACCAGGCCGGCCTCCTGGAGTACGAGCACGATTTCGACGCGCAATGGAACGATGACTTCCACAACGTCATGCACGTCCTGCTGACGGGCGAGACGGACGCTTATTACAGCGACTTTGCCCACGAACCTACGGCCAAATTGGCCCGTTGCCTGAGCGAAGGTTTTATCTATCAGGGCCACACCACACGGCATGGCCATGCGCGCGGTGAACCCAGCGGGCATCTGCCACCGAGTGCATTTGTGGCGTTCTTGCAGAACCACGACCAGATCGGCAACCGCGCTATGGGCGAACGCCTGCACCAACTCTGCTCGCCCCGGGCGCTGGAGGCCGCTACCGCCCTGCTGTTGCTGTCGCCGATGATTCCGCTGATGTTCATGGGTGACGAGGTGAATGCCAGCGCGCCATTCCTGTTCTTCACCGACCACCACGGCGAGTTGGCCGAAGCGGTACGTGAAGGTCGGCGCAATGAGTTCGCTGACTTCGCGGCGTTCAAGGATCCGGAACGACGTGAACGCATTCCCGACCCCAACAACGCGTCCACCTTTCAACAATCGGCACCGTTGTTTACCGGCAACCCCCACGCCCAGCTCTACCGCCAACTGCTGGGCCTGCGCCACCGCCACATCGTGCCGCACTTGCCGGGCAGCGTGACACTGGGCGCCGAGGTGTTGGCCGAGGGCGCGGTCACTGCCCGTTGGCGCCTGGGTAACGGCAGCGTGCTGCAGATTGACCTCAACCTGAGCGCCACGGCCCTGGATCATCCGGCGACAGCCCCCGTCCTTTTTGAAACGCATGCCGAGGCGAGCACTCACCTGCCGCCGTATAGCGCACGCGCCACCTTATCCCCTGCTGGAGAGCACCCTTGAGCGAAGCGAACCTGGAAATCCTCGCCAGCCGAGCGGGCCTGGCCGTCGATTGGATCGACGCAAACGGTCGCCCGCAACGTGTGAAAGCCGACGCCCTGCGCGCCGTTCTCAAAGGCCTGGGCCACCCGGCCGATAGCGATGCCGAGATCGACGCCAGCCTGTACGAACTGGAACAGGTGCAACAGAACAAACACCTGCCACCGTTGCTGACCATCGACAGCGGCGAAGGGCTGGACCTGGCGCGCTACTTTGAACCAGACACCCTGTGCCGGGTCAGCCTTGAAGACGGCGAAACCCTGGAACTGCGGCTTGATGCCGACGCAGTGCTGCCGGGCATCATTGCACTCGGCTACCACCACGTGCAGATCGCCGGCCAAACGTTCACCCTGGCCGTCGCACCCACCCATTGCTACAGCGTGGCCGAAGCCGTCGACACACAACCCGCCCGCGCCTGGGGCGTGAGCGCGCAATTGTATTCCTTGCGGCGCCTGGGTGATGGCGGCTTTGGCGACACCCTGGCGCTGGAGCAACTGGCCCGATCGGCCGCCGAACGCGGCGCCGACGCCCTGGCGATCAGCCCGATGCACGCGATGTTCAGCGCCGACACCGGGCGCTACAGCCCCTACTCGCCATCGAGTCGCTTGTTCCTCAACGGTTTGTACGCTTCGCCTGGCTGCATCCTGGGTGAACGCGAAGTGCGCAACGCCATCGAGGCCATCGGCCTGACGGATCAATTGCACGATCTGGAGCAGCACACCCTGATCGACTGGCCCACGGCCGCCAAGGCCAAGCAGCGACTACTGCGTGCACTGTATGAAGACTTCCGCCACGGCAACCATCCACAACACGCCGATTTCCTGAGTTTCCGCCAGGCCGGTGGCGAGGCGCTGGAAAACCACTGCCGCTTCGAAGCCGTGCAAGCTGCTCGTGCCGCGAAGGGTGAAGAGCTCGACTGGCGCCACTGGCCGCAGGATTGGCGCACGCCCCAGAGCCCGGCTCTGGCGCAGTTCGCCGAAGAAAACCGCGATGAAATCGGCTACTTCGCTTTCAGCCAATGGCTGATCGCCCGTTGCCTTGAGCGCGCGCAGCAGGCCGCCCGAGGCAGCGGCATGGGCGTCGGTTTGATCGCCGACCTGGCCGTGGGCGCCGACGGCGGCGGCAGTCAGGCCTGGAGCCGCCAGGATGAGTTGCTCGCCAACCTGACCGTCGGCGCGCCGCCCGACATCCTCAACCGTGCCGGCCAGGGCTGGGGCATATCCGCGTTCTCGCCTGAAGGCCTCAAGCGCCATGGTTTTCGCGCCTTCATCGAAATGCTGCGTGCCAACTTCGCCCATGCTGGCGGCTTGCGTATTGACCATGTGATGGGCCTGCAACGCCTGTGGGTAATCCCCATGGACGCCTCGCCCACGGACGGCGCCTACCTGTATTACCCGGTGGACGACCTGCTGCGCTTGCTGGCGTTGGAATCCCAGCGCCACCAGGCGATTGTGCTCGGTGAAGACCTCGGCACGGTGCCGGATGGCCTGCGCGAAAAACTCATCGCCCGCTCGATCCTGGGCATGCGCGTGTTGCTGTTCGAGCAAAACCACGAAGGCCAGTTCAGGCCGATCCTCGACTGGCCCGACAACGCGCTGGCCACCACCAGCACCCACGATTTGCCTACGCTCAACGGCTGGTGGCACAGCCGTGATATCGACTGGAATATCCAACTCGGCCTGATCGATGCGCCGACTGTGGAGCAATGGAGCGAGCACCGCCTGCGCGAACGCCAGGCTCTGCGCCAGGCCTTGAGCCAGGACCCGCAGAATTTCGTCGACGAAATTCGCAATGAAACCGACCATATGATCGACGCCAGCGTGCGCTACCTCGGCCACACCCGCGCGCCGCTGGTCCTGCTGCCGTTGGAGGACGCCCTGGGCGTCGAAGAACAGCCCAACCTGCCCGGCACCACCGACACCCACCCCAACTGGCGCCGCCGCCTGCCGGGTGAAGCCTCCAGCCTGCTCGACAATGCCGGAGCCGCCCGCCGCCTCGAACTATTGGCCGTCGCGCGCAACCAAGCCTATGAGCGTGACCGATGAAAGCACTGCCCCTGCGCGCCACCCAGCGCCTGCAATTCCATAAAGGTTTTACCCTCGATGATGCGGTGCCCTTGGTGCCGTACTTCGCCCAATTGGGCATCAGTCATCTGTATGCCTCGCCACTGCTAAGCGCCCGCGCCGGGTCCATGCATGGCTACGACGTCGTCGACCCCACCAGCGTCAACCCGGAACTGGGCGGCGAAGCGGCCTTGCGCCGCCTGGTCGCGGCGCTGCGTGAGCACAATATGGGGCTTATCCTCGATATCGTCTCCAACCACATGGCGGTGGGCGGCGCGGATAACCCTTGGTGGTTGGACCTGCTGGAGTGGGGTCGCCTGAGCCCCTACAGCGAGTTCTTCGATATTCAGTGGCATTCGCCCGACCCGTTGCTCAAGGGCCAACTGCTGATGCCATTCCTAGGCAGCGATTATGGCGAAGCCCTGCAGACCGGCGCGCTGACCTTGCGGTTCGACGCCGCCCACGGCGCGTTCTACGTCGAGCATTACGAACACCGCTTCCCGATCTGCCCAAAGGAATACGCATCGATCCTGGGCACCGGTGAACTGCTCAAGCCCCTGGCGGAGCGCTTCACCGCCCTGGCCTATCAGGATGACGCCTACCATGAGGCTCAGTGGCTGAAGCAGGCCTTGGCCGAGCGTGCCACCGAGGTGTTGCCAGCCATTGAACAAAGACTGGCCGAGTTCGACGGGCGCCAACCCGAGGGCTTCAACCGCCTGCATCAGTTGCTCGAACAACAGGGCTACCGCCTGGCCAGTTGGCGCACCGCAGCGGACGATATCAACTGGCGGCGCTTCTTCGATGTCAACGAACTCGGCGGCCTGCGCGTAGAACGCACGGCGGTGTTCGAAGCCACCCACGGTAAAATCTTTGACCTGATCAGCGAAGGCCTGGTAGATGGCCTGCGCATCGACCATATCGACGGCCTGGCCGACCCGCGTGGTTACTGCCGCAAGCTGCGCCGCCGCGTCGATTCGCTGTCGCCAGAGCGGCATCTGCCGATCTTTGTGGAAAAAATCCTCGGAGAAGGCGAAACCCTGCGCGAAGACTGGCAAGTGGACGGCACCACCGGCTACGAATTCATGAACCAGCTCTCGCTGCTGCAACATCACCCGGACGGCTTTGAGCCGCTGGCCGACTTGTGGACTCGCCACAGCGAACGGCCGTCGGCCTTCATCGAGGAAGCCCGACTGGCACGCCAGCAAATCCTCAATGGTTCACTCGGCGGCGACTTTGAAAGCGTGGCCCGCGCGCTGCTGCAAGTGGCGCGCGACGACGTGATGACCCGCGACATGACCCTGGGCGCGATCCGCCGCGCCTTGCAGGAACTGATCGTGCACTTCCCGGTGTACCGCACCTACATCAGTGCCCGTGGGCGCAGCGCCGCCGACGACAAGGTGTTCCAGCAAGCCATGGAGGGCGCTCGCACGACCTTGGGCGAAGGCGACTGGCCGGTACTCGAGCACTTGGAGAAATGGCTGGGTGGCCAGCCGTGGCGCAATCGCCCGGTAGGCCGTGAACGCAAGATCCTCAAACATGCCTGCGTGCGCTTCCAGCAACTGACCTCGCCCGCGGCCGCCAAGGCGGTGGAAGACACTGCGTTCTATCGTTCGGCGGTATTGCTATCGCGCAATGACGTGGGCTTCAGCACCGAGCAGTTCAGCGCGCCGTTGGCCGACTTCCATGCGGTAAACGGGCAACGCTTGCAGCGCTTCCCCGACAACCTGCTGGCCACCGCCACCCACGACCACAAGCGCGGCGAAGACACGCGCGCGCGCCTGGCGGTGCTCAGCGAATGCGCGCCGTGGTACGTCGAGCAAGTTGAGCACTGGCGCAGCCTCGCCGCCCCGTTGCGTACCGATGCAAACACGCCGTCAGCCGGCGATGAATTGATCCTCTATCAGGCATTGCTGGGCAGTTGGCCGCTGGACCTTGCCCGCGACTTCGAGGGTTACCAGCAGCGCCTGTGGCAGTGGCAACAAAAAGCCCTGCGCGAAGCCAAGTTGCAGAGCAGTTGGAGCGCGCCCAACGAGGCCTATGAACAAGGCGTCGAGGCATTCCTGTCGCGGCTGTTGCTCAGCGATGAAGGCCACCCATTGCGCACCGCTATCGGTAACGCCGCCCAGGCGATTGCCCCGGCCGGCGCCTTGAATGCCCTGGCGCAATCCTTGCTTCGCATCACTGTGCCGGGTGTGCCGGACCTGTACCAGGGCGATGAGTTCTGGGACTTCAGCCTGGTAGACCCGGACAACCGCCGCCCAGTGGATTTCAATGCACGGCAACACGCCTTGGATACACCACCGGACATTGGCGAACTGCTGTTCAACTGGCGCGACGGGCGTATCAAACAGGCGCTGATTGCTCAGGTGCTGGCCGTGCGCAAGGCCCATCCCGAGCTGTTCAGCAGCGCCACCTACACACCGCTGGACGTGGTGGGCAAGCACGCTGAACGGGTGGTCGCGTTCTGTCGTGAACACCAGGGAAAACGCCTTCTGGTGGTGGTGCCACGCTGGCCGCATCGCTTGCTTGAAAACGGTGTGCATCCCCAGATCAATGCGCAGGTTTGGGGCGATACGCGGGTGAAATTACCGTTCGCCGCGACAACCCAAAACTGGAAGGGACTTTTTCAGACAGGCGCAGTCACACCAGACAAGGAGCTGTTGGTTAGCACTGCCCTGGGGGATTTCCCGGTCAATGTCTTTATCAATCCTGATGATCAAGAAAGCTGAAAATTTTCTGCGAGGAGCATTGTGATGAGTACTGAAGACAAACGCATACGCGAGCTGGCGCATCAGATCTGGGAGTCCGAAGGCAAACCCCACGGTGAAGATGCGCGGCACTGGGAAATGGCGCGCAAGCTGGCGGAAGCCGAGGCCTTGACGCCAAGCAAGCCAAAGGCGGCGGCTAAACCCAAGGCAAGCGCGCCTAAACCGTCGCCAAAGGCCAAGCCTTCGGCACCTGCGGCCAGCAAGCCAGCACCAGCGGCCGCTAAAAAGCCGCCGGCGCCGAAGAAGCCCAAGTCTTGACCTCACACCGCTTGCCGACGCCGTCGGCAAGCGGTGATTTCTTATTCCAAATTGTCAGCTGAAATCTCGTCAGCACGGCCGCGTTCGGCCTGAAAAAAGACCCTGCAGGAGCAACACAATGAGCAAACCCGATAAAACCTCACCGACGCCGGACAGCGAACCGTCGCGGATTCGTGAAGGTTTGCCCTTCCCGCTTGGCGCGACCTGGGATGGTCTGGGCGTCAACTTTGCACTGTTCTCAGCAAATGCCACCAAGGTTGAGCTGTGCCTGTTCGATGACACCGGTGAGGTTGAGCTGGAGCGTATTGAACTGCCGGAATACACCGACGAAATCTTCCACGGTTACCTGCCCGACGCCCACCCTGGGCTGATTTACGGCTACCGTGTCTACGGTGCATACGACCCGGCCAACGGCCACCGCTTCAACCACAACAAATTACTGATCGACCCCTATGCCAAACAGTTGGTGGGCGAACTCAAATGGTCGGAGGCGCTGTTCGGCTATACCATCGGCCACCCCGACGACGACCTTAGCTTCGACGAACGCGACAGCGCGCCCTTCGTGCCCAAATGCAAGGTCATCGACCCGGCGCACACCTGGGGCAACGACCAGCCGGTGCGTGTGCCGTGGGACCGTACGATCATTTATGAAACCCATTTGCGCGGCATCAGCATGCGCCACCCTTCCGTGGGCGAATCCGTGCGCGGCACCTGCGCCGGTCTCATGGAAGATGATGTACTCAAGCACATCCGCCAGTTGGGCATTTCCTCCGTCGAATTGCTGCCGGTACACGCATTCGTCAACGACCAGCATCTGCTGGAAAAAGGCATGACCAATTACTGGGGCTACAACAGCATCGCGTTTTTCGCCCCGGACCCGCGCTACCTGGCCAGCGGCAAGATCGCCGAGTTCAAGGAGATGGTCGCGCACCTGCATGAACAGAAGCTCGAGGTGATCCTCGATGTGGTCTACAACCACACCGCCGAAGGCAACGAACGCGGCCCGACCCTGTCCATGCGTGGTATCGACAACGCCTCGTACTACCGCCTGATGCCGGATGACAAACGTTTCTACATCAACGATTCCGGCACCGGTAACACCTTGGACCTGAGCCACCCTTGCGTGCTGCAGATGGTCACTGACTCGCTACGTTATTGGGCGACGGAAATGCACGTCGACGGTTTCCGCTTCGACCTGGCGACCATCCTCGGGCGCTATCGCGACGGTTTCGACGAGCGCCATAGCTTTCTCGTGGCCTGCCGCCAGGACCCGGTGCTGCGCCAGCTGAAAATGATCGCCGAGCCTTGGGACTGCGGCCCTGGTGGCTACCAAGTGGGCAATTTCCCGCCGGGCTGGGTGGAATGGAATGACCGCTTCCGCGACACCGTGCGCGCGTTCTGGAAAGGTGATGACGGCCAGTTGGCGGATTTCGCTGCGCGCATGACCGCCTCGGGTGAGATGTTCAATCATCGTGGCCGCCGCCCTTACAGCTCGGTGAACTTCATCACCGCGCACGATGGTTTCACCTTGCACGACCTGGTGTCCTACAACGACAAACACAACGAAGCCAACGACGAGAACAATCAGGACGGTAGCAACAATAACCTTTCGTGGAACCACGGCGTAGAAGGCCCGACCGAAGATCCGGAGATCAACGCACTGCGCCTGCGCCAGATGCGTAACTTCTTCGCAACGCTGCTGTTGTCCCAAGGCACGCCGATGCTCGTGGCCGGTGACGAATTTGCCCGCACCCAACACGGCAACAATAATGCCTACTGCCAAGACAGCGAGATCGGCTGGGTCAACTGGGATTTGGACGACGACGGCAAGGCGCTGCTCAAATTTGTGAAGCGCCTGATCAAGCTGCGCCTGACCTACCCGATCCTGCGTCGTGGACGCTTCCTGGTGGGCGATTACAACGAAGATATCGGCGTGAAGGACGTGACCTGGCTATCGCCAGATGGCACCGAGATGACCACCGAACAGTGGCACGACAGCCACGGCCGTTGCCTGGGGATGTTGATGGATGGCCGCGCCCAGGAAACCGGGATTCGCCGTGCCGGCGCCGATGCGACCTTGCTGCTGGTGGTCAACGCCCACCACGACATGGTCAATTTCCGCCTGCCGCCTGTGCCAGAGGGTGAGTTCTGGTCCTGCATGCTCGACACCAACGAGCCCGCGGTGCGTGGTCAGGAACGTTTCGACTTTGAACATGAATACGCGGTGACCGGCCGCTCGTTGCTACTGTTTGAGCTGCAGCACGAAGACGAGGTGTGAGATGGCGTTGCATGGACTCCTTCAAGGCTACCGGGGCTATGCGGACACGCAAGCCCTGGGCGCGGCCCTGAAGGCGCTTCAGGAGGAAGGCCTGGACCAACTGCCGTTGCCGGGCAGCGGCCAGACGTTGGAACGGTTCAGCCGCTTGGCGCAGGTGGCAGGTCATGACCTGCGCCTGTGCAAGCTGTTTGAAGGCCATACCGATGCCCTGGCAATCATCGCCGAGCTCAACAGCCCCTTGCCGCCCTTGGGCAGTACGTGGGGTATGTGGGCAGCCGAACCCCCCACGGCCAAGCTGCATGTGCGCAAAGAGGGCCATCGCCTGCTGGTGCAAGGGCGTAAAGCCTGGTGCTCTGGCGCGGCGGTGGTCAGTCATGGGTTGTTGACGGCCTGGGACGAAGAAGATCGCCAGCAGTTGGTGGCGGTGGACATGGACCAACCCGGCATCACCGTGACTGACCAGGGCTGGAATGCCGTGGGCATGGCGGCCACCGGCAGTGTGGAAGTCGTGTTTGATGGGGCGTGGGGGCTTGCCGTGGGCAGCCCCGGTGATTACCTCACCCGCCCCGGTTTCTGGCAAGGCGGCATCGGCATCGCAGCCTGCTGGTACGGCGCGGCGCAACGCCTGGCGCAAGTCTTGCTCGAACACTGCAGCAAGCGACCCGAACCGCATGCCCTCGCCCATCTCGGCGCCGTCGACAGTGCATTGAACAGTGCCGCCTGCGTGCTGCGCGCCAGTGCCAAACACCTCGACCGAGAACCGCAGGCTGACGCCAGGGCGTTGGCCCAGCAGACGCGTGCCTGCATCGAAGACACCGTTGAGCAAGTGATTCGCCACGTTGGCCGCGCCGTCGGTGCGGGTCCGTATTGCAAGGACCCGCACTTCGCCCAGTTGATGGCGGACCTGCCGGTGTATGTGCGCCAAAGCCATGCCGAGCGCGACTTGGCCGGTCTTGGCGAACTGGCCGCGGGCGCCCCCACAGGAAGGTGGCAGCTATGAAAGCCAATCCGATTGTGGGCCAGGGTACGCCGCTGCATCACTGGCAGGCGTCGCCGAAAATGGCCAAGTTGCCACAGATCAGCGTCGAGCAGTTGGTGCCTGAAGGCCATCGTGCAGTGATCATTGCCCCGCATCCGGATGACGAAGTGCTGGGTTGCGGCGGGCTGATGCAGGGGTTGGCGGCGCTGGGCCGGCCAATACAGTTGATTTCAGTCACCGATGGCAGCGCCAGTCATCCCGGTTCGCAACGCTGGCCGGTCGAGCGCTTGAGCGTGGTGCGCCCCCAGGAGTCAGCACAGGCCCTGCATCGTCTCGGCCTGCCTGCCCACAGCTTGAAATGGCTGCGCGCGGGCTTTAGCGACAGCAAGGTCGCGGCGCGCGAGGATGAACTCGCTGCGTTTATCCAGCGTTATCTCAAACCCAACGATGTAGTGTTCACCACGTGGCGTGAAGACGGCCATTGCGACCATGAGGCCGTTGGCCGTGCCAGCGCCAAGGCATCCGAGGCCGTGGGCGCAACCCTGTATGAGGTACCGGTGTGGACCTGGCACTGGGCAACCCCCGAAAACAGCCTGGTGCCCTGGCACCGCGCGCGCAAGATTGCGCTGAGCTGCGAAGCCGTCGCCCGCAAGCGCCATGCCATCCATGCCTTCGCCAGCCAGCTGGAAGGTGACCCGCTGGTCGGCCTCGCGCCAGTGCTCGCGCCCTATGTGGTGGAGCGCTTGTTGCAGCCCTTTGAAGTGGTGTTCGTATGAGTGTGGCCACGCCTTACTTCGACCAATTGTTCGCCGAGAACGACGATCCCTGGGCCTTTCGCGAGCGCTGGTACGAGCGACGCAAACGCGCACTGACCCTGGCGATACTCACGCGGCCGCGCTATGCCTCGGTGTTCGAGCCCGGTTGCGCGAATGGCGAGCTGAGCTTCGAGCTGGCGCCACGTTGCGACCGCCTGCTGTGTTGCGACACCGCCGCCGCCGCCGTGGCGTTGGCGAGTAGCCGGCTGTTGGGTTTCCCGCATGCGCAGGTGCAGCAAAGCCGTTTGCCGGGCCATTGGCCCACCGGTCATTTCGATCTGATCGTATTGAGCGAGCTGTGCTACTACCTCGACGCAAACGACCTGAGCGAGTTGATTGATCGCGCCCGCGCTTCGCTTACCGATGACGGCCAAGTGCTGGCTTGCCATTGGCGCCCGCCTATCGAAGGTAGCCCGCAGACTGCCGAGCAGGTGCACGCGCTGCTCCAGCAGCGCCTGGATATGCCGCGGATCGCAAGCCATCACGAACACGACTTTCTTCTTGATCTATGGAGCCGCGATGGCACCTCGGTCGCCACCCTTGAGGGCTTGCGATGATCGGTATTCTGATCCCGGTACACAACGAAGAGGCGTTGCTGGGCGACTGCCTTGAAGCGGCGCTGATCGCGGCTGGCCACCCCGGATTGATGGGCGAAACAGTCACTATCTTGGTCGTGCTCGACAGTTGCAGCGATGGCAGTGCCGCCATTGCCCAGGCCTACCCGGTGCATTACCTCGAAGCCCAGGCGCGCAATGTGGGGCATGTGCGCGGGATTGGCGCGCGCCACCTGCTCAATCAGGGCGCGCGCTGGATCTCCTGCACGGACGCCGACAGCCGGGTTGCCCCGGACTGGCTGGTGGCGCAGCTGGCACTGGGGGTGGATGCGGTGTGCGGCACTGTCACGGTGGACGCCTGGAGCGAAGATTACGATCCCGCTGCACACATTCGTTATCTGCAAGGTTATGAGGCCCGTGACGGTCATCGGCACATCCACGGTGCCAACCTGGGCGTAAGCGCTGGCGCTTATGTGCGCGCCGGCGGTTTCGAACCGCTGGCGTGCCATGAAGATGTCCAATTGGTGCGCAACCTTGAGCGGTGCGGCGCCTCCATCGCCTGGAGCCATACGCCGCAAGTGATCACCAGTGCGCGCCTGGACGCCCGCGCACAAGGCGGGTTTGGCGATTATTTGAAGAGTTTGATGCACGCCACTTAAAAAACGGCGTTACTGAATGTAAAAGCGACCAATCCTTGTCTATGCTGAGGACGCCTTGCTGGTATTCCACGGTTGGAGTGCCATGCAGCCACTGCGGCGGAGCCTGTGGTGGATAGAAGAGAGTCGTCCCGTCAACGGGCACGACCCACAGCATCAATCGACAAGGATGTACCCCCCATGAAGCTTGCCTCTTTAAGCGACGGCCGTCGCGGCACGGCGCAAATCTGGAACAGTGCCCCGCAGCTGGCGCAAATCCTCCCGATCACCGCGTCCTCACTGGTACCCGCTGGCGCGCGCGTGGTCATCATCGCCCCGCATCCCGGCGACGAAGTGCTGGCCTGTGGCGGCTTGCTGCAGTTGCTCAGCACCCTGGAACACCCGCTGCAACTGATCTCCCTCACCGACGGCAGTGCCAGCCACCCGGGGTCCAACATATGGCCGGCGAGCCGCTTGAGCGTGGTGCGCCCGCAGGAAAGTGTCGAAGCCCTACGCCGCCTGGGTATGCCGTTGCACAGCCTGAAGTGGATACGTGGCGGGTTCTGCGATACCGCCCTCGCCGCCCGGGAAGCACAGCTGAGCCAGTTCATCGCGCGTTACCTGCAACCGGGCGACGTGGTGTTCAGCACCTGGCGCAATGACGGCAATGCCGACCATGACGCAGTCGGCCGTGCCAGCGCCAAGGCGTGCAGCCTGGTAGGCGCGCAGTTGCATGAATTGCCGATCTGGGCCTGGCACTGGCCCGCCCGAGAAGGGGCGATCATCCCCTGGCAACGGGCGCGCAAAGTGCGTCTGGACAGCTGGAGCGTGGCGCGCAAACTCCATGCCGCCCACGCCTACGCCAGCCAACTGGCCGGCGATCCGGAAATCGGCCTGGCCCCCATGATGGCCCAGGTGCTGCTGGAGCGTATGCGCGAGCCTTACGAGATCGTGCTGTCGTAAAACCTCACCTGTCCTAGTGTGCTTGATGGGTGTGAGGGTGGGATTGCAGGCTGCTACGCCATGTTCGACCGTGACGCCAACGGCGCTCCGCGCCCGGCGACTGCGCCAAGCGCTGTACCGGCAAGTATGCGTTCCGCCTGATCAATGACGGCGTGGGTCACAACCTGCCGCAGGAGGCGCCCGAGGCGTTTGCCAAGGCCATCATTGATGCGGATCACCTGCGACCGAGTGTGTCCCCTTCATCCAACTAGCACCCTTGAATCGCGAAAACTGGTAAGCGATCCCCAGCCAGATAAACCAGGCTGGCATCACGTACAGCGCCAGGCGTGTATCCGGCCGCAACGCCAACAGGCCCAGTACAAACGCGAGAAACGCCAAGGAAAACCAGGCCATCGGCACACCACCAGGCATCTTGTAGATGGATTTCGCGTGCAGGTCCGGGCGTTTTTTACGGTAGGCGATGTAGGACGCGAGGATGGTCGACCAGGTGAAAATCACCAGGATCGCTGACACCGTCGACACGATGGTGAAAGCGGTCATCACCTCCGGCACCACAAACAGCAATACCAGCCCTAATAGCATCAGCACGGTGGTAAACGCCAGGCTGATAAACGGCACGCTGCTGTTCGACAACCGCCCAAAAATGCCCGGTGCATCACCCAGGTCGGCCAACCCGAACAACATACGGCTGGCGGAAAAAACGCCACTGTTGGCAGATGAAGCTGCCGAAGTGAGTACCACGAAATTCACAATGCCCGCAGCGGCCGGAAAGCCTGCGACCAGGAACAACTCAACAAACGGGCTTTTGCTCGGCGAGACTTGCTGCCACGAAGTCACGGCGATGATGCATGCCAGGGCCAGCACGTAGAACAGGATGATGCGCAGCGGGATCGAGTTGATTGCCTTGGGCAACGTGCGCTCTGGCGAGCGGGTTTCGGCGGCGGCCGTGCCGATCAGTTCGGTGCCGGCGAAAGAAAAAATCGCCATCTGGAAGCCGGCAAAAAAGCCAAACAGGCCATTGGGAAACGCTGCCTGTTTGTCCAGCAAATGGGTCAGCGAAGCTGTGACGCCGGTCGGCGAGACAAACGAGCTGGCGATCAGTACCACACTCACGCCAATCAAGGTCACCACGGCGATGATTTTGATGATCGCGAACCAGAACTCCACTTCGCCAAACAGCTTGACCGTCAGCACGTTGAGCGCGAACAGCGTGAGCAACATGCCCACCGCTGGGATCCACGCCGGCACATCCGGAAACCAGTACTGAAAAAAGCCGCCGACCACGACCGCATCCCCCACCACCGCTACGCTCCAGCTCAACCAGTACGACCAGCCGAGAAAGAACGCCGCGCGCGGCCCCAAGTACGCCCCGGCAAAGTCGGCGAAGCTCTTGAAGTTGAGGTTGGACAGCAGCAGCTCGCCCATGGCGCGCATCACGAAATACACGAACAGCCCAATGATCATATAGATCAGGATGATCGAGGTGCCGGACAGCGCAATGATTTTGCCGGAGCCCATGAACAGGCCGGTGCCGATCGCACCGCCCATGGCCATCAACTGGATATGGCGGTTGCTCAGGGTACGTTGCAACGCAGGCTTTTCACAAAGCCCAGGCGTGGTTGTTTTCATCACAAAACCTCTTTTTATGTTTTTGAGTTTTGGCAGAAAAAAGTCGACGGTTGTTGTTATTGGGTTTTGCTTTCGAAACCGTGCAGCACGTTGACGGCATTGATGCCGATTTCATCGACCATGTAGCCGCCTTCCATCACGAACAGCGTGGGCACGCCAACGCTGGCGATGATTTCGCCCATGCCGAGGAAGTCCTGGCTGTCGAGGAGGAAGTGGCTGATGGGGTCATCCTTGAAGGTGTCGACACCGAGGGAGATCACTAGCACGTCGGGTGCAAAACGGCGCAGTTGTTGGCAGGCGTCGACAAGGGCGGTTTGGTAGTGGTCCCAGGTGGTGTTTTTGGGCAACGGATAATTGAGGTTGAAGCCCTCCCCCGCACCTGCGCCGCGCTCACTGCCGGCACCGGAGAAATACGGATAGGACACCGCCGGGTCGCCATGCAGGGAAATGAACATCACGTCCGGACGGTCGTAGAAAATATTCTGCGTGCCGTTGCCGTGGTGAAAATCCACATCCAGCACCGCCACGCGCTTGGCGCCTTTCGTGATGGCTTGCTGCGCGGCAATCGCGGCGTTGTTGAGGTAGCAATAGCCGCCCATGTATTCACGCGCCGCGTGATGGCCCGGAGGGCGGCACAGGGCGAAGGCGCTGTAATGGCCTTCATCCAACAGTGCCAGGCCGGTCAAGGCGATATCGGCGCTGGTTTTTACCGCATCCCACGTGGTGCGCGTAATAGGCGAGCCGGCGTCCATAGCGAAGAAACCCAACTTGCCGTCGATGAAATCCGGCACCTGTTGGTTGGCCAAATCCCGGACCGGCCACACCAGGGGCAGCGCGTCATGGCTGCGGCCGATGGCGGTCCATTCGGCCCAGGCAGTTTCGAGGAAGGTCACGTAGCGTTCGCTGTGGGCGTTGACATAACAGGCCCGGTCAAAGCGCCGCGGTACGATGATATCGCCCAGCCCAACCTGCCTGACGCGGTCACGCACGGTGTCGGCGCGGCTCGGTTGTTCGAACGAGGGTTTGAGCACGCCGTCCTTCAGTTCGGTGCCATGGTGCAAACGGTGGGCTTCGCTAAAAACAGTCAGCATGAGGGTCATCCGCCAGTAAAAGACAGGGTCTATTTTGTTCTGGCTACGCCGGGCTTTCTTTGCTTTTACTTACGGCACTGTTAGCTTTATCGGGAATATTTACCTCACGGGCTCACACTTATGAAAAATAAAACCAAACAGGTCGCTCTTGATGACACTGATCTCGCCATCCTCGCCCTGCTGCAAAAAGACGCCAGTATTTCCAACGCTCAACTCAGCGAGCGTTTATCCCTGAGCCTCACGCCCTGCTGGCGGCGACGCAAACGCCTGGAAGAAGAAGGCGTGATCAAGGACTACCAGGCCAACCTCGATCGCAAGATGCTCGGGCTGGACATCATGGCCTTTGTGCATGTGCGTTTTGCCATCCACACCGACCATGCGCCTGACGCCTTCGAGGCCGTGGTGAAAGAGCTGCCGCAGGTGTTGTCGTGCCACAAGATCACAGGTGATGCGGATTACCTGTTGCAAGTGCTGGCGGAAGATCTGGACAGCTACAGCGAGTTTGTCGAGAGCGTGCTGAGGCGCCAGTTGGGGATTGCGTCGATCCAGTCGAGCCTGGCGTTGCGAGAGGTGAAAGCGACAAGCCGGGTGGCCATTCCCAAGCGCGACTGAGCGGCCCCTACCTGCCGTGCGTTTGGAGATTGACGGCTAAACGCCCCACACACTACATGTGAAAAATTCGTTAACTAATTCTCTGTGAAGGCTTTTTCCCCCAGACTCAATCTGCCAAACTTATGCGAATAATTATCAACATCTTTATTATTCGCCAGGGACGGCGTTCGGGGAGAGTCAGTTCCATGTCTGTGCAACAACACGGCGGCAAAGGTTTTTCACCCAGTTTGATGGCGTTGGCTGTCTGTCTTGCGAGCACCCAAGCGGCCTTTGCCGCAGACGCCGAAGCGCCGGCAGCCACGCTTGAGCTGGGCGCCACGCAAATCTCCGGGGAGCAGCAGCTTGGCGAAACCACCGAAGGCACGCAGTCCTACACCACCGGCGCGATGAAAACGGCGACCAAGCTGCCATTGACCATGCGTGAGACCCCGCAGGCTGTCACCGTTATCACGCGTCAACGTATGGACGACCAGGCGATGACCAGCATCAACGACGTGGTCAATGCCACTCCCGGGTTGTTCCTGAACTACTCCAGCGGGCCTGGGCGGCAGTCCTACACCTCGCGCGGGTTTGACATCGACAACCTCATGTATGACGGCATCCCCAGCGGCTATAACGGCTCAACGGTGGGCGCTCAGCCGAACCTGGCGATGTTTGATCGTGTCGAGGTTGTGCGCGGTGCCACCGGCTTGGTAACTGGCGCGGGCAACCCTTCGGCCGCGATCAACCTGGTCCGCAAGCGCCCACTGGACGAGCAGAAAGTCACCCTGACCGGCGCCGCCGGCAGTTGGGATGACTACCGCGGCGAGCTCGACGCTTCCAGCCCGCTCAATGACAGTGGCACTTGGCGCGGGCGGGTGGTGACCTCATACCGCGACGCCAACAGTTTCATCGATAAAGCCGAGGACACTCACGGCCTGTTCTATGCCGTCACCGAAGCCGACTTGAGCGAAGACACCACCCTTACCCTCGGTTTCTCAAACCAGAAGGACAAGACCAATTACTTCTGGGGCTCTTCGATGGTCAGCCAGGATGGCCATCACCTGGACCTGCCGCGCTCGTACAACCCCGGCACCGACTGGGAGAACAAGGACCAGGAGATCAACACAGTGTTCGCCGAGCTGCGTCAGCGCCTGGCCAACGACTGGAAGCTTCAGGTCAACGCCAACTACGCCGAGCAGAACGCGTTGTTTTCTGGCTCCTACCAGTCACGCTGGGTCAACAACACGCTGGCCCGCACGGTCTACCAGGCCGCCTACGATGAAAACCAGGCCGGCGTTGACGCCTTTGCCAGCGGCCCGTTTCAGGCATTTGGGCGCACCCATGAACTGGTGGTAGGCGCCAGCCGCCGCATCTACGACATGACCACCCACAATTACAGTCCGTACAACTCCAACTGGCCGCTCACGGCAGGCAAGCCGGACTTTGTGCACACGACCAATGACCGCACCGTCACCACCCAGGACGGTCTCTACGTCACCACACGCCTGAGCCTGGCCGACCCATTGAAGCTGATCCTCGGCGGACGTTTGGATTGGTATGACTACGATGCCCATGGCAGCGATACCGGCGACTACAAGGTGACCCGTAACCTCACCCGTTATGCAGGCCTGATCTACGACCTGGACGATCACCACTCGGTCTACGTCAGCTACAGCGACATCTTCACGCCACAGAGCGACAAAGATACTTCAGGCAACCCACTCAAGCCGATCGTCGGCAAGAACTATGAGGTGGGGATCAAGGGCGAATACCTGGGTGGCGCGCTGAATGCGAGCCTGGCGCTGTTTCGCGTCGACCAGGAAAACCGAGCAGTGGGTGTGACCGTGGCAAACTGCCCACAAGCCTCCTGCTCTGAAGCCTCCGCCGAGATTCGCAGCCAGGGTATCGACGTCGAACTGCAGGGCGCGTTGACCGAGAATTGGCAGGTCGGCGGTGGCTACACCTACGCGCGTACACACACCATCAAGGACGAAGCGAACCCGCAGAAGGTCAACAAGCAGTTCGACACTGATACGCCGGAGCATCTGTTCAAGCTGACCACCCGCTACAACTTCCAGGGCCCACTGGAAAAACTCCGCGTGGGTGGCAACATCTCTTGGCAGAGCCGCATGTACAACGACCTTGAGCTGGCTGATGGCAGCTACTACCGCCTCGAACAAGGTGCTTACGCCGTCACCGACCTGATGGCCGGCTACAAGGTCAACGATCACCTTGACCTGCAACTCAACGCCAACAACATCTTCGACCGACGCCACTACACAACCATTGCCAACTCGGTGAGCTACGGCGGTGACGCCTACGGCAACCCGCGCAACATGACGCTGACGGCCAAGTACAGCTTCTAATCATCGACGCATCTTCGGCTACCCGACTGGGTAGCCGTCTCTAAAGTTCCTCTCGATGATGCCGATATGCGTTTGGCAAAACTCAATCCAATAAAAAACAAAAACACCCCACTTGCTCCACCCTGCCCCCGTTTTGTTCCAACCAAACCCTATGGAGTCAGTGTGAATGCACACCCGCGCGCGTTTTTTCGAGCACTACCGTAAAGCCGACCGCATCATGCTGGCGTTGATCTGGCTGATGTTTTTGTTCTCGCTGGGCCTGGCGTTCTGGCACGACACATTGATGCAGGCCGTGATCGTGGGCGGCGGCACCGGCGTGGTGCTCACTGCGCTTTATCGAGCCCTTGGCGGAACCCGCGTGATGCGCTGCGCATTAGGCGCGGGCCTGATGGTGATGGCTGCACTGCACATCAACCAGGCGCAGGGGGTGATCGAAGCGCACTTCGGGATCTTCGCGCTGCTGGCCGTGCTGACGTTTTATCGCGACTGGCTGCCGATCCTGATCGCAGCAGCGACAATTGCCGTGCACCACGTCGTGTTCCATGCGCTGCAACATCAAGGTTTCCCGGTGTTCGTGATGGAACACCACGGTGGCTGGACCATGGTGTTCGTTCACGCCTTCTACGTGGTGATGGAAACCGTTGCCCTGCTCTACCTGGCCGTGCACAGCCAGGCCGAAGCAGTCGAAAGCCAGGAAATGCTTGAGAAAATGCTCGCGGTCACCTCCCAGCTCACCGTTGAAGCCGACAATGCTGACAAAGGCACTGTGCACGTCTCCCTGGCCAAGCGTTTCGACCACTTCCTGCAACAGATCACCCACCTGATCGACGGCGTCGCCCGCGACTCCCACGGGCTCGGCCAACTCGGCCAGGAACTGGCAGACGCCAGCGGCACTCTGGAAAAAGGCGCGCGGCATCAGTTGGCAGAAATCATCCAGATGACCGGCTCGATGCAGCGCATGGAAGTCGCCATGGGCCACATCGCCGTACACGTCGAACACGCCGTGGATCACGCGGGCAAGGCCAGCCAACAAGTCCTGCGCGGCCAGGAAAGCGTGAGTCGCGCCCAGCAGGAAATCACCCAATTGGCCTCACGCATCAACGGCACGCACGAGACCGTGCAAGGCCTGGCCACACAAGCCGAACACATCGGCACCGTACTGGAAGTCATCAGTAGCATCGCCAACCAAACCAACCTCCTCGCCCTCAACGCCGCCATCGAAGCCGCCCGCGCCGGCGAGCAAGGTCGTGGCTTCGCCGTGGTCGCCGACGAAGTCCGCAGCCTGGCGCAGCGCACGGCGGTGTCCACCCAGGAAATAAAAACCATCATCGAAGGCCTTCAACACGGCAGTCGCCAAGCCGTAGAAGCCATGCACGACAGCCGCCAAGGCGTCGAACGTTGCGTGGAAGACAGCCAGGTGGCGGTCGATATGCTGCGCGCGGTAGGCAATGACATCGCACACATCGACGACCTGAATGGGCAGATCGTGACCACCACCCGCGAACAAACCTCGGCGAACCTGGAGATCGTCGGGCGGTTGCAGTCTGTGCAAACCATTGCGCAGAGCACAGCGGATGATGTGGAGATGTTGGCGAGGAGCAGTGAACGGTTACCGCCGATTGCGGTGAGGTTGGATGCGTTGGGGAGGCGGTTTCATCAATGAGCCGTGCGGGCGCAGATGTGCGCCCACTTGGTGACAGCGATTCGACGGCAAAGCCAAAGCCTGAACTCACTATTTAAACGGCCTCCTTGCCCCTTCGCGTCAAACAGGCTACAACTCCCACCACCAAGTTGTACGACAACCTAAAAATAAATAGCCATCCACGACGATGGCGTCCATTGCTCGAGTTCCCCATGACTGCCCCTGCCCAAGCCACACCCGCCCTATTCTCCCGCCCCATCGCCGTGTTGATTCTGCTCTGCATGGGTTGCGCCTTCGCAGGCAACCACATCGCCGCTCGCGTAGCTTTTGATGACGGCGCCGGGGTGTTGCTGGCCATTGTGCTGCGCTCGGGCGGCACTTTGTTGGTACTGGCCGCGTTAGTGCTGTGGCAGCGTCAAAGCCTGCGCCTGCCGCCCGGTGCATGGCGTTGGCAAGTACTGCTGGGCCTACTTATTGCGGCGCAAAGCCTGTGCCTGTATTCCGCCGTAGCCCGCGTACCCGTAGCGGTGGCGCTGTTGGTGGGCAATGTTTTCCCTATTTTGCTGGCGCTGCTCACCTGGGCATTTGGCGGCCCAAGACCCACTGCTCGCACCGCCTTGCTGATGGGCTTGATTCTGGTGGGGCTGGTGTTTGTCCTCGACGTACCAGGCCGCCTCTCAAGCAATACAGACATCGGCCCGCACTGGCTACTCGGCATAACCCTCGCCTTCTGCGCCGCGTTTGTATTCGCCTGCGCGCTGTGGATCACCGATCACAAGTTGTCCCAGGTACGTGGTTCCGTGCGCAGCCTGCTGACGATCTTTATCGTGTTCAGCAGCGTCAACCTGGCCGGCCTGAGCGGTGCCCTTCCAGGCGGCCTGAACTTGCCGGCAACGGGTACCGGTTGGCTGGCACTCGCGACGCTGGTCGTGCTCTATGGCACCGGTTTTATCGTGCTGTTCATTTCCGTCCCCCGACTGGATATGCCGCGCAATGCGCCAGTGATGAACATCGAGCCGCTGGCGACGCTGCTGATGGGCTGGATCGTGCTCGATCAAATGCTCAGCGCCGGGCAGTTGGCCGGCGGTGTCATCGTGGTGACGGGGATTGTGCTGCTGACTTATCGCCGATCACCTCGGCCTGCGCGCGAGCCACACTCATCCAGCCCCGCCCATCGATAGCCCGTCGCCTCACCTGGCCCAATTCCTGCCTCCATAAGCCCATAGAGTCGCTACTGACTACGCGGACGACTCTTTTGGGCCCCGCGGCCCAACCGCCTCCCCCGATAATCGATCATCCCCGATCATTCCGAGGCCCTCCCCCATGACGAGCCCATCCACCGAACAGGTCAGCCCCCAAACCCTGCGAAAGGTCATCATCGCCGCCGGCATTGGTAACTTCGTCGAGTGGTTTGACTTTGCCGTCTACGGCTTCCTCGCCACCACCATCGCCCAACAATTTTTCCCCAGCGGCAACGCCAGCGCCGCGCTGCTGAAAACCTTCGCCGTATTCGCCGTTGCCTTCGCTTTCCGGCCCTTGGGCGGAATTTTCTTCGGCATGCTCGGTGATCGGATTGGCCGCAAACGCACGCTGGCCATGACAATCCTGCTGATGGCAGGCGCCACCACCTTGATCGGCCTGCTCCCTACGTACGCGGCCATCGGCGTCGCGGCGCCGATTCTTTTGTCGCTGATCCGTTGCGCCCAAGGTTTCTCAGCCGGGGGCGAATACGCCGGAGCCTGTGCCTACCTGATGGAGCACGCGCCCAGTGACAAACGCGCCTGGTACGGCAGCTTCGTACCGGTCTCGACGTTTTCCGCCTTCGCCGCCGCAGCTGTGGTGGCTTACGCCCTTGAGACGTCATTATCCGTCGAGGCGATGGGCAGTTGGGGCTGGCGCCTGCCGTTCCTGATAGCCGCACCGCTGGGCCTGGTAGGGCTTTACTTGCGCTGGAAGCTGGATGAGACGCCAGCCTTCCAGGCCGTTAAGCAAGAGCACGCAGTCGCCCACTCCCCGCTCAAGGAAACCTTGCGCAACCATGGTGCGGCGATCTGCTGCCTGGGCGCGTTTGTGTCGCTGACGGCGCTGTCGTTTTATATGTTCACCACCTACTTCGCGACGTACCTGCAAGTGGCGGGTGGACTGACTCGGGCGGCGGCTTTGCTGGTGTCGCTGATTGCGTTGATCTTCGCGGCGGCGATCTGCCCGCTGGCGGGGTTGTATTCAGATCGAGTCGGGCGCCGGGTCACGGTGATGACGGCGTGTGCCTTGCTGATCGTGGTGGTGTTTCCGTCGTTCCTGATGGCCAGTTCGGGTTCGTTTGCGGCGTCTATTGTCGGGGTGATGTTGCTGGCGGTGGGCGCAGTTTTGTGTGGCGTGGTCACGGCGGCGTTGCTGTCGGAGACTTTTCCGACGCGCACGCGGTACACCGCCTCGGCGATCACTTACAACGTGGCTTATACGATCTTCGGCGGAACCGCGCCGCTGATGGCGACATGGCTGATCAGCACTACGGGGAGCAATCTGTCACCGGCGTTTTATCTGATTGCCGTGGCGTTGCTGGCACTGGCGGGCGGGTTGGCGCTGCCGGAGACATCGAGGATTTCGTTGCATGACGTGGGGTCGGAGGAGAAGGACGCGGCGCCTTTGCTTTCGCGTTAGGTTCAAGAACAACGGTGCGGAGCTGCGAAAGCGGTGTGTCAGGCGACGAAGAGGTTGGCACTACCGCCGCCTTCGCAGCTCCGCCGGGGCTCGACGGCTCCCACCCTTGATCGGCGTCGCAGCTAAAATTTCGCTAGCCGCTACAACCGAAATCCAACCAACACGATTCGCGCTGAACACGGGTATGATCCAGCCTAAGCCCGCCCGATTGGACCCTCGCTCATGCCCGCATCCCAAACTCGCCCTTCTCCAGCACCTTTGCTGAACCCTGGCGAAACAGTCGTGTTGTTCGACGGTGTGTGCAAGCTGTGCAACGGTTGGGCCAGGTTCCTGATTCGTCATGACCACCCGCGCCGTATTCGATTGGCGGCAGTGCAATCCCCCGAGGGGCAGGCGTTGCTGGCCTGGGCGGGATTGCCACTGGATCAGTTCGACACCCTGGCGGTGATTCGCGACCACCACTATTGGGTGCGTTCGGACGCGGTGTTCGAAATCATCGCGCAACTGCCTGCCGTGTGGCGTCCAATTCTGCTGTTGCGCGGCATCCCGCGGGGGCTCCGGGATTGGGCTTACGATCGCATCGCACGCAATCGCTATCGGCTCTTCGGCAAGTACAACACCTGCCTGTTACCGGATTCCGATCATGAGCAGCGTTTTTTGAAGAGACCGTTATGAACGCCCTGGTGCGCATCAACTGGATCGCCCGAGGCGGCCTGGCGTTTATGTTCGCCTATCATGGGCTGGTGCCGAAGCTGTTGTGGCTGAGCGACGGCGAGCGGACGATGTTTCAGGCGCACGGGATCGAGCAGGTGCAGTTATTCGCAACGCTGGCGGGGGTTGGCGAGATTGCGCTGGCGTTATGGATCGTGCTTTCACCACGCAATCCCTGGCCGATCGCGGTGGCGGCGACGGCACTGATTGGGTTGCTGGTGGATGTGGCGGTGGTCAGCCCCGCGCTGCTAAGGGAGGCGTTTAACCCTATGTCACTTAACGTGGCCGGGCTGGCGCTGTGTGCAGTGGCTTGGAATATCCGTCTGAAAAACGCACAGCCAGGCTCAGGTTCGCCGGATCGTTGATGGCCGCCATGTATTCGTCGACGCTTATCTCACCGACGCACGGCCGCGCGCCGGGTTCGGGTACATAGCCCTGGGCGAGTTTGATAGCCAGCGCAACGGCGGCGCAGCTGGGAATTTCCGGGCCTTTGTCGTTCAAGGCTGTCAGTTGCACCGCCAGTGACAACGGTTGACCCTCGGCACCCAGGCCCCGCACATCGATGTACATTGCACTTTTGCCATCACCCAAACGTTCGAACCAGGTACCCAGCCGATGCAGCCGTGCGGCCCAGGTGGCAGGGTCACGCACAATCCCCAGCCGCCGTGCCTGGGCCAGCAAGTAGTTGGCGACGCCTCCCAGTTTGAGTCCCGCGCCCGCCTTGAAGCTCAAGGTATGGGCACCATAGCGGCTGGCGAAAATATCCATGTCGGGCACGTCCACATTAGCCAGCACCCGTGTGCCTAGCTGTGGCAGCCTGCGCAGCGTCAGGTCTTGCCAGCCCAACACTTCATGCACCTGGCCGTTCCTGAGCTGCTTGATCGGCTTGCCCGCATAGGCGAGCACACCTTCGACTGTCGACAAGCCCGGCATCTTGGCCGAAGAGGAAATGCCATGCTCGATCGAGTCGATGCGCGTGAAGCGATACCGGTACTGATCGATGATCGCCGACGAGAGCGTCGGCACTGAACTGCAACCCGTGAGAATGGCGACGCCCGCCTGCTTGGCCTGTGCATCCAGCACGTCCACGCCATTGACGAACGTGCGGCAGTCAGACAGGTCACAGTAGTTCACGCCCGCCTCGATGCAACTCAGGGCGACGGCATAGGACTGCCCCTGAAACGGGCCACCGGTATGGACCACCAACCCGATGTTCTGAGACTGCAGGACGCCAGCGAAACCGGCCCCCATGGCATCGCCGCACCAGCCTTCGCACACATTGCCCGACTGTGCGTTCAACTCATCAAGTTTGCGTTGCAACTTATGGGGATCACGCCCCGAGAGCACCAGTTCAATGCCCGGCGCTACGGCCAAATGCCGGCATACAATGCTGCCGAAGTTACCGTAGCCACCGATCACCATCACCCTGAGTGCCATTCCATTCTTCCCTGAACAATTAATCGTGCGCGGCTGAGGCGGCTAAAGATACTCGATTTCTTGAGCGCCCCACTACGAACCTTTATGCAGACGGTTGAGCACTTCTTCAAACGCCTCTCTCCATGCCGGCGTCGCGCCGTTATTCCTGAGTACCTCCAACCCAGCCGCAGTAAAAGTCCCTGGCGTAGCAATGGCGCCACCCAACGCTTGCAGGCTGGCCTGCGGCGTGTGCCGGGCGCTGGCCAGGCAGTCTTGCATGTTGCCCATCACAAGCTGGGCAGCCTGCTCTTTCGACAAGCCCTTATCGTTAAACCATTGCTGCAGATCGCTCAGGAAGAAGTAGAACCAACCATTCATGCAAGCCGCAACGGTGGCCAGTTCGAACGCAGCTTCGTCGTCGAGCACTATCAACGAACCCAGCGTGCCCAGCAGCGTTTCATGAGGCTCACCGCCTGGCGTGACCACCACCGTGGACTGATTGATCTGGGCCGCATAGGAGAGCATTGCGCGCACGGAATACGTCTGTGGGAAGCAGCGTTGTAACTCGCTGCGCTTCAAACCGGCCACCAACGACACCAGCGTTTGCTGGGGTTTGAGCTGTATTTCATTGGACAGCTGCTCGACCACCTCCGGGCGCACACCAAGGAATAACAGGTCCGCCTCATCAACGACCTGTTGATTGTCGGCCATCACCTCACACGCGCACTGACGGCTGAGTTGCTGTGCACGTTCGTGATTGCGCGGAGAAAGCAGCACTCGCCCGTTAAACCCGCCACGGCGCAGCCCGATCACAACCTTCTCCGTCAGCTCACCCACACCCAGGATTCCAAGCTTCAGCACTGTGTTTTCTCCCTTATTTCAAGCCGATAATGGCGCAGGTTCGAAGCATCATAGGCACATTTGGCGAACCCGGTTTCGCCCAGTGTAAAAGCTCAAGCGACACTCATGAAGGTGTGCGAGTACGTTACACTCGCTGGCTTAAACAGCAGCCATGGAGGCAAGCATGAGTGTTCGCGGTCAAGATCGGCAAATCGACAACATCGAGTTCAATGTGGGCGACATTGCCCGCAGCAAAGCGTTCTACGCCAGCGCGTTTGGCTGGACATTCGTCGACTACGGCCCTACCTACACTGAATTCAGCGATGGCCGCCTTACCGGTGGCTTCACCACCGGCGAACCGGTTCGACCGGGTGGTCCTTTAATCATTTTGTACACCGACGACCTCGATGCCGCGCAGCAGCGGCTCAAGGCCCTGGGCGCTGTAATTACCCGCGCGACATTTTCGTTCCCCGGTGGAAGCCGGTTCCATTTCACCGATCCTGATGGTTATGAATTGGCTGTCTGGAGTGTTCAACCTCACCGCTGAATAAGCCTAATGAAATGGAAGTCACCTGATGTTCGAACGTAGCAAACTGGTTCCAGAGTTAATGGTCACTGACCTGGAAAGCAGCCTGGCCTTTTGCAGGCTGGATTTCCACTCTTTCGAGCATGCAAAGACACCTGGTATCGGGCGAACAACGTAGAAGTCGGCCAGCGCGAATTCATCGTCCAGGATCCCGATGGCTATCTTGTAAGGTTGGTCGAACGTTTGGGTGAACGGCCGGCGGGTTCAGCTTGAAGCAGGCACAGGCGAGCGTCCGCTCAGCCGCACATGCCAGGTGGGCGAATAAGCACCCTTCATAGTAGGGTGGCGGCCACCAACCATCATCGGCATGCCCGCCAGCAAGGCGAACAAAGCCATCAACCAATCGCCCAAGGTGTTTGACGAGCATGTCATCCCGGCAGGTAAACC
The DNA here is from genome assembly GCF_963970835.1 of Pseudomonas sp. EA_15y_Pfl1_P101. Taxonomy (NCBI): domain Bacteria; kingdom Pseudomonadati; phylum Pseudomonadota; class Gammaproteobacteria; order Pseudomonadales; family Pseudomonadaceae; genus Pseudomonas; species Pseudomonas sp. EA_15y_Pfl1_P101. The sequence continues at coordinate 188,399 of NZ_CAXAPA010000004.1, read as the reverse complement.
CTTCATTGCCGGGTTCGCCATGGGCGGCTCGCAAATGTCCTGCTTTCCCGCACCTGTCACGCTCATCCCCGAGCCTGGCAAGGACGATGAAATGGAACTTCAAATGTTGAAAATCAGCACGTTCAAGGCCGGTTGCGTGATTGCCGTGCGCCAACTCTCGGCGCAGGGCGATACCACCGTTGAAACGCCGCTGAGACCGCAGGTGTGTGCCCAGATGCCGTCGGGATGGTACACCGTCCGCCCAGCACCTTTGCCCTGAAATACCAGAGCAGGACGGCATAGTCGGCCTGCTTATCGGGTAGCTCCCTGAGCTCGAAACCAGCGTGTATTCATGGAGGAAAAAATGCGGATTTACATCACAGGTGCTTCGTGTGCGGGCGTGACGACTTTGGGTCAGAACCTCGCCACGCGGCTTGATGTAAGGCAGGTCGATGTCGATGATTATTACTGGCTGCCCACAGACCCTCCCTTCACGACCAAGCGGCCTCCCGCTGATCGCGTGTCATTGATGCAGCAAGCACTCGGTAAAGACGATTGGGTGTTGAGCGGTTCATGCATGGGCTGGGGAGATGCGCTCATCGCTGATGCGGAGCTGATTGTCTTCGTTGTCACACCTACACCCGTTCGCCTTGAACGGCTGGCCGCACGTGAGAAGGAGCACTTTGGCGGTCGGATAGCGCCAGGTGGTGACATGTATCAGATACATGAGGCTTTTCGGGAATGGGCTTCGCAGTATGATGATCCGAACTTTTCAGGACGCAACCGAGCGTGGCACGAGGCGTGGTTATCCCGGCAGGCGGTCTCGGTGTTACGGGTTGACGGGATGAGCAGTGCAGAACAGATGGCGGAGGATGTCGTGCAGGCGGTGTCGCGCATATCGCGATAGCTTGACGCTCTGAATCCGTTAACCCACATTGCCCCATCCACCGTTGGGACTTTTCAAGCAAGCTTTCTATGAGAGCTGATTCTATTGAATAGAAACTGGAGCACTCGGTATGCAATTTCAGCCTGCAACTACGGATATCCCTTTAGTTACTCTTGTTGGAACTGAACCCGGTGATTTCGAAACACTTGTCGCTATTCGGATTGAAGCCATGCGTGAAAGCCTTGAGCGCATTGGTCGCTTCGATCCTGTGCGGGCACGCGAACGTTTTCGCGAAGGTTTTTCTTCCGAGTCCACTCGCTGCATTGAAGTTTCCGGCGAGCGAGTAGGTTTCGTCGTCATCAAGCCGCTTATCGACGGATTATTGCTTGATCATCTGTACATCAAGCCGAGCGCACAAGGCGCGGGCATAGGTTCGGTTGTCCTTAGTCAAATCTTCGTGGAAGCGGATGCCGCAGGAATGGCATTGCGGGTAGGAGCTCTCAGAGAAAGCGAGTCAAATCGTTTTTACACGCGTCATGGCTTCCAGTTTGTCGAAAGTACCGAATTCGACAACTACTATGTTCGTCACCCTGCCCAAGGCAACTCGGCGGCCGAGATCTGAGCCAGACCCACCTGACCTGATGGATGGCATCGGTCAACGTCTGCGTGCCGAGGTTTCAACTACCGAAGAGACACCGGCAAGCCATAGCTAAGTTGATCCGCGCGCGTTGGCGTCATCGCAGACTCAACGCGCGCATTGTCCAACCGCTTTCTCCCCCCTTATCCTCACACCTCCCCGCCCACGCGATCCCGGAGCTGCCATGGACCTCGCCACCCTCGCCTTTTTCCTCCCCGCCTGCTTCGCCTTGAACATGGCGCCCGGCCCGAACAACTTGCTGTCTGTGAGCAACGCCACGCGCTACGGCTACCGCACTTCGTGCCTGGCGGGTATCGGTCGGCTGCTGGCCTTTGCTGGGATGATCGCCCTCGCCTCGGCGGGTTTGGCGGTGGTGCTGCAAACGTCGGAGTTGTTGTTTTATGGGATCAAGATTCTGGGGGCGGCGTATCTGTTTTATCTGGCGTATCAGTTGTGGCGGGCGAATCCCGAGGCAGAGGCTGAGTCGACTACGGCTAGTGTGGGATTGTGGGCGTTGGCGCGTCAGGAGTTTTTGGTGGCGGCGGGCAATCCGAAAGCCATCTTGATCTTCACCGCGTTCCTGCCGCAATTCGTCGTGCGCGGCGAGCCGATCACTCCGCAATTCGCCCTCCTGGGGGTGATGTTCCTGGTGCTGGAATGGATAGCCATCAGTGCCTACGCCTATATGGGCCTGCATATGCGGCGCTGGTTTGCCGAGCCTCGGGGCAAGCGGATGTTTAATCGGGGCTGCGCGGGGTTGCTGTCAGCGGCGGCGACGGTGTTGTTGATGGCGCGCAGGGCTTAAATCACCTTAAATTTTCCGTGGCGTCCGACCATGAACCGCAAAAATACCCTTTGTCTCTGGTACAACGGCACCGCCCTTCATCGCCGCGATTGAAGCGGCGGTGGCCGCAGGTTAAGGCAGCACCTCAAGCATCGCCTTGGCCGCCAGCACATGGACTGTGCGGGTGGGGTGCCATTCGTCCCAGTAATAGTGGGCGTCGGGGTTGGTGCACAGCGGTTTCACTTCTGGGTAGGTGGCTTGGCACGGCGTGTCCATGTCCTTGAAGCCGTTGGCGGCGGGATTGGCGCGCAGTTTGTCGCTGAAGGCCAAGTGGTCGAAATAGCTGACCTTTGCCGCGCCGATCTGCGCCAGCGCCGCCGGGAGTTTTTGCGCCAGCAACTGCTGGTATTTCTTCGCATTGTCGACCTGGTTGCCCTGCACCACGGCGGGTACATGGCTGAGGTCGGTAGTCCCAACTACCATCACGTGCCTGGCGCCCGCCGCTACCAATTGCTCGGTGGCACTGCGAATGTTGGCCAGGCTGGATTCACTCAGCGCTTCAATGGTTTCAGGATGGGAGAAATCGGCCCATTCGAAAAAATCGTTGGCCGAGATGAAGATGAAATACAGCGCCTTGGGGTCGGCTTTGTGCGACTTGGCGGCCTGCAAGTGCTCGGCGACCTGGCCCAGGACCCCCGTATCCTGGGACGGCATCATCCACGTGTAGTAGTTGCCGTGGCCACTTTTGGCCCCCCCTACCGCGTAGTCGGTCAGGGGTATGTTCAGTGCGTCGGCCAAGCCTTCGACGGCGGTCGGGCCATTGCTCCAGCGTCCCTTCCAATACAGCGGGCCTGGCAGCGCTTGGGCATCCTTGACCTTTTGCGTTGCGAGTCGAGTGGTGAGCGCTTCGCCCGCGCCATTGTCGGAATAGCTGTCGCCAAAGGCATACAGATGATCGTAGCTCGTGGCGCCCAAGGCGATCAAGGCAGATAGGGTCAGCAGAGCAGCCAGGCACGCGCGTCGTATCATCGAAGTTCTCCCAGAATGTTTGGATAGACTAGCGGCCCGCTGCAAATGCAGTAAAACGATTGCGACCCGCACCTATCCGGCTGCGGCCATGCAAGCGCTGTACAGATGCCGTTTGGCTCGTTAGGCTTTCGCGCTGTAACATCCGGCTACAGATGCAGCGCTTCCCGCCGTTACCCTTAAACCCGAATGGACTCAACGAGGCTCTCGTGCGCTTTATCACTCCTCTTTTGCTGATCGGTGGCATCGCCACCCTGGCCGGCTGTGCCAACCAGAAAACCCAAGTCGACCGCATGCTCGCCGACACTCTCGCCCAGCCCCTGGTTGAAAACAGCATCGTGCGCGAAGGTGACCTGCTCAGCTTCGAGCTGCTGATGCCGGACGGCCTGAGTGGTCTGCGACGCACCATGCAATTCGAGGCGGCCTGTTCATCGCCGCAACTGCATTTGCTGTACCTGGACGGCTCGCAACGGGTCTACCCCGCCAGTGCAGGCCGCTACAGCGCGGCGCGCAAATTATCGCCGCAATTGCGCGCGACCTTGGCCGCCAACCAGACATTCGTGCGCGCCTGTGCCGAAACGCCTAAGCCGGACTGGCGCCTGATGCAGAGCAACGAGCGTGGCAACCAGGTATTGATCGACGCCAACAGCATCAAGACCGTGAATGGCGAAACACGCTTCTGGGCTGCTTTCGACGAGCCAGCGGTGCTCAACGATATGCCCTACAACGCCCCCTATGCGCAGAAACGCGAGCACTTCGCGGTGTCGTGCACGGACGGTACCTATAAGGCGCTGGCCGGCTACGACATGGACGCCGACAACCGCGTCAGTGATGGCCGCGTCGACAGTTTCCCAACGCCACAGAAAATCGCCGGCAGCAATGCCGACTATGTGCAGTTGTTCAATAAGGTGTGCGTCAACCCGCAGAAGATTGCCGCGCTGCCGGCGTTCAAACCACGCCTGAAGGCGCCGGTGACCATCGCACTGACCTCGGTACAACCTCAAGTGCTGGCCGCAATCACGCCGTTGAACCTGGACAAGCCCGCCCGTGCCTTCAAATACGTGCACATGACCGGCACGTCGACCTTTAAGGGCAAGACCACCAACAGCCAGAGTACGGACTTCATCAGCCAGGATGCGGCAAGCGGACAACTGGCCATCGCCACCCGCGGGCAAGGCTATGAAAGCCACACGGTGAGCTGGCGCAACCTCATCCCGCTGGTGGCGAAAAACACCTACAGTTCCTCGGGCATGGCAGAAAGCGAAACGCTGACGCAGTTGAGCTTCACCGGCAACTGGAAATCCCTGCCGGTGGGCGACACCGTGATTTATCAAACAACGCGCTCCAGCCTCAATAGCCTCATTGGCAGCCGCACCAAAGTCCAGATTACCCGCTGCGTAGTTGAACGCGAACTGCAGGCCAGCGAGCTCAACCCTGGCCTGCTCGGGGCGGCCAAGGCACTTAAGTGCAGCTTCGATAACGATGAATACAACCGGGTGAACCACCTGTACTACCTGACCGACTACGCCTACTTCTACGAGTCGAGCACGGACAAAAACGCGTTCTACTATTCCGACACGCGTATCGATAAATTCGAATAAACGTCGTTGACACACTCTGCAATATTCCATAAAGATGGAGGCCTTATTCAGGGTGTGTCAGCCAATGTCCGCAATGTCCTCCGTTAACCTTTCCGACACTGGCTCCATTGCCAAGGCGCAAGGTTGCGTTGCGCACGCCCTCAAATCGAAGAAACAGTCGCTCATGTGACCGGGGCGCGCTGTCCCGTCAGATGAGCTGACAGGGCATTGAGCGCGACGGTCTTCCTCCCTTGCACAATTCCCTCTGCCCTTCTGACGGTGACTCAAGCGGTCAATCATCAGGAGAAAGTGCATGTCATCGTTTCAAGGTATCTGGGTCCCCGTGGTCACGCCGTTCCATGACGGTGCCATCGACTTTATCGGCCTGCGCCGGCTGGTCAGCCACCTGCTGGAAAAGCACGTGGCCGGGATCATGGTATGCACCACCACCGGGGAAGCCGCATCGCTGAGCCGCCAGGAACAACTCGCAGTGCTGGATGCGGTGTTGCAGTTGGTGCCGGCGCACCGCGTAGTCATGGGCTTGGCAGGCAATAACCAGATCGAGTTACTGCAATTCCAGCGTGAAATCCTGCAACGGCCGATCGCCGGTTTGCTGGTGCCGGCGCCGAGTTACATCCGCCCGTCCCAGGCCGGCCTGGTGGCCTTCTTCCACTCAGTGGCCGATGCGTCCAGCGTGCCGATCATTCTCTATGACATTCCCTATCGCACCGGCGCAACCTTCGAGCAGGCCACCTTGCTGACTATCGTCACCCACCCGCGGATCGTCGCGATCAAGGACTGCGGCGGCAACCTGGGCAATACCCTGGCGCTGCTGGCCAGCGGTGAGGTGGATGTGTTGTGTGGGGAAGATGTGCAGATGTTCAACGCGCTGTGCCTCGGCGCGACCGGGGCGATTGCGGCCTCGGCACATAGACGGACTGAAGAGTTTGTGGCTTTGTGCCAGCAGGTGCGGGACAACCAACTGGCCGAGGCGCGGGCGACGTTCTTTGGGTTGCTGCCACTGATCAACACGATGTTCATGGAGCCCAACCCGGCACCGGTTAAAGCGGCGCTGGCCTTGCAGGGCTTGATCGGCAGCGAGTTGCGGGCGCCGATGCAAGCGGCCGGGGCTGACGTGATAGCACGCTTGCAGCAGCTGCAGAACCTGGCCGGCTGATGCGCCAAAAACAGGCAGCCAGCGGAGCGTCCGGTTGCGACCGGACCGATCCCGGCCTATCGTCGAACGCAGGCTGTGCCTCTTGCTGTCCAACCCCTCCGTATCCCGGTGACGACATGCCCGCGCTACCGCGCCCCGCTGTCCTCGAGCTTATCGGCAACACGCCGCTGGTTCGGGTCAGCGGGTTCGACAAGGTGCGCCAACGCAGCGCCGGGCACCGCTTCAGCTTTGTCGACCTGGGTGATTTTTCGGCGTTTGAGGCCAGCTTGCAGGACGACACGCGCAGGGTCTGTGTCGAGACCCAACCCCCTGCTGAGCCTCACCGACCTTACCCGGGCCTGGCGTCCCATCCGCAGCGTGAGCTGGCACGAAAACAGATGCGTGGGTTTGGCGCAGGCCCTGGCAAAAATCTAACAGCAGAAACCGATCACATGTGGGAGCTGGCTCCCACAGGCGTTTGCGTCAGGCTGAGGTGATGTTGGCCCGCGCCGAATGCAGCTTCTTGTAACTCTCGATTAGGCGCTGATGCCGCTCCAACCCTTCCAGCTTCATACTGGTCGGCGTCAGGCCATAGAACCGCACATCGCCCTTCACCGAACCAATCACCGCGTCCATCCGCTCGTTGCCAAACATGCGGCGGAAGTTGGCTTCGTAATCCGCCCGTTCCAGGTCGTCGTCCAGTTCCATCTCCAGCACCGCATTCATCGCTTGATAGAACAGGCCACGCTCAGCGGTGTTGTCGTTGTACTGCAGGAACATCTCCACGCACTCTTTGGCTTCCTCGTGTTGCTGCAAGGCGAGGAAGATCAGCAGTTTCAACTCCAGAATGGTCAACTGACCCCAGGCGGTGTTGTCGTCGAACTCGATGCCGATAAGGGTGGTGATATCGGTGTAGTCGTCCAGCTCGCTTTCGATCAGACGCTCGACCAACGCGTGCAGCTCTTCCTCATTGAGGCTGTGCAGGTTGAGGATATCCGCGCGGAAAAACAGCGCCTTATTGGTGTTGTCCCAGATCAGGTCATCCACCGGGTAGATTTCCGAGTAGTCCGGCACCAGGATGCGGCACGCGGTGGCGCCGAGGTGTTCGTACACCGCCATGTAGGTTTCTTTACCCATGCCTTCAAGGATGCCGAACAGCGTCGCGGCTTCCTGGGCATTCGAGTCTTCGCCCTCGCCGGAGAAATCCCACTCAACGAACTCGTAGTCCGACTGGGCACTGAAGAAGCGCCACGACACTACGCCGCTGGAGTCGATGAAGTGCTCGACGAAGTTGTTCGGCTCGGTCACCGCCTGGCCTTCGAAGGTCGGCTGCGGCAGATCATTCAGACCCTCGAAACTGCGGCCTTGCAGCAGTTCGGTGAGGCTGCGTTCCAGTGCCACTTCCAGGCTCGGGTGCGCGCCGAAGGAGGCGAAGACGCCGCCGGTGCGTGGGTTCATCAGGGTCACGCACATCACCGGGAATTCACCGCCCAGTGACGCATCTTTCACCAATACCGGGAAACCTTGGGCTTCGAGTCCCTGGATACCGGCGAGGATGCCAGGGTACTTGGCCAGCACCTCGGCCGGTACGTCCGGCAAGGCGAACTCACCTTCGATGATTTCACGCTTCACCGCGCGCTCGAAAATCTCCGACAAGCATTGCACCTGGGCTTCGGCCAAGGTGTTGCCGGCACTCATACCGTTGCTGAGGTAAAGGTTTTCGATCAGGTTGGACGGGAAGTACACCACCTCACCGTCGGACTGGCGCACGAATGGCAGCGAAACAATCCCGCGCGCTTCGTTGCCGGAGTTGGTATCGAACAGGTGCGAGCCACGCAGTTCGCCATCGCGGTTGTAAACCTTGAGGCAGTAAGCGTCGAGGATTTCGCTTGGCAGCGCGTCCTTGGGACCTGGCTGGAACCAACGCTCATCCGGGTAATGCACGAACGCTGCATTCGCCAGCTCTTCACCCCAGAACTGGTCGTTGTAGAAGAAGTTGCAGTTGAGCCGCTCGATAAACTCGCCCAACGCCGACGCCAAGGCGCCCTCTTTGGTCGCCCCCTTGCCGTTGGTGAAGCACATCGGCGAATGCGCATCGCGAATGTGCAGCGACCAGACGTTGGGCACGATATTGCGCCACGAAGCGATTTCGATCTTCATGCCCAAGCCGGCGAGAATGCCGGACATGTTGGCGATGGTCTGCTCCAGTGGCAGGTCTTTGCCGGCGATGTAGGTGCCGCCCTCGGCCTTAGAGCCTGGCATTAACAACGCCTGGGCATCAGCGTCCAGGTTCTCGACTTCTTCGATGACGAACTCAGGCCCGGCCTGCACCACTTTTTTAACCGTGCAACGGTCGATGGAGCGCAGGATGCCCTGGCGGTCCTTGTCGGAGATATCCGCCGGCAACTCGACCTGGATCTTGAAGATCTGGTTGTAGCGGTTTTCCGGGTCGACGATGTTGTTCTGCGACAGGCGAATATTGTCCGTGGGGATATTGCGTGTTTCGCAGTACAACTTGACGAAGTACGCCGCGCACAACGCCGACGACGCCAGGAAGTAATCGAACGGCCCCGGTGCCGAGCCATCGCCTTTGTAGCGAATGGGCTGGTCGGCAATCACCGTGAAGTCATCGAACTTGGCTTCAAGCCGGAGGTTGTCGAGAAAGTTGACCTTGATTTCCATGGGGGCACACCAGAATAACGGCTAAACAAAAATGGCCGCCATTATGAGGGGTTTCATCCGCAAGTTTCAGGCTTTTGACCAGTGGCTGGCGAATTAGCCAACGTGTATTAACCTTTTTGCAGTTGGCGCCGATGGCCTGAAGGCAACCAGGGAGTAGTCTGAATGCGCAATAACCAGCCTGTAACACAACGCGAGATTTCCCTCGCGCCGCAACAAAAACTCATCTCCGCCACGGATGTGCGCGGCGTCATCACTTACTGTAACGACGCCTTTGTCGAGATCAGCGGCTTTGAACGCGCCGACCTGATCGGCGCGCCGCAGAACATCGTACGTCACCCTGATGTGCCCCCCGCGGTTTTTGCGCACATGTGGAGTGCGCTCAAACAAGGCCAGCCGTGGATGGGCATCGTCAAGAATCGCTCGAAAAATGGTGACCACTATTGGGTCAACGCTTATGTCACGGCGATTTTTGAAGACAATAAGGTTGTCGGCTTCGAGTCAGTGCGGGTCAAGCCCAGCGACGACGAAATCCGCCGGGCCCAGGCCCTGTATCAGCGTATCAGCCGGGGCAAACCGGGCGTGCCACGCCAGGATGCCTGGCTGCCGGCCGCCGTCAGCTGCGTGCCTTACGTGGCAACCGGACTGGCTGGCAGCCTCGCTGGATTATTCCTCAGCGCACCGCTGGCCATTGCGGTGGCCGTCGCCGTCGCCGTGCCGGTCGGTATGCTTTGCTCACGCTGGCGCCAAGGCAGCACCTTGCGCCTGTTGCAAGGTGTCGAACCCTCGACTTCGGATGCGTTGATCGCGCAGATGTACAGCGACGCCCGGGGGCCACAGGCACGCTTGGAAACAGCGTTCCTCAGCCAGAGCGCGCGCCTGAAAACCTGCCTCACCCGCCTGCAGGACAGCGCTGAACAACTAAGTGCCCTGGCCGGGCAATCCGATCAGTTGGCCACTGCCAGTTCCAAGGGCCTGGACCGCCAGCGTGTCGAAACCGAACAAGTCTCCGCCGCCGTCAACCAGATGGCCGCGACCACTCAAGAAGTCGCCAGCCACGTACAGCGCACTGCGGATGCCACCCAGCAAGCCAACGTGCTGACCGGACGCGGTCGTGAGGTGGCGCGGGATACCCGTGAAGCCATCGAGCGCCTGTCCACTGTCGTCGCCGAGACTGGCGTCACCGTGGCGCAATTGGCCCGGGACAGCGACGAAATCGGCAGCGTGGTGGATGTGATCAAAGGCATCGCCGACCAGACCAACCTGCTGGCGCTCAACGCGGCTATCGAAGCGGCCCGCGCGGGTGAAATGGGCCGCGGCTTTGCCGTAGTCGCCGACGAAGTGCGCCAACTGGCGCAACGCACCTCCCAATCCACCACCCAGATCCACGGGCTGATTACCCAGTTGCAAGTGTCCTCCAACAACGCCGTGAACAGCATGGCAAACGGTCAACGCCAAGCGCAGGAAGGCGTCGCTTGGGTGCTCGAAGCTGACCAGGCTCTGGTAGGCATCAGCGAAGCGGTGTCCCATATCACCGACATGACCACCCAGATCGCCGCCGCCACCGAAGAACAGAGCGCGGTCGCCGAGGAGATCAGCCGCAACATCACCACCATCGCCGAACTGGCTGACCAGACCTCGATACAAGCCCATCAATCCACTGACCTGAGCAAGGAGCTCACGAGTACCGCATCCACCCAATATGCGTTGGTTGAGCGGTTCAATCGCTGATCAGCAGTCATCCAGCACCCGTCATCGAAACGACGACGGGTGCCCGCCGCAGACGATCAACCCTTCGTACCCGATGGTCCCCCCCTGACCTCTCGCCGCGGCAGCCAATCCCCTCCGGATGACGAGTGGCTCAACCTAGAGCTGGAATATGTCGACGACGACGGTAAAGTCAGGAAAGGCCATGCTTACTTTGTTGGTACCAATCCGACGTGGAGCTTCTACGACTACATCAGCGCAACCGCGTCCAACGGTCCGAAAGCCAAGTTCAAGAAAGTCTCCAACGATGGCAACTTCTTAGTCCTTGAGACTCAGGACGGCAACTCTCTGTCCTGCCGAGCGGCCCCTCGCTGGTGGGTTTACCGCTCCTCGGCCTACCCGTTAGGCTGGGAGATTGTTGACGGGAAGTTGTACACCAACTATCACGACGGCGCCGTAGGTACAGTTCACCAGCGTAATGGTGCACCGGATGCCTATTACTTGCGCTTGAATGGTGGAAATACGCTGACAAACTGCAAATGGGTCAAGGCCGACAATTGACCGCTCTGTAGCCGGCAAAGGTGCCCGTTTACCGGTCACCTTTGCCGGCGTCAACGTTCCCCCTCACCGGCCGCCTGCCACCCCGCATGGGCGTGCGTGAGTTGATGCCTGACCACGCTCAGCTCGGTGGAAAAAGGGTTCTCCGGCCGCCCGCAAACCGCCAACCTCAACGCACGCCTCGCCAGCGCGGAATGCCTGGACCAGCACTGGCAGTCCGTGGGCACCGTCGAAAAAGACGTCCTCGCCTACCTGATCAGCCCAAGCCTCACCGGCGGCCCCTACTGGCCCTCCACCCGTCAGGCCTATCGCGTGGTGCGCCGAGACCACAGCATCGTGCTGGCAACCGACGGTTTGTCCGACCCCTTCGACGACGCCGAAGGCCTGGGCAATGGCTTCGAAATGGAGCTGTTCCTGGAAACCGCCGACATCCCTGAAAACGCCGAAGGCACACTCGGCGACGTCGACCCACTGCGCCACAGTTGGGCATTCGAACTGCTCGAACACGTCGCCAACGCTGGCGGCATCACCCAGCAACTGGAGAGCCACGGCGTACTCTCCCTGGAACTGCCCGGTTTCAGCCAATCGCACTTGATGAGCGATCAACTGCCCCACTTGTTTGTCACCACTGACGACGCCGCCGGCGTACTGCTCGGCGGCCCAGCTCCAGACTTCCCTACCCGCCTCGACGACATGCCGCTGTCCCCGGTACAACGGGTGCCGGTGGTGCTGATCACGGCTGCGGAGTTGGAGTATGTGCGTGCCGGTGGGCGCGCGGCGCACTAGCCCCCCTACATATGAAACTGCTTCACGAGCCTATTCAATTCGACCGCGAGTTTGGTCAGTTCAGACGTTGCAATAGCGGTCTGACTTGAACCCTCTGAAGCTTGACTTGATAGATCTCGGATGCTTATCAGGCTGCGATCCACCTCCCTGGCAACCTGAGCCTGCTCTTCCGATGCAGTTGCGATCAAAACATTGCGCTCGGTGATATTATCGATAGAGTCGGTGATTTCCACCAAAGCAGTACCGGCGCCTTGAGCTGTGTCAAGCGTTCTCTGAGCTTGGGCGTTGGTGTGGGTCATTGCCGAAACAGCCGCTCCAGTGCCTTTCTGAATCGAGCTGATCATCTGTTCAATCTCACTGGTCGACTGCTGCGTACGATGAGCCAAAGCCCTTACTTCATCCGCCACTACCGCGAAGCCTCGACCTGCCTCACCGGCACGAGCAGCTTCGATAGCAGCATTCAATGCAAGAAGATTGGTCTGCTCGGCGATAGCCCGTATCACATCCAGAACCTTGCTGATGTCGGTCGCCATCACGGCGAGCCCTTGTACTTCTTGGGAAGCGTCTTCAACATTTGCGACCATTAAGCTGATGGCCTGAACGGTTTCATCTACGCGTGCACGACCTGCCAATGCGGCGGAGTTGGATCGATTGGCTGCTTCGGAGGCTGCTGAGGCATTTCTAGCCACTTCCTCTACGGCTGCGCTCATCTCGGTGACGGCAGTAGCGGCCATCTCGACCTCGTTATTTTGGCGCAGCATGCCTTTATTAGCATCCTCAGTGACGGCATGCATTTCTTCAGAAGTAGACGCTAACTGGCTGGACGAATCAGATATCAAAGAAAGCGTATTTCGCAGCCCCTGTTGCATGGCCTTCAAAGCCTGCATGAGCCTGGCAACTTCGTCGCTTCCTTGCACCTCAATGACCTCGCTGAGATCGTTTTTGGCAATACGCTCAGCGATGGCCAGTGACTGGCTGACCGGGCTAGTCACGCTGCGGGTATACATCAGAGCGAGAGTAATGGCAGCCAATGTGCCGACCAAGATAAAGCACCCAACAATAATTTTGGCCTGGTCGTAGATGAGAGTAGCTTCCTCGCCTGCTTTTTTAGCTTTGTTGGTGTTCAGTTCAATAAGTTTCTTTATATCCCGCTCCACAGTGTCTGCCGATTGCTTCATTGCTTCGTTAGACAATTTCACAGCGTCATCAAGACTGCCAGAAGAAATAAATGACAGGTATTGATCTTGTACTTTTTGGTAAGCGGCATAGCGTTGAGACAATTCACCGAAAACCTGTTTTCCCATAGCGGTGACTATGTACGGCTCAAGCGTCGAAAGTGTTTCTTGGACGCTTGCTTGGGCTTTCCTTACGTCCTCAAGTGCTTCTGTTTTACGATTTTCTGGCTCGACAGGATTACGCAACCGCGCGTTGCTGCCTCTAATACTTATAAAATCCCGGTCAATCGTTCCCAGCAAAGAGATGCTAGGCACTACGTTGGTTTCTACGAACTTTTCAGAAGCGTTCAAACTTGCCATCTGCTTAAGGGCGATGAGCCCCAACGCAATAATCACTAGGCAAAATAACCCGAAGCACAGGGCCGAGCGTGGAGCGAGATTGAGCTTGCGCAGAAACATAGGAAAACCTCTCTTCGTTTTATCTCTCTCGACGCTTCTGAACAGACCTGAAGCGCCGCTCGTCGCCCACATGAAAACAGTCCATAAACGCGAGCGTTCAAAGAAAAAAAATATGTATCTAAATGTTATGATTGTTAGTTCAGAGCCTCAAGTCGAAGGCTAACTAAGCTAAGTATGGTCTGAAGTAGCCGCCTATTTTTCGGCGACTGAGCCATCGGCGCTTTCAAAAAACGACAGCCGTTCAAAATCGGTCAAATCTGCCGACTGTTTCATTTTTTTGCTGCTGCGAGTGCCTCCTAGCAGCCATTTCCCCCACCACGCAGTGCACCAGCCCTGACTCATCAATGACACCAATGTGAGCTTTGGCACCGGCCTTACTTTTTCAGCATGAGCGTTGGACGGCCGAAGGTTTGGAAAAAGCTGACGCGGTGACGTAGCGGAGCCTAAAAAGCACAGTCAGAACGTGTATTTCAATTTGCGATCCAGTGCCAGGCTGCCGCTGCCACGCACAGCGATGTACAGGGCGAGAAACGTCATCAGTACCGGGTATTCAATTCCCCGGTCGACCCACGGCCACGTTGGGCCGAGAGCGCAACTGATCCCTACCATTTCCAGAGCGACGATCAGAGCAACTGGTCGTACCCACAAGCCAACGGCGAGCATAAAAGCACCCAGGGTCTCCAGTAGCATGACAAGAAACGCAAGCTCACTGGCGAACGGCAGCCCCAGGACGTTCTGCATAAGGTTGATGGAGCCTTCCATGGGATTTGCCATGGAGCCATGCGATGTTCCTAACGCTTTCGGCAGGCCGTGAGTAAACAAAATAGCACCGAAGGCCGCGCGCAAGACGGCATACATGACCGCCTCTCCCCGCGCATACAGGGGCGCTAGCGCTGGGAACAACAGACGCTCCTGGCGGCTTACACTCCCAGTTGACAGCTGAACATCGTGTATTGATTTTTTCATATCCATACTCCTTAAAACCATTAAGCAAGCCCCGCCCCGACTAGATATAAATCCCGGTGGTTGCGAGGCGTTCTAGGGTTAGGCACTTAACGTCCCTGAGTTGGGGAATGCGTTTGCAGTGACCTTTTTAACCGACCTGGGGCCCAGCAAGTTGATCAGTTCACTGAGCGCAGGGTGGCAAAAGTGGCGCTCCATGGCCTGAGGCGACTCCCACAGGCCGGTCATAATCCAAAGGTCCTTTTTCGTATGACTTTGAAGCGCTTGATAAGTGATGCATCCAGGCGAGCCCAGGATGGTTGTCGCCAAGGATGACAAACGCGACTCGCACGACGATGACGCCTCGGTCTGCACGTGGACTTCAATAATGCTGATCGCTTCAGTCACAGCGGTATTGCTCGATGACTCGCCCGTTTCAGTCAACATTTCGCTTCTCCGGATACCTGCGGGGCGCCACCACCGTCAGTCGTGCGCATGCTGGCGTAGACAATATGGCGCGCATCGCGCCGAACCCACTGGATGCTCCGGTGATCAGAATAACTTGGCTCATGACATGACTCCTTGGTTGACTTAGGCGAAACCGCCATTGCTGCGAAGTACTTGCGAATTGATCCAGCCGCCGTCCGGTCCTGCCAGGAAGGCCACCGCACTGGCGATGTCCTCTGGGGTTCCCAAGCGTTCCAGCGGCGCAAGGTTGGCGATCTGCGCTATTTGTTCCGGGCTCTTGCCCTCAAAGAACAAATCAGTACCGACGGGTCCGGGTGCAACGGCGTTGACTGTGATGCGACGACCTCGCAGCTCGTTGGCAAGCACGTGTACAAGTCCTTCAACGCCTGCCTTTGACGCGATGTAGGGACCGTAGGAGGGGAACGATTTGGCGATCACGCTGGTGGACAGCGCGATAATGCGACCGCCGTCATCGACATGCGCAGCCGCTTGACCCAGTACCAGAAACGCACCGCGCAGGTTGGTGGCAATGACTGTGTCGAAGTCAGCCAGACTGCTTTCTCTGATGGTCGCCATCGGCATAATGCCTGCGCTGTTGACCACGACATCAATCCTGCCGAAAGCCTCTTTGGCGGCCGTGAACAAGGCAGCCACGTCCTCCGGATTGCCGACGTCACCCTTGACTGCGATGGCCCTGCCGCCGACAGACTGGATCGCTGCAACTGTTTCTTCTGCCTTTGCGGTGTTGTGAGCGAAGTTGACCACCACAGCAAAGCCGTCGGCGGCGAGGCGCATGGCGATGCATTGGCCGATGCCACGGGAGCCTCCGGTAACAAGGGCCGTTTTCAAACTATTGTCAGTCATACAGGACTCCTGATTTGCAAGTCAGTGGGCGACGATGCCCTTGAGTCCTATGTTGCTTGTTTGCCAGAACTGGATAAATACAGCTAAATGGCCAACAAAATTCCACCAGGAACAACAATAGATGGATCGCTTCGATTCACTCCAGCTGTTCGCGCGTATCGTTGAGTTGAGCAGCTTCAGCCGCGCAGCGGCAGCGCTCGACATTCCACGTGCCACCGCGACTCACGCCATCAAAGAGCTGGAAAGTCGACTGGGGATTCGACTACTGGAACGCACCACTCGGCATGTACGACCGACAGTCGACGGGCAGGCGTTCTACGAGCGATGTGTTTTCGTGCTGAGTGAACTGGACGATGCCGAGTCATCATTGCGCCACGTAGCGTCTAATCCGCAAGGATTGCTGCGCGTGGATATGCACGGTACTCATGCGACCAAGATTGTGCTGCCAAGGATTGATGAGTTTCGGGCGCGCTATCCAGGAATCGAATTGACAGCCAGTGGTGGTGATCGCTTGGTGGATCTCGTTCGGGAGGGGGTAGATTGCGTCGTGCGCGCAGGCACCCCCCAAGACTCGACGCTGGTAGCCAGGCCTCTTGCGGTGATGCCCCAGATCATTTGCGCGAGTCCTGAATACCTGACGCGTTTCGGCAGCCCTAAAAAACCTGAAGATTTGGCCGTGCATCAAACAGTAAAGTTCTTTTCGAGCAATGGCTCCTCGAATCTTCCTTTGGAATTGGTCCTCGGTGGCCAGATACGCCAGTTCACACTCAATGGCTGGATGGCAGTGAACGATGCTGAAAGCTACGTCGTATGTTCATTGCGTGGCTGCGGTCTGATTCAGGTGCCTCGTTACCACATTGAAGAGTATCTGGAAGCGGGGCGCCTGGTGGAAGTCTTGAGCGACTGGAAGAGCCCCGGCCTGACAGTTTCTGCCATGTACCCGCATCATCGGCACCTGTCGCCACGGGTACGCGTTTTCATTGACTGGCTGGGTGAGATCTACAGCGACATGTTTGGCACACTTCCAGCCAACTACTTGCAATCGACTTGAGGCGCTGGGGTGTCCAGTCGCGATGAGCTTTGTGCGATGCCGGCATGTGTTCGCTCTGGGTGCTGTAGGCGCCGCGCGAGCAACAGGTGGGTGGCGACCCGGCGATGTCCGTGCAGGATCTCGACGGTAAGTTGCACATAACGTGAAACCGGCACGCCTACGAACGCACTGAATTGTCGATGGAAGTGAAACGTCGAAAAGTTCGCCACCTGGCTTAACGCCCTCACCGACAGGTCGCCTTCGAGATTGGCATCTCTGTAGGCGAGTACGGCGTTGAAACGTTTTGTGTAAGCGAAATGGGTCGGCATGTAGGCACGGGAAAAAGCTCCTGGAAGTACGGCCATCAATAGAGTCGACTATAGCGTCGTGAGCACGCCTCGCCGCATTTGCTAAAGACACGCTTTGGGTTTGCCGATGCGATCCTCTTCCAAGGCGATTTAAAGGGCGGGGCAGTTCAACAATGAGACGGATCGAGCGGGCGTACCGACGCAGTGGTGCCGTACGCCGAGGCTCAGTTAAAGCTGCCCAGGTAGGAAATCGCTGTCTGGATGCCCACATCGGCTGTTATGTTTCGAGCCTCACGAGCAAAGGGAAGTGTCATGAAACCGCCAGCAACCAACGCGGCACTGCTGATCATCGATATGCAGCAAGGCATGAACCAGCCGAAGCTGGGGCGTCGCAATAACCTCGACGCCGAAGTGCAGATACAGCGTTTATTGAGCGCGTGGCGCCAATCCAACCGTCCTGTCGTTCACATCCGGCACATATCCCGCTCACCCGTCTCGGTATTCTGGCCGGGCAAGCCGGGCTGTGAGTTCCAGCCCGCGCTGCAACCACTGGCGCATGAGCATGTGGTGGAGAAGAACGTTCCGGATGCCTTCACCGCCACCGGCCTGGAGCGCTGGCTGCATGCACGCTCGATCCGGCAGTTGGTGATCGTTGGCGTGATCACTAACAATTCCGTCGAAGCCACGGCGCGCTCTGGCGGCAACCTGGGTTTTGCTGTGAGCGTGGTGGCGGATGCTTGTTATACGTTTGATCAGACTGATTTATCCGGACGGCTGTGGCCGGCGGAGGATGTGCATGCGTTGTCGCTGAGTAACCTGGCGATGGACTACGCCAAGGTTGTGGACGCCTCCGTAGTCCTGGGCGGGCTATGAATAGTTGGCGCGTCGCTGGCTTATCATTTGGCGAGTAAAGGCGCGAATGTCACCGCGCTGTGTGCCCTCGCCCGGCATGCCGATGTTGTGGTGCTCACCTGCTCGACCTTGGGTCCATCCATTGAAAGAATCGCACCCGATATTCAGGTACCGATTTTGAGAGCGGATGAAGCCTTGGCCGCTACGGCGGTTCGCCACGGCGGCAAGATCGTCGTGCTTTGCGCCATCGAGACAACCGTAGAACCCACCACACGGCTATTTCACAAGGCCGCTCAGCAATCAAACGCAGAGGTTGATGTACAGCTGGTTCCGGGTGCATGGCATCAGTTCAAGGCGGGAGAGTACCAGGACCTGCCCGAAGAGCTGAAGAAAGAGGTACTCGCGTTTGCCGATATCAACGTAGCGTGGCTCGCAGCAGTTCTCACGGACATCGGCAATGGCAGTGCCACTGACCACGAGCGGCGCGCGCGCGCCATCTACACCGCCATCGCGGGCGCGCAGTTGATTGCTCGTACGCGCATCGATATCGGCCTGTATGACGAACTCGTTCAGAGCTATCAGGACGCAGGGCTTATTCCGGCCTGATGGACTGAAGGGTCACCTGCGACAGGTAGACGAAAATGCCCTTGTTCATCGATGACCTCGCCCTCTGATCCGAACACATGGACATCCCATGGCCGCGTCGTTGGGGCTCGACAGCTCCCACAGTCGCTCAACCTACCCCCACCTCCACCACCCCACCGTTCAAACGCACCGGCCAGACGCGCAGGCGCTGGTCTGGCGCCTCCAGGCATTGCCCGTCAGCCAGGCGGTAATGCTGCTTGTAGATCGGCGCAGCCACCACCAACTCGCCTTTGATACTGCCAATCAACCCCCTACCGATCACATTCGCCCCCGATTCCGGGTCGTGGTTATCAATGGCATACAGCGTCTGGTCTTGCGCATCCGGCAGGTAGAACAACGCCACTTGCGCGCCGTCCAACCACACCACCACGCCGGAGTTGGTCACCAGGTCTTGCCTGTTGCACACGGTTTTCCAGATGGGCTGGCTCATCACGCAATCTCCTCGATGACCGGAATCAAGTTGAGTTCAGAGGCCATGATCGGCCGGCGCTGGCCGCGCTCCTGGACGAAGTGGATGTCCGGGTCCGGGCGTTTGTCGTTGACGAAGGTGCGGAAGCGCTTGAGTTTCTCCGGGTCCGCGAGCGCGTTGGCCCACTCGCATTCGTAGCGGTCGACCACCCGTTGCATCTGCGCTTCGAGCTCGGCGCCCAGCCCCAGGCTGTCCTCAAGGATCACGTCCTTGAGGAAATCCAGGCCGCCCTCCAGGCTTTCGCGCCATACCGAAGTACGCTGCAACTTGTCGGCGGTGCGGATGTAGAACATCAGGAAGCGGTCGATGTAGCGGATCAGCGTGGCATCATCCAGGTCGGTGGCGAACAGCTCCGCATGGCGTGGGCGCATACCACCGTTGCCAGCGATGTAGAGGTTCCAGCCCTTCTCGGTGGCGATCACGCCGACGTCCTTGCTCTGGGCTTCAGCGCATTCTCGGGTGCAGCCAGACACCGCGAACTTGAGCTTGTGCGGCGAGCGCAGGCCTTTGTAGCGATCCTCGATCAGCAGCGCCATTTTCACGCTGTCCTGCACGCCGTAGCGGCACCAGGTGCTGCCCACGCAAGACTTCACCGTGCGCGTGGATTTGCCATAGGCATGCCCGGTCTCGAACCCCGCCGCGATCAGTTCGCCCCAGATGTCCGGCAGTTCATGCAGTTGCGCGCCAAACAGGTCGATGCGCTGGCCGCCGGTGATCTTGGTGTAGAGGTCGTATTTCTTCGCCACTTCGCCGATCACAATGAGTTTTTCTGCAGTGATCTCACCCCCCGGAATGCGTGGTACCACCGAGTAGGTGCCGTTCTTCTGCATGTTGGCCATGAACGTATCGTTGGTGTCCTGCAACGGCACCAAGGATGCGTCCATGATCGGCTGGTTCCAGCACGATGCCAGGATCGAGCCGACTGCCGGCTTGCACACATCGCAACCGGTGTGGCCACGGCCATGTTTGGCCAGCAGTTCGTCAAACGTGATGATGCCGTCCACACGCACCAAGGCGTACAGTTCCTGCCGGGTGTAGGCGAAGTGTTCGCACAGGCTTTTGTCAACGCTGACGCCACGGGCGATCAGCTCATGCTCGAACACCTGCTTGAGCAACCCGGCGCAGCCGCCGCAACCGGTGCAGGCCTTGGTCTGGGCTTTAAGCAGGCCGAGGTCGCTGCAGCCGCCGTCAATGGCTGAGCAGATCGAACCTTTGGTCACGTTGTGGCAGGAGCACACGGTAGCCGACTCCGGCAACGCGCCGGGGCCCAGGGTGGGAGCGCCGCTGGACGATGGCAGGATCAGGCTGGCCGGCTCGGACGGCAATGTGATGCTGTTCTGCATGTATTGCAGCAAGGTGTCGTAGTAGCTGTTGTCGCCCACCAGTACAGCACCAATCACATGCTTGCCCGAAGCATCCACCACCAGGCGCCGGTAACTGGCGCTGGCTTCGTCGATAAACTGGTAGCTGCGCGCGCCGGGCGTGTGGGCATGGGCATCGCCGATGGAGCCCACGTCAACACCGAGCAACTTGAGTTTGGTCGACATGTCGGCGCCCACAAACGGCTCGCCGGTTTGCTCGCAGAGCAGCGCGGCAACGCCTCGGGCCATCTGGTAGCCCGGCGCGACGAGGCCGAACAGGCTGCCGTTCCAGGACGCGCACTCACCAATCGCGTAGATATTCGGGTCGATGCTCAGGCACTCATCGTTGATCACCACGCCGCCGCGCGGGCCGATTTCCAGGCCAGCCTGGCGAGCCAGCGCGTCTTGGGCACGGATGCCAGCGGAGAACACGATCACGTCGGTTTCCAGGAATTCGTCATTGGCGAAGTTCATGCGGTAGCGATACTCCGCGCCCGCGCTGATCGACTGGGTTGCACGGGACAAATGCACACCGACGCCCAGCCGCTCGATCTGCGCCTTGAGCGCGAGGCCGCCAAAATCGTCGAGTTGCACCGGCATCAAGCGCGGCGCGAACTCCACTACATGCGCTTCAAGCCCCAGGCTTTTCAGCGCGTTAGCGGCTTCCAGACCGAGCAGGCCGCCCCCCACCACCACGCCGCGTCGCGCATTGGCGGCCGCCTTGCGAATCGCATCCAGATCCTCAAGCGTGCGATACACCAGCCGCGAATCGCCTTCAGCGCCTTCGATGGGCGGCACAAATGGATAGGAACCGGTGGCCAACACCAGCTTGTCATAGGCCACGCAGCCGTCGGCGGTGATCACCTCGCAGCGGGCGCGGTCGATCTCCAGCACCGGCACGCCCAGGTGCAAGGTCACGCCTGGGGTCTGGTACAACGAAGCGTCGGACAATGCCAGCGACTCGGCATCACGGCCGGTGAAATATTCGGACAGGTGCACCCGGTCATAGGCGCGCATCGGCTCCTCGCTGAACACGTGCAAGCGGTAGTGATCCAGCGCGCCGCGTTCGATCAGTTGCGCCACACAGTGGTGACCGACCATGCCATTGCCGACGACGATCAGGGTTTTGAGACTGTTCATATAAATCACCCGACAAAGCTCATCACGGTTTAAAAAGCAAAAAAAAACGCCTGAAACCTTGCGGTTCCAGGCGTCTTTGCCTGTTCTTATGCGGGTTCTGATCGGGCGACTGCGCCGGACTCACCGCTATTGCCCAATGGTGTCGATCGTCGTTGACCGAGGTGGGTTGAGAGGGAGCTTGCAGGGTCTGTGCCAATCGAAGACAAGGGCCGGATTCACGGCATCACAACGTAATCAGCGGTTTTTTTCGCGCGCTTTCAGCGCCTCCAACTGGTGCGTCCCGCGTCATAAAAGTGCACCCCAACGGCTTTTGTAGTGAGCGGGCTTGCCCCGCGCTGGGTGGCAAAGCCGCCCCAATAGAGACGCCGCCGGTATCCAGCTAGAACCAGGTCGCCTGGTTTGGGGCGGCTGCGCCACTCAGCGCGGGGCAAGCCCGCTCACTACAGCCAGATAAAAAACCTGGCGCGTGACTTGCTAGGAATACTTCAACCAGGCAGTCAACGCTGATTGCTCTCTCACGACAAAGGCGCCGTGTAATCCCCGTTTTCAACGGAGGGTTACAAGGCGCCTTTTTTGTTTACGGGGTTACGGATGGCAAACCAAAACGTGCGCAGCGTGTGCCCTTATTGTGGCGTGGGCTGCGGCATCGTCATGCAGGTCGAGCACAACACAGTGGTCAAGGTGGTCGGCGACAAGGCCCACCCCACCAACTTCGGCCGGCTGTGCACCAAGGGCACCACCTGCGGGCACGCCATCGCCGAGTCCGGCCGCATGGAAAGTGCCTACGTGCGCCAGGCGCGCGATCACGACCCGGTGCGCATTGCCATGGACAAGGCCATCAGCGAAACCGCCGCCCGCTTGCGCCACACCCTCGATACCCACGGGCCGGATGCGCTGGCTTTCTACGTGTCGGGCCAGATGTCGCTGGAATCCCAATACCTGATCAACAAATTGGCCAAGGGCTTCGTGCGCACTCCCAACATCGAATCCAACTCGCGCCTGTGCATGGCCAGCGCCGGCAGTGGCTACAAACTGTCGCTTGGCTCCGACGGGCCGCCGGGTTCCTACGAGGACTTCGACCGCGCCGAGTTGTTCTTCGTGATCGGCGCGAACATGGCCGACTGTCACCCGATCCTGTTCCTGCGCATGATGGACCGGGTCAAGGCCGGCGCGAAGCTGATCGTGGTCGACCCCCGACGCAGTGCCACGGCGGACAAGGCCCACCTGTTCCTGCCGATAGAGCCCGGCACCGACCTCGCCTTGCTCAATGGCCTGTTGCACCTGCTGGTCAAGAACGGCCACACCGACCCTGCCTTTATCGCGGCCTTCACCGAGGGCTGGGAAGCCATGCCCGCGTTTCTGGAGGACTACTCGCCAGACCGGGTCGCCGCCATAACCGGCCTTGCCGAAGCCGATATCCGACAAGCCGCCGGCTGGATCGGCCAGGCTGCCGAGTGGATGAGTTGCTGGACCATGGGCCTCAACCAGAGCACCCATGGCACCTGGAACACCAACGCCCTGTGCAACCTGCACCTGGCCACCGGTGCCATCTGCCGCCCCGGCAGCGGACCGTTTTCCCTGACCGGGCAACCCAACGCCATGGGCGGGCGCGAAATGGGCTACATGGGCCCCGGCCTGCCAGGGCAGCGCTCGGTGCTGGTCGAGGCCGACCGCGCCTTTATCGAGGACCTGTGGCAGATCCCCCACGACAGCCTGCCGCGCCAGGCTGGCGGCGGCACCGTGGCGATGTTCGAGCAGATGGCGGCTGGGCAGATCAAAGCCTGCTGGATTATCTGCACCAACCCGGTGGCCAGCGTGCCCAACCGGCAAACGGTCATCAAAGGCCTGCAAACCGCCGAGCTGGTGATCACCCAGGACGCTTTCCTCGACACCGAGACCAACCGCTACGCCGACATCCTTTTGCCTGGCGCGCTGTGGGCCGAGGCCGAAGGGGTGATGATCAACTCCGAGCGCAACCTGACCCTGATGCAAAAGGCCGTCGAGGCCCCCGGCGAGGCCCTGCCCGACTGGCAGATCATCGCCAGGGTCGCCTGTGAGATGGGCTTCGCCGAGGCCTTCACCTACGCGTGCGCCGCCGACGTCTTTGAAGAGATCAAACGCGCCTGGAACCCCAAGACCGGCTATGACATTCGTGGCGCGAGCTACCCGCGACTGCGTGACAAGCCGCTGCAATGGCCCTGCGCGTCAGACGACGCAGCGGACCGCAACCCGATCCGCTACGTGAAGGACGGCACGCTCGCTTTCGCCACTGAAAACGGCAAAGCCCAGTTCCTCGCCCGTCCCCATATGCCGCCGGCGGAAATGCCGGATGAAGCGTTTCCCTTCGTGCTGAACACCGGCCGCGTGCAGCACCAATGGCACACGCTGACCAAGACCGGCAAGGTCGCCACGCTGAACAAACTCAACCCTGGCCCCTTCGTGGAACTACACCCCGAGGACGCCGCCCGCCTGGGTATCAAGGACAAGGACCGGGTTGAAATACGCTCACAGCGCGGCCGCGCCGTACTGCCTGCGGTAGTCACCGACCGTGTGCGGCCGGGCAACTGTTTTGCGCCGTTTCATTGGAACGATGTGTTTGGCGAAAACCTGGCGATCAACGCCGTGACCCATGACGCCGTGGACCCGATTTCCCTTCAGCCGGCGTTCAAGTTCTGCGCCGTCGCCCTGGCCCGGGTCGAACTGATCAATCACCCGTTTCTGGACCTCCACGCTCCCGAACGAGAGGACAGCAACTTGTCGCGTCTTACCGCCTTCGCCGACATCATCGGCATCCGTCATCTAGCGCCGCCGCCATTGAGCGACAGTGAGCGCACCTATCTCGCCGGTTTCCTCAGTGGCCTGCAATCCGCCGCGCGCCAGGCTGGCGGTGTACCGACGATGCCGGCGAATGCGCCATTGGCAAGGGAATCCAGGCTGTGGCTGGACGGCCTGCTTGGCGGTTTGTTCAGCCGTACAGACGCCATCGCAGCGCCCTCCCCGGCAGTCACGCTGCTGTGGGCGTCGCAAACCGGCAACGCCGAAGCCTTGGCCGAGCGTTTTGCCAAACGCCTGCGCGACGCTGGGATCACGGTGGAACTGAGCGCGATGGCGGACTTCCCCGCGAGCAAACTGGCGAGCACTCACACCCTCGCGCTGATCAGCAGCACCTTTGGCGACGGCGACCCACCGGACAACGGCGAAAGTTTCTGGCACAGCCTCAGCACCGCCGAGATGCGCCTGGAATCCCTGCGCTTTGCGGTGCTGGCCTTGGGCGATCCCAATTACGACCAGTTCTGCAACCACGGCAAGCAACTCGACCAGCGCTTGCTGGAATTGGGCGCCACGCGCCTGCTGGAGCGTGTCGACTGCGACACCGAATTCGAGGAACGCGCCGATGCCTGGCTGGTGCGGTTCCAACACACCCTAAACCCGGCAAAGCCCATAGCGCCGGCCACGCCAGCCGGTAAAACCAAGCTGTACGGGTCACGGCTGCTGCTCAACCGGCACCTGAACCCCCACAGCGCCCACAAGGAAACCCGCCAGTTTGCCCTGGACCTGGCTGACTCCGGGCTCACCTATGAAGCCGGTGATGCCCTCGGAGTACGGCCGCGCAATTGCCCTGAACTGGTCAGCGAACTGCTCGACCTGATCCGCCTGAGTGCGAGCACGTGCGTGACCATCGACACCTTCGGTGATGTGCCGCTGCAACAGGCGCTCACCCAGCACTTCGAAATCGCCCGGCCGAGCAGCGACACCTTGGCCTTCATCGCCGAGCGCAGCGCCAACCCAGGCCTCAAACACTTGCTCAACCCCGAGCACAAGGCCGAACTGAATGACTGGCTGTGGGGCCGGCAGCTGGCGGACGTGCTGCAGGCATACCCTATCGATTGCGCCGCGGACGAACTGCTGGGCACCCTCAAGCGCCTGCAGCCACGCTTGTATTCGATTGCCTCGAGTGCCAAGGCCTACCCGCAGGAAGTACACCTCACAGTGGCCGCCGTGCGCTATGGCAAGCGCAAAGGCGTGTCCTCGACCTTTCTCGCCGACCGCGCGGGCGACGCTGAGGTGCCGTTGTTCGTGCAGCCGTCCAAACACTTCCGTACACCCAGCGATGGCGACGTGCCGATGATCATGATCGGGCCTGGCACCGGCGTCGCGCCGTTCCGCGCGTTTTTACAGGAACGCCGCGCCTTGGGGCATCAGGGCCGTAATTGGCTGTTTTTTGGCGAACAGCACGCGGCCAGCGATTTCTACTATCAGGACGAACTGCAAGGCATGCAACGCGACGGCATGCTCACTCACTTGAGCTTGGCGTTCTCCCGCGACCAGCCGCAGAAGGTCTACGTGCAGGACCGCATCCGCGAACAGGGCGCCGAGCTGTGGCGATGGCTGCAGGACGGCGCCAAGCTGTACATCTGCGGCGACGCCAGCCATATGGCCAAAGACGTCGACCAGGCGCTGCGTCAGGTCGCGCAAACCCACGGCGGGCTTGGCGTGGAAGCCGCCGTGGATTACTGGCGGCAGTTGAGTGAACAGAAGCGTTATCTGCGTGATGTGTATTGATTGGATACAGAACAATAAGCAGTTTGTATTGTGTACAAAAAACCCTAAAGTTTTATCGCAGAAGGGCCGAAACATCAGTGATAGCAAATCGCCGTGCTTGCGTGATGGAGAACGATGATTTGGCCGCCCTCTACGCTGATGGTCGTCTCGATGAAAATAAAAAATAAGTTGGTACTGGCATTCGTCTCTGTCGCGTTTATACCGGTAAGCCTGGTGGCTGTGATCTCGGTCATGAACACGCGGACCCAGGCGGTGGATCAGTTTATCGACGGCAGCACCCGGGAAATCCGTCAGATCGATGGCAATATCCGCCAGTTCTTCGACGGCACCCTGCAGAACGTCGATCAAATGGCCACCGATCCTGTATACACATCAGTTAACACGCTGAAAAACTACCAGCCCGCCGACGCGGCCAGCCAGCCCATGCCAGCCGAGGCACAAGCCGTCATCGACCGATTCGCACGCTTTGGCGCCACGCACCCAGCGGCCGCGATTCTGTCCATCGGCCTGGAAGATGGCACCTATGCCAAATGGCCGGATGACCCGCAACTGTCCAAGTACGACCCGCGCACGCGCCCCTGGTACAAAGCGGCCATGGCCAGCCCCGGCAAGACCGTCCGTACGCCCGCCTACTATTACGACAAAGACGACGTGGCGTTGGTCGGCACCGCACGGGCGCTGTTGGATAACGGCAAAGCCAAGGGCGTGTTTGTGGTCAGCGTCTCATTGAAAAACCTCACCGAGCTGGTCAAGAGCATCAAACTGGGTGAAAGCGGCTACGTGATGCTGATCGAAGACGGCGTGGTGCTGGTGGACCCGCGCGACGCCGCCCACAGTTTCAAACCGCTCAAAGACCTGGGCGCCGCCTATGCGCAACTCGCCGACACACCGCAAGGCTCCACCGAAGTGGAAATCGACGGCGTGCGCTACATGGCCAACGTGTGGACCTCCCCCAGTCTTGGCTGGCGCTACATCGGGCTGATCGAGCAGCGTGAAGTCATGGCTGAAGCCACCCGCATGACCTACCTCACCGCGATCATCGTCGGCGTGCTGGTACTGATCTTCGGATTGATTGCAGCCGCGTTCTCCAAGGTCATCGTCAAGCCCATTGGCCAGGTCAGCACGGGCTTGCAGTCCATCGCCGAGGGTGAAGGTGACTTGCGCCACGAACTGCAGGTGCAGGGCAAGGATGAAACCGCCGAACTGGCCGGTTGGTTCAACAAGTTTCTCGCAGCGATTCGCCAACTGATCCAGCATATCGGCGCGGCGTCGGCCAATCTGCAGAACGCCTCCAAGGTCAACAGCGAGGTCGCGCACAACATGAACGAGGCGGCGGGCCGGCAACGTGAGGCGGTTGAATTGGTGTCCACCGCGTTCAACGAAATGGTTGCCACCGCCAACGAAGTCGCGCGCTCATGCAGCGGCGCAGCGGAGTCCGCCGAAAACGGGCACCGTCGCGTGGCCGAGGGCAAGCAGCAGATCGAGGTCACTACCGATAACGTCAACCGCTTGGGCCGCCGTCTCACCGAATCGTCCCAGGCCATGGTTGAACTGGAGGCCGGCAGTCGCAGCATCAACCAGATCCTCGGCACCATTCGCGCGATTGCCGAACAGACCAACCTCTTGGCGCTCAACGCTGCCATCGAAGCCGCCCGCGCCGGTGATCAAGGCCGTGGCTTTGCCGTGGTGGCCGATGAAGTGCGCGCACTGGCCAAGCGCACGTCAGACTCCACCGGCGAAATCGAGCAACTGCTTGGCACCCTGGAAAACAAGACCCAGGAGGTCACGCAGAAGATGGGCAGTTGCCTGGACCTGTCGCGGGACAGCGTGTCGTCCATCGAAAGCGCGCGGGACAGCTTCGAAGGCATTCAACTGTCAGTGAACGAAATCCGCGACCAGAACCTGCAGATCTCCGCCGCCGCCGAGGAACAACACAGCGTGGCCGAAGAGATCAATCGGCATATCCAGCAGATCTACGACGAGGCACGACTGGTGGAAAGCCTGGCCAACTCGGCGCAGGACGATTCGGGGCGGTTGTCCAACCTTTCGGATGAGTTGAATGGGTTGGTGGGACGGTTCAAGTCTTAGGACCCGTGTGCTTCGGTTGTACCTGCGAACGCAATTTCAGCAGCGGCGCCGATCAAATGTGGGAGCTGTCGAGCCCCGGCGAGGCTGCGAAGGCGGCGGTATTGCCAACCTATTGATCGCCTGACACACCGCTTTCGCAGCCTCGCTAAAGCTCGACAGCTCTCACAGGAGATCTGCTTTGGATTTCGCCTATACCGGCGAACACCAGCAGAACTACGCTCGCTGTAAAACCATCCAGCTCAGAAAGGCCTGAAGTCGGGCTGAGAATTTTTCGCCGTCGGCACTCGGGTTTCGGGCTTCAAACAGGAAGAACGCCACGTTAACCATCATTGTCGGATGCCACTGGACGAACAGCGCAACGTGCTCTTCGAGTGTCTGCGGCCACGTCGCCGCATCCTGCGAACGCAATACATGGGTCGCCCTGATCAGCTTGCGTGACGCTTCGCGCTGCCAGCGAAGTCGCTCCCGCTCGGAGTCGGCGTCTGCGATGCGTGTGAGGTAGGCGGTCAATACCGGTTCAAAGTCACCGTTCATGGCCAAGGCAATGTCCACCGAAGGCCGAAACCGCTCAATGTGCAGCGCAAGGTCCTCACCCCACACGCATCGGCAATGGTGCTTGAGCCAGAAGCCCCAGCTGTTGCGGTTTTCCGCCGCCATGACGTCCCCACGGCTGCCAATATCGAAATCCACCTTGGTGACTTGCGAATGCCGCCGCTCCAGGTCGCGCCGGATCACTTCCAGCCGTTCCAGTACCCGTGAAGTCGGCGACTCGCGCAGCACCAGCGTGAGATCAAGATCGGAAACACCCGGGATGGCATCTCCGCGCGCCACACTGCCGTAGAGGTAGATACCCTGCACTCCCAGCGCTTCCTGCGACAGAGCGGTGCAGGCCTCCTCAAGCAATGGCTGAAACTCGCTCTGCACGGACGTTTCGAGGACGGTGAGGATGAAACCTTCGGCGTCGACCCCTTTAAAATGCGCTGCACTCACGAGCGATGCACCTCAATCACCAACCCCTCCTCCTCACTCGGCACACAGAAGTGGCGTGTGATCAGGTCAAACTCGGCATCCGTCGCCGCAAAATCGTGCTCACCGTGCGCATTACGCGCATGCAGTCGAGCGCGGCAGGTGTCGTCGTCCAGTTCCAGGTAGTGCAAGCAGTGTGGCACCCCGGCGGCCTGCGCCAGTCCCAGCAGCCACTGGCGGTTAGCCAACGTGTTAGCCGGAAAATCCAGCACCACGTTGACGCCCGACTCCAGCAAACCTACCACCAGCGGCCCCAACACCCCGCGGATGCGTTGGGCGCAGCGCAGGTAATCCGCCACCGACAAAATTTCGCCGGGATACAACTGTGCAAGCCACGGGTCCTCGCTTAACCGCATCGCCGCGTGTTCAGCGCTGAGGGTGCTGGCGAGCGTTGATTTGCCCGACGCTATCTTGCCGCATAGCAGATGCAGGGTTGGCATGAGTAAAGGTTCCCTTTTTTAAACTGAACGTCGCTTGAAATGCCCATAAAACGCCCAAGCTGCCACATTCTTGTCCTTGGACTCCAGCATGATGTCGAAGCGATCGAAAAACTGCAGCGC
Source organism: Pseudomonas sp. EA_15y_Pfl1_P101 (assembly GCF_963970835.1). Taxonomy (NCBI): domain Bacteria; kingdom Pseudomonadati; phylum Pseudomonadota; class Gammaproteobacteria; order Pseudomonadales; family Pseudomonadaceae; genus Pseudomonas; species Pseudomonas sp. EA_15y_Pfl1_P101. Next base: position 158,671 of record NZ_CAXAPA010000004.1, on the reverse strand, counting down.
GTAGTCGTTGGTCCAGCGGTTCCACTTGTGTGCGCTGTGGGCATACAGGTCGCGCTTGTAAGCCACCTTCAACAGTGCGTCCACTTCCAGCGTGTGCTCGGCGTCGAAACCGGGCGCCTGCAAGACTTCTTGGGGCTGGGAGTAATGCAGGGTAGGCCGCACGCTCTGTGCCGAATGGTGCGAAAAACATCTCGACACCAATCCCTAGTGAACTTTCTGATAAACGAAAAGCTCCTCTGCTATGCGAAGTCACCGCGCCCTGACGCCAGGAGCGCTGAACAATAAGGAGCCGCTACCCCCATGACTACCCTCCCCGCCTACTACGCGACAAGACCTGGCCCGCTGCATTCGATACTGCTCGCCGGCAGCGTGCCGCTGTTTCTGGGTGCACTGCTCAGCGACATTGCCTACGGCCAGACCTACCAGATTCAGTGGGCCAACTTCGCGTCCTGGCTGATTGCCGGCGCGCTGGTGTTCAGTGGATTTGCGCTGTTGTTCGCGCTGATCAATTTATTGCGCGCCGAGCGTAAATCCGGGCGACCAGCCGCGTATTTCCTGCTGTTGTTAGCCGCCTGGGTAGTGGGCCTGGTCAATGCCTTTCAGCATGCCAAGGATGCGTACGCCATGATGCCCACGGGCTTGGTGCTGTCGGCGATTGTCACGCTGCTGGCATTCGTCGCAACGTGGATCGGCCTGACTAACCTGCGCTCGGGAGCTGCCCAATGAAAACGTCCAGCACGCTGACCCTATTAAGCGCTGCGCTGTTGCTGACCGCATGCGGTGGCGAAGGCGACAAGACCCAGGCCCGCGGCCCAGACCCCAAGTTGCCGGAACAGCAAAGCAGCCTGTTACCCAGCATGAAGATTGCCGAGCCCGTGCCTTGGGGCGAGCAGAAACCCAAGGTACCGGACGGCTACAGCATCTCCGCTATCGCCACTGACCTGGCCATCCCACGCCAGACCCTGGTGCTGCCCAACGGCGACATCCTGGTCGCCGAAGGCCGTGGCGGCAGCGCGGCCAAGCTCAAGCCCAAGGATGTGATCGCCAGCCTGATCAAGGCCGAAGGCAACACCAAGGTCAAGGGCGGCAACCGCCTGACCCTGCTTCGCGACGCCGACGGTGACGGCACCTACGAACTCAAGACCGTGTTCGCCGATAACCTGAACGCGCCGTACGGCCTGGCCTTCACCGACGGCAAGCTGTATGTGGCCAACCAGGATGCGCTGGTGCGCTTCGACTACACCGACGGCCAGACCAAGGCCAGCGGCGCGCCCACCAAAGTCACCGACCTGCCGGCGCAGATCAACCACCACTGGACCAAATCCCTGGCCGTGAGCGCTGACGGTCGCCAGCTCTACGTGGGTATCGGCTCCAACAGCAACGTGACCGAACGCGGCATGGAAGTGGAGATCGACCGCGCGATGGTCTGGCAGATCGATGCTGCCACCGGCGCGCACAAACCTTACGCAACAGGCCTGCGCAACCCGACGGCGCTGACTATTCAGCCGGACACCGGGCAACTGTGGACGGTGGTCAACGAACGCGACGAACTCGGCCCGGACCTGGTGCCGGACTACCTCACCTCGGTGCGTGAAGGCGCGTTCTACGGCTGGCCCTACAGCTATTGGGGCCAGAACGTCGACCCACGCGCACAGCCACAGAACCCGGCCAAAGTGGCCGCCGCGATCAAGCCGGATTACAGCCTCGGCTCCCATGTGGCGGCACTGGGCGTGGACTTTTCCATCGCGCAAATGGGTGAGAAGTTTGCCGACGGCGTATTTGTTGGCGAGCACGGCAGTTGGAACCGTGACAACCCGGTGGGCTACAAGGTGATCTTCGTGCCCTTCAGCAACGGCAAGCCCTCTGGTGAACCCATCGACTTTGCCACCGGTTTTCGCGGTGACGACGGCAAAACCCGCGGCCGGCCGGTGGGTGTGACGGTGGACCCGAAAGGCGCGCTGATCATCGCGGATGATTTGGCCAATACCGTGTGGCGAGTGACACGTAACCCATAACCCTGCACGACAGGGGCGGACAACGCCCCTGTCATCCTTCCTCCTGCAATTGCGCCTCAAGCCAGGCGAGCAGCGCCGCCACCTCATCCCGCTTCCCTGCTGCTTGATGCCGATAAACCGAAATAGCCTCGGGCAAGTGCACGCTCTCGGCGCACGGCCTCACCAGCGCGCCACTTTCAATCAAGCGGCTCGCGGTGCGACGCCAGCCCATGGCAATCCCGTACCCCTCGACAGCGGCCTGCAACATCAGTGGGTAGCTGTCGAACGTGGCACTGCGCGCGTCCACGGCCAACCTCTGGCCAAACACCTGCAGCCACTCATTCCACTCCATCATATGCGGCGGCGGCGCGCTGTGGTGCAAGAACGTATGACGCTGCAATGCATTCAGTGACAGCGCTTGCTCTACGGCTAGATAGTGCGGACTGCACACCGGAAAGACTTCGTCCGAGGCTGTGAATATCAGCGGATGAGCCCCGCTGGCGCGCCGTGTGCTTTGCAGCGCAACGTCAAAGGGGTCGTTGAATTCAGTCAAGGGTCGAGTGGTGGTCACCACCTGGATTTCAATCTGCGGGTATTGCTGGTGAAACGTCGATAAGCGCGGCATCAGCCAATAAAACGCTTCACACAACTGGCAGAGCAGCACCACACGGTTACTGCGGTGCACCGCGCGCAGGCGGGCGGCGCTGTTACCAATGCTGCGCAGCGCCTCGCTGATCACCCGCCCCAGCTCGCGCCCCTCTGGCGTGAGGAACACGGCACGATTGCGCCGCTGAAACAGTTTGATCCCGAGGTTATCCTCGAGCCCACGAATCTGCCGGCTGATCGCGGCCTGAGTGATGTGCAGCTCATCGGCCGCCTTGGAGAAACTCTCCAGGCGTGCCGCCGCTTCGAAGGGCAGCAAGCTGGCAAGGGGCGGTAAGGTTTTGCCGAGCGCGTTCATAATCTTGGGTTATGTATCCAGGGCCGAGAACTCGTTTGTAGCACGGCCGCGCGGCTGGGCACCATGCGTATCCATTACCTGATGGATGACCCGGATGAATTCTGCACCCGCTTCACTACTGCTCGGACTGTTCCTAGCGGTGATGGCAACCCTCGGCTGGGCGCTGAACTTCATCACCCCCTACGTGACCGGCGACTACAGCCTCTACGACCTGATGCTCGTGCGATTCCTGTTCGTCGGCGGGCTGGGCGGCGGTTGGATACTCCTGAGTCGCGCCCATTTGCACCTGATCACGCCTGGCCAGCGGTTACTCGCCGCAGGGTTGGGCGCGTTGGGGTGCCTGGGTTATGGCGTGTGTATCGCCGCCGGCGTGCACTTTGCCGGACCGGTGCTCACGCCGGCGGTGATCGGGACGGTGCCGGTGCTGCTCGCGTTGCTGGGCAATGCGCGGCACAAGACGGTCGAATGGCACCGACTGATCACGCCCTTGTCGTGCCTGATGACAGGGCTGGCATTGGCGAACGTCGGCAGCCTTCATCAACCGTCGTTGAGTGCCGATTCGTGGCTGGCGGGGTTGTTTTGTTCACTGGGTGCCGTGGCGTTATGGCTACTGTTCAGCGTGCTCAACCAACAGCACCTAGTGCAATTGCCGGCTCAGGCGACCGGGCTATGGACCGCGCTGATGCTGGCGGGCGCCGGCATCGCCGCGCTGTGCCTGTGGCCGATCATGCAGGCACTGGGGTTGCTGAGGCTGCCAGTCCTCGGCGCTGGGTTTGAACAGGCCGCGCCGTTGTATGCCTGGGGCGTGGTCATCGCCGTGATGTCCACCCTGGTCGGCGCGTGGGCCTGGAACGCCGCAACGCGTCGCTTACCCATGGTCCTGAGCGCCCAGTTGATTGCCCTTGAATCACTGTTCGCCACCCTGCTCGGCCTGGGCTTCGCAGGCCGGGGCCCGACGCTCATGGAAGCAGCAGGCCTGGCGGCGGTGCTGATCGGCGTGGTGATGGCGGTGCGCATCATCCTGATAGCCAGGCCCGACACCGCCTCGTCCATGCCAATTACAGGTCAGTGATTTCCTTGTGACGCGGCACCAGCGCCTTCATCACGCTCCAGGCCACCAGGTAGGCCAGTGCGCAAATGGCGAACATGATCATGTAGCCGGTGTGGATGTCGTTGATGGACTTGTAGTAGTCGAACACCCAGCCGCCGATCTTGGTCATCACCACGCCGCCCAGGCCGCCGGCCATGCCGCCAATGCCGACCACCGAGGCTACGGTCTTCTGCGGGAACATGTCGGACACGGTGGTGAAGATGTTGCACGACCACGCCTGGTGCGCCGACGCGCCCACGCCGATCAGTAATACCGGGATCCAGAAGCTGATGTGACCCAACGGCTGCGCCAGCAGCACCACCAGCGGGAACAGCGCAATCACCAGCATCGCTTTCATGCGGCCGTCATACGGCGCATCGCCGCGCGCCATGAAGTAGCTGGGGAACCAGCCGCCGCCAATACTGCCCACCATGGTCATGCTGTACAGCACCGCCAGCGGCAGCACGATGTCGGGGCCCTTCATGCCGTATTGCGCCGACAAGTAGGTGGGCAGCCAGAACAGGAAGAACCACCACACGCCGTCAGTCATGAACTTGCCGAAAGCAAAGGCCCAGGTCTGGCGGTAAGTGAGCAACTTGAACCACGAGACTTTTTTCGCCACTGCGCCAGCGGGTTCAGGCGTGAAGGGCTGCACGGTCTGGTCGCTGCGGATGTAGGCCAGCTCTTCGGGAGACAGACGCTTTTGCTCGTCCGGCTTCTTATAGAGTGCGACCCAGACCGCCACCCACACGAACCCCAACCCACCGATCACAATAAATGCCGCTTCCCAGCCCCATAAACTGGCAATCAACGGCACGCAGATAGGCGCCAGGATGGCACCGACGTTGGCCCCGGAGTTGAAGAGGCCGGTGGCGAGCGAGCGTTCTTTCTTGGGGAAGTATTCGGCAGTCGCCTTGATCGCAATTGGGAAGTTGCCCGCCTCGCCAATCGCCAACACTGCACGGGACAGCATGAACCCTGCAATCGAGACAGGAATCACCGCCAATCCAATCGCGCCGCTGATCGCCGCGATGCCCTCGCCCATCGGCACCGAGAACGCGTGCATGATGGCGCCCGTGGACCAGATACCAATCGCCAATACGTAGGCTGCCTTGGTGCCGATCTTGTCGACAAAGCGCCCGGCGAACAGCATGGAGATCGCGTAGACAAACTGGAAAACTGCAGCAATGTTGGCGTAGTCGGTGTTGCTCCAGCCAAATTGCGTCGACAGCTGCGGCGCCAGCAGGCTGAGCACCTGGCGGTCGAGGTAATTGACGGTGGTCGCGAAGAACAGCATCGCGCAGATGGTCCAGCGATAGTTGCCTACCGCTTGGCCAACGCGGTGGGCGTGGATGGGCTCGTTCAAGTTCATGGCATCACTTTTTATTTTTGTTAGGCAGGACATATGTAACGTCATATGTCATCGTACAACTGCGACTTTTATATCGGGACGCCCACACGGTGTCAATCTGAAATATTGCCGTTTATCACGGTATTGCGCGGCTATGAGATAGGTCAGGCAAAACCAGTTGTAGGATGACAAATACGAAACACCAGGCTCGGCGACTTGCCCGGCACATCGTCAAGCGCGCCGAAAGGCTGCATGCCGATCTTTTCCAGCACGCGGATCGACGCTGCGTGGTCCGGTCGTACCAGGCCAAATACTTCGGGCACGCCCAGGGTGTCAAATGCCAGCGCCAGCGCATCGCGGCCAAGTTCGGTCGCGTAGCCCTGCCCCCAGGCTTGCACTGCAAACCTATAACCCAGGTTGACGCGCTGCTCGGTCAAGTAGTTGAGTGGCGCTATCCCACCGAAGCCGATGATGTGTTCCGGCGCCTCATTTCGCGCAATCGCCCACCAGCCATAACCCTCAGCGGCCCACTGCCCTAGCCAGCGATCCAGCAGGCGTTGCGCCTCGTCGAGGGTGGCAATGGGGCCGGCAGGATTAAACAGGTTGGTCTGCGGGTCGCCGAAGATCGCGAACAATCGCTGCACGTCTGCAGGCTGTGGTTGACGGTAGATCAGGCGGGAGAAAGTCGTTGGCATAGAGATCGCTCCGTTGTGAACCGAAGAAGTTCAATGCACCTGCAAAAAAAAGCAAATAACGCTGAATTATTTCGTGTCCGCTTGTATCTGAACTGACAGAGCGGCGCCATCGCTGCGATGGCACCTCCCCTGTTCTGCTTTAGAGTGCCCCGCATGAAATTACGTAAGAAAAGCGTCAAACCGATCGGATTGAAAGACATCACCATTGTCGACGACACCAAGGTGCGCAAGGCAATCACCGCCGCCGCACTGGGTAACGCCATGGAATGGTTCGACTTTGGCGTCTACGGATTTGTCGCCTATGTGCTCGGCAAGGTGTTCTTCCCCGACGCCTCGCCCAGCGTACAAATGATCGCTGCACTCGGCACCTTCTCCGTGCCGTTCCTGATCCGCCCCCTGGGTGGCCTGTTCTTTGGTGCGCTGGGCGATAAGTACGGGCGGCAAAAAGTACTCGCCGCGACCATCGTGATCATGTCCCTGAGCACCTTTGCCATTGGCCTCATCCCCGGTTATGCCTCGATTGGCATCTGGGCGCCGATTCTGCTGTTGCTGTGCAAAATGGCCCAGGGTTTCTCGGTGGGCGGTGAATACACCGGCGCGTCGATCTTCGTCGCCGAGTACGCCCCGGACCGCAAGCGCGGCTTCCTGGGGAGTTGGCTGGACTTTGGTTCCATCGCCGGTTTCGTCCTGGGCGCAGGCGTGGTCGTACTGATTTCCAGCGTCTTGGGCGAAGCGGACTTCGAAGCATGGGGTTGGCGCCTGCCGTTCTTCCTCGCCTTGCCCCTGGGCATCATCGGCCTGTATCTGCGCCATGCGCTGGAAGAAACCCCAGCATTCCAACAGCACATGGACACACTCGAGCAAGGCGACCGCGAAGGCCTGACCCACGGCCCCAAAGTCTCGTTCAAGGAAGTCGCAACCAAGCACTGGGGCAGCCTGCTGACCTGCATCGGTATCGTCGCGGCGACCAACGTGACGTACTACATGCTGCTCACCTACATGCCGAGCTACCTGTCGCATAACCTGCACTACAAAGAAAACAGCGGCGTGCTGATCATCATCGCGATCATGGTCGGCATGCTGTTCGTGCAGCCGTTCATTGGCTTTATCAGCGACAAGGTCGGCCGCAAGCCCTTCATCATCGCTGGCAGCATCGGTTTGCTGTTCCTGTCCATCCCGGCGTTTATGCTGATCACCAGCGGCAAGATCGGGCTGATCTTCGCCGGCTTGCTGATCCTGGCAGTGATCCTCAACTTCTTCATCGGCGTGATGGCCTCGACCCTGCCCGCGATGTTCCCCACCCACCTGCGCTACAGCGCCTTGGCCGGCGCGTTCAACGTTTCGGTACTGATCGCCGGCCTCACGCCAACCGCCGTGGCCTGGCTGGTAGAAAGCACCAACGACCTGTTCATGCCCGCCTACTACCTGATGGTGTTTGCCGTGGTCGGCCTGATCACCGGCCTGACCATGAAGGAAACCGCCAACAAGCCACTGCGCGGCGCAGCGCCGGCCGCTTCGGACATGGAAGAAGCCAAGGAGTTGCTGCAGGAACATCACGACAATATCGAGCAAAAAATCGAAGACATCGATGCAGAAATTGCGGCTCTGGAAGCCAAGCGCCAGAACCTGGTGCAGCAGCATCCGCGGATCAATTAAAGCCTGAATGTGCGGGGTGGCCCCGGCCACCCCGCCCTCAAAAGATAGGTAGATGCCAATCCCTCCATCGGAGTGTCACCCAGGGTTGGATTCGCGCGATGCTGTCCGAGCTCCCAACCTGCCGGAAACTCTGAGCCTGTTTGCACGGTCGAGAACCCTGCCCGACGATGCCGAAGCCGGGGGCGGCTTGATGGTTGCGATCATTCAACTGGCGATCGCCTCGGGCGCTATCGTGGGAGGCCTGGTGTTTGGCCTGAGCGGGTATCAGGCGACATTCGAGTTGGGTGCGGCAGTGCTGGGCGCCGCGGCCTTACTGGCTTGGCTGGCAGCACGCGCCAGCGGTAATCACCTGTGGCGGTCTAAATATTTCGCCGGGCTCGCCGATAACAAGGGATAACTCTTGACTTGCAGCGACGCCCTGCGGGAAACAATGCCGAATACTCTCGCCCCTATTGTCCGCTCGCTTTCCGATCGCACCAGCCTTTCGCTGGCACGTACCTCATTGTTCAAGTTCATGGCGTTGCTGGCCGTCGTCTTTGCGGCGGCGGCTTATTCGCTGGTTTACCTCGCCTATGAGATGGACCGCACCGAACAGGCGGAAAGTGCCTTCTATACCCGTAAAGCCCTGCAATCCCTAGAAAAATCCCTGCGGGTGACGGTCAAGGACTACGCGTTCTGGAGCGATGCCTACAAGCACCTGCACGTTAAAGTGGACACTGATTGGGCGTATGTCCGGGGCAATATCGGCGCCACGCTGTTCGATGATTTCGGTTTTCAAGGCCTGTTTGTGGTCAACGATGCCAACCGCACGGTCTATGCGGTCGTCGATGGCAAGCTGCAAGATGTCGAACTCACGCAATCGCTCGACCAGCCCTTTGCCGGGATTGTGGAGCAGGCACGTGCAGGCGCTGACAACGAAACACCCGTCACAGCCTTCATCAACGTCAAGGGCAGCCCCGCGCTGGTGGCCGCAGCCGCCATCACCCCCGGCACAGACCCCACGGTGAAGCCGGATGGCCGGCCCGCTTCGGTCCTGATCTTCGTCGACATCCTCAACAGTGCCAAGCTGGCCGTGATCGGCGATGAATTCGGCGTAAGCAAGCTGCACATCGCTACCCCTGATGAAATCGGCCAGACGTTGCTGTTCCCCCTCGGCGACAACGGTGCTGCCGGCAGCCTGCATTGGGAGCCGGCCCGACCCGGTTTGCGCTTGATGGGCGTAGGCCTGCCCCTGCTTGGCCTGGCAGCGTTATTGGTATGCGTGATGAGCTGGGTCATTTCACGCCGCACCACGGCGGCCGCGCTCGCCCTGGACGCTAGCCATTCGTCGCTGCAGAACAGCCAGAATGCCCTGGCGACCAGCGAAGCACGCTTTCGCGATGTGGTAGAGGCGAGTTCCGATTGGGTGTGGGAAATCGACGCCAGTTGGCGCTTTACCTACCTGTCGGAGCGCTTCGAAGGCGTCACCGGGTTGGCGCGGCATGCGTGGATCGGTGCGACGATGAACGACTTGCTCGAGACCGAGACCGGTCTGCTCTCGCAATGGCTCAGCACCCCCGGACGCCGCCCGGATATCAGTGTGCAGTGCCGCTACGTCGATGCACTGGGGCTGGAACGCAGTACACGGCTGTCAGCGCGGCAGATGCCGTGTGGCGGCTTTCGCGGGACGGCCACCGACGTGACGGAAGAAGTCGAGTCCCGTCGACGCATCGAGTTCTTGTCCCAGCATGACGCCCTCACCGGGCTGCCCAATCGCACGCGGCTGCAAGCGTTCCTGGAGGGCAAGTTCAAGGCGCTGTCGAGTACGGCGCTGTCGGCAGCTGAGTTGTCCACCTCAACCCAGCCGTTGGTAATGCTCAGCCTGGACCTTGATCGGTTCAAACCGGTCAACGACCTGCTCGGGCACGCTGCCGGCGACCGGGTGCTCAACGAAGTGTCCGCCCGCCTGGCCGCCTGCGTGCGCCATGGTGATCTGGTCGCCCGTGTCGGCGGTGATGAATTTGTACTGATCCTGACCGATGCAGGGGCTCAAGACGAAGTCGAAACGCTGTGCAAGCGCTTGATCGAATCGATCGAGCGCACGATCAGAATCGACGAGCAAGAGGTGTTCGTCAGCGCCAGTATTGGCATCGCCCTCGCCCCCAACGATGCCCGCGAAGCCACGGAGCTGCTGCGTTACGCCGATATTGCACTGTACGAGGCAAAGGCTGCGGGCCGTAATACCTGGCGGTTCTACTCCGGCGATATGAACGCGCGGATCATTGAACGCCGACGCCTGGAGAGCGACCTGCGCTTTGCAATCAAACATGCCGAGCTGCGCCTGCACTTCCAACCGCGCTATCGCATCGCCGACGGCCAGATGGTCGGCGCGGAAGCCCTGGTGCGCTGGCAACACCCGTTGCGCGGCCTGATCACGCCGGACACCTTTATTCCGATCGCCGAAGAGTCCGGGCTGATCCTGGCCCTGAGCGACTGGGTACTTGAAACCGCTTGTAAATGCGCCGCCCAGTGGCCCGAGCATCTTTTTGTGTCGGTGAACCTGTCACCCATGGAATTCAGGCGTGGCAACCTGGTAAAGCGCGTACGGCAGGCCCTGAAGACCTCAGGTATCGAACCCGCGCGCGTGGAACTGGAAATCACCGAAAGCGTCATGCTCGAAGATGCCACCGGGGCGCTGGAGGTCATGCGCACGCTCAAGCAATTGGGCATACGCATCGCCATGGATGACTTCGGCACCGGCTACTCATCCCTGAGCTACCTGCGTACGTTCCCGTTCGACGGTTTGAAGATAGACCGCAGCTTCCTGACCCGGCTGGAAGAAAGTGATGATGACAAGGCGATTATCCAGGCCATCGTCGGCCTGGGTCGGGCCCTGGCACTGACCGTAACGGCCGAAGGCGTGGAAACGGCTGAACACCTGGCATTGCTCAAGGCCGTGGCCTGTGAAGAGGGCCAAGGCTATTTCCTCAGTCACCCTCTGGATATCGAAACCTTCACTCGCCTGTTGGGCGTGCACGCCGGCATCGTGCAGGGATAACGCCGGGCGCTACCTGAAAAAATGGCTGGGCGTCTTGCCGAACTGCTTCTTGAACATGCTGGTGAACGCGCTCGGGCTTTCATACCCCAGCTCCAAGGCGATATCGATCACCTTTTCGCCCACCGCAATGCGCTCCAGCGCCAGCAGCAGCCTTGCTTGTTGGCGCCACTGGCCGAACGTCATGCCGGTTTCCTTGCGGAACAGGCGCTGGATGGTTTTCTGGTCAAGGTTCAAGCGCTCGCTCCAGTCCGCGACCGTCGAGGCGTCGCCCGGTTCATCCTGCAACGCCAGGCAGATCCGGTGTACGCGCGGGTCGGCAGGCAGCGGCAGCAACAGCGGCAACGCCGGTAACAACGCCAGCTCGTCCAGAATCAGGTGCATGATGCGCGCATCCCGGGAGTCCTCGGCATACGGTGGTTTCAAGCTCACCGACGCCTTGATCAGCTCACTCAGCAGGGGCGAAATACTCACGGCCTTGGTATCGGTGGGCAAGTTGGGAAAGCTGTCGGGACGGACAAAGACGCTGCGCATCTTCAACGGGCCTACACAACGCAAGGAGTGGACGTGCCCACTGGGCATCCAGAAGCCGCGATTGGGCGGCACCGTCCACTGGTTCTGCGCCGAGTGCACCACCATCACGCCTTCGGTGGCGTATAGCAGTTGATGCTTCTCATGGCTGTGGTCGGGGATCACCCAGTTCTCCGGATAATCGGTGGCCGAACTGATGACAGCCCAATCGCCCTCGTCGATCTCCTGTAGAAAAACATCCAGTGACTTGATCATTTCGCCCTTTTTGCGATAGTTGCCTCCCGAATTTCGCGAGACAGGCATTTGCGGCGAATCTAGCATAGCTCCCGAATCATTTTGTATTGGATGGCGACCTTAAGAAGTTGCCACCTGTGTTCGCCGCCTTGAATGGAATGCCTGCATGTCGACCCTCACTGCGTCACCCGCCGCTGCAACCACTGCGCCCCAGGCCAGCCCGTTGGTCATGCGCGTCCTTGGCGCCTGCGCCCTGGCGCATTTAATCAATGACCTGATCCAGGCCGTGCTGCCGTCGATCTACCCGATGCTCAAGGCCAACTACGGCCTGTCGTTTACCCAGGTGGGCCTGATCACCCTGACCTTCCAGCTGACCGCCTCGTTGCTGCAGCCGTGGATCGGCTACCACACCGACCGCCACCCTAAACCGTGGCTCCTGCCAGCGGGCATGGTGTGCACCCTGATGGGCATCCTGATGCTGGCGTTTGTCGGCAGCTTCCCGGCCATCCTGATCGCCGCCGGCTTGGTCGGTGTCGGCTCGTCGACCTTCCACCCGGAAACCTCGCGCGTCGCACGCCTGGCCTCTGGCGGGCGCTACGGCCTGGCGCAGTCGACGTTCCAGGTCGGCGGCAACACCGGCAGCGCCCTGGGTCCATTGCTCGCGGCGGCAATCATCATTCCCTACGGCCAGGGCCATATCGCCTGGTTTGGGCTGTTCGCGGTGTTCGCGATCCTGGTGCTCTACGGTTTGAGCCGCTGGTACCGTAACCACCTCAACCTGTTCAAGCTCAAGCAAGGCGGCCAAGCCACCCATGGCTTGTCCAAAGGCCGTGTGACCTTTGCCTTGGTGGTGCTGGCTGCGCTGGTGTTTTCCAAGTACTTCTACATGACCAGCCTGACCAGCTACTTCACCTTTTACCTGATTGAAAAATTCCAGCTGTCCGTCGCCAGCTCGCAGATGTACTTGTTCCTGTTCCTCGGTGCGGTTGCCGTCGGCACCTTCGCGGGCGGCCCGATTGGCGACAAGATCGGCCGCAAGAAGGTCATCTGGTTCTCCATCCTCGGCGCCGCGCCATTCACCCTGGCGCTGCCCTACGTTGACCTGTACTGGACGGCGGTGCTGAGCGTGGTGATCGGTTTTGTGCTCGCCTCGGCGTTCTCGGCCATCGTGGTGTTTGCCCAGGAACTGGTGCCGGGCAATGTGGGCATGATCGCCGGGATATTCTTCGGCCTGATGTTCGGCTTCAGCGGGATTGGTGCAGCGTTGCTGGGGTTGCTGGCCGATAGCCACGGTATCGAATACGTCTACAAAATCTGCTCGTTCCTCCCGTTGGTCGGCATCCTGACGATAGTGTTGCCGTCAACCAAAGGCGTTTGACGTCTACGGCATGCGCAGGCACGAACGCCTGCGCATGCTGAGCAGACCAATCCATGTTTAAATCCTTGTTTGGCGGCTTCCTGTGCGTTCACGCTTGCCGCCCCACCAAGGAACACTCGTATGCGCCTGGCAGATTTCATTATTGAGAACCTCGAGCCGATCCTTCAGGCCTGGGAGGACTTTGCCCGGACCATTCAGACCCCCGGGGCCGATCTCAACCGTATAGACCTGCGTGATCATGCCGAACAGATGCTGCGGGCCATTGCGCAGGATCTGCGCAGCGCACAGACCGCGCAGGAGCAAATCGACAAGGCCCAGGGCCTCGCACCGCAGGATGAACACGAAAGCCCGGCCGAAACCCATGCCATGACGCGCTTGATGGCGGGTTTTTCGTTTGATCAGATGGTGTCTGAATACCGCGCGCTGCGCACCAGCGTGCTCAGCCAGTGGCTCCGGCAGGCCAAACACGGTACGCCACGGGATATCGATGACATGAACCGCTTTCATGAAGCCATCGATCAAGCCCTCACGGAGTCCATTGCCAGTTACTCGCGGGCGGTGGAAGCCTCGCGCAATGTGTTCCTGGGTATCCTCGGCCATGACTTGCGCACGCCCTTGGGCGCCATTCTGCTAGGCGCCGACATGCTCCGGCGTGCGGAAGAGGTCGGGGAGCGCGGCAACAAAGTCGCCGGGCAGATTTACACCAGTGTTCAACGGGCGAGCCAAATTGTCAGCGACCTGCTGGATTTGACCCGTTGCCAGATGGGCCCCGGCATCCCCGTGAAACGCATGGACATTGACCTGGCCCCCTTTTGCGAACGCATCGTCGAAGAAATGCGCTCGTTTCACCCACACGCGCAACTCGAATATGAAACAACAGCGCCCGCACTTGGTGCGTTCGACGGCGCGCGCATGCAGCAGGTGTTCTCCAATATCATCAGTAACGCCGTGCAGCACGGCGATGCTTGCCTGCCGATCACGATACGACTCGCGGTTTCAGATGGCCGCCTGCTGTTCACCGTTCACAATCAAGGCGAGCCGATTCCGGAGGATGTGCTGCCGTTCATTTTCAATCCCATGGGACGTTTTTCGCAGCGCTCGGTGATTGAACATGGCCCTGCGGTAGGCCTTGGACTGGGGCTTTTCATCGCGTCTGAGATCGTGGCGGCCCATGAGGGTTCGATCGAGGTCACGTCAACATCGCAGTGGGGTACGGAGTTTCGGGTAACGGTGCCGTTGCTTGCGCCTTGATGTAACCGTAGATCAAATGTGGGAGCTGTCGAGCTTTAGCGAGGCTGCGAAGGGATCACCTCGGTGTACCTGATGAACCGCGGCGCCTGCATCGCAGCCTCGCTAAAGCTCGACAGCTCCCACATTCAACCCGCTTCGTGTGGAGGTAAAGGTTTGCCTTAAGAGAGCTCATTCATCTCGGTACCCATTCATCACGAGATAGAGCAACGGCCCCACCGACACAAGCACCGCCGTCAGCACCCAGTACGGCACCACCGAAGCTACCGACCGCCCTCGCCGGCGCGCATCCCGGTACATCCATGCGCACGCCAGCACCGCCATCAAGTACAGGTCTATCACCACCTGCGCCGTGTCCGGCCGCGACATCAGTTGCAGCCCAAATGCCAGCAGCGACTGCTCCGCCGTCAGCATCGTCGCCAGGGTGTACAGCGAAAATCCCAGCAAGCCCGCCAGGGCAATATAGGGTCGTCTCATGGTCGCTTCCTTGGAATGATGAAGGCTTAAGTTAGTGATAAGGTTCAGCCCTTCGCAATGACCTCGGAGGTCATGACCACGCCATGGACACCCCTTCTACTGCGGGCGAACAACTGCGCCAATTGCGCCGACAGGCCAAGCTGAGCCAACTCGACCTGGCGCTCATCACCGGTATTTCCCAGCGCCACCTCAGTTGCCTCGAAACAGGCCGAGCCAAGCCGAGCCCAGCCACCTTGCATAACCTGCTGACGGCGCTGGAGGCACCGTTGGACCAGTGCAACCGAGTCTTCCTCGCGGCCGGATTCGCTCCGCGCTACACCGCCACACCGCTCGCCTCGCCCGCCATGGCCGCGATTCGCGAAGCGGTCAGCCATGTATTGCACGCCAACAACCCAGCGCCTGCGATCCTGTTGGACAGCCAGTGGCAAGTGCTCGCGGCGAATGCCAGTACCGGCGTGCTGTTTGCATTGGTGGGTATCCCGTCCGAGGCGGCTGAAGGTTTGAACCTGCTGACCACGCTCCTCCAAGCCGGCGGCCTCGGCGATCATCTGCTCAATGCCGATGAGATCCGCACCCTGGCCTGGCAGCGTGCCACTCGCGAGGCGCTGGGCAACCCGGACCTGGCCGCGCTGCTGGCGAGCCTGCCAACCCCGACGAACGCTGAACTGCCCGCGCACCTGCCACCGCTGGTGCTGACCCGCCTGCGCTCAACCCAGGGCGAGCTGAGCTTTTTGTCCACCTTCACTACCTTCGGCATGCCCCAGGACATCATCCTCACCTCCCTGCGTATCGAACACCTGATTCCCGCTGACGACGCCACGTGGCAGGTGATGCGCGGCGCCTATGCGGATTATGCGGCGCTGGTCTTGTGAAATATCTGTACGTAGACTGCCGCCATACCCCCACTTGAAGGCGGCGAAAAACACGTGATGCAAGTTACCGAAGTCTCCATTGCCCAATTGCGCGCGGCGCTTGAGTCCGGCCAGACCACGGCCGTTGAACTGGTCCAGGCGTACCTGGCGCGAATCGATGCCTATGACGGTCCGCAGACCGCCACCGCCTTGAACGCCGTGGTGGTGCGCAACCCCCAAGCGCTGAAAGAAGCCGAAGCGTGCGATGCACGCCGGGCCAAAGGCGAAACCTTGGGGCCCTTGGACGGCATTCCTTACACGGCCAAAGACAGCTACCTGGTCAAGGGCCTGACTGCGGCATCCGGCAGCCCGGCATTTGCCAAGCTGGTCGCGCAGCGTGATGCGTTCACCATCGAGCGCCTGCGCGCCGGCGGTGCCATCTGCCTGGGCAAGACCAATATGCCGCCGATGGCCAATGGCGGGATGCAACGTGGCGTGTATGGCCGCGCAGAAAGCCCGTATAACGCCGATTACCTGACCGCGCCGTTCGCCTCCGGCTCGTCCAACGGCGCTGGCACCGCGACGGCGGCGAGTTTTGCGGCCTTTGGCCTGGCAGAAGAAACCTGGTCGAGCGGGCGCGGCCCGGCGTCCAACAATGGCCTGTGCGCCTACACCCCATCCCGCGGGGTGATTTCGGTGCGCGGCAACTGGCCGCTCACGCCGACCATGGACGTGGTGGTGCCCTACGCCCGCACCATGGCCGACCTGCTGGAAGTGCTCGACGTGGTGGTCGCCGAAGACCCGGACACCCGTGGCGACCTGTGGCGCCTGCAGCCGTGGGTGCCGATCCCGAGCGTCACCTCGGTGCGCCCTGCTTCCTACGCTGAATTGGCGGCGCCTGCCGAGTCCCTGGCGGGCAAACGCTTTGGCGTGCCGCGCATGTACATCAACGCCGACCCCGACGCAGGCACCAGCGAAAAACCCGGAATCGGTGGCCCGACCGGGCAGAAAATCAACACCCGCGCCAGCGTGATCGACCTGTGGCAAGACGCACGCCAGGTGCTGACAGCGGCCGGCGCGGAAGTGATTGATGTGGATTTCCCGCTGGTGTCCAACTGCGAAGGCGACCGCCCTGGCGCACCTACCGTGTTCACCCGGGGGCTGGTGTCCAAGGAATTCCTCCACGATGAACTGTGGGAACTGTCAGCCTGGGCGTTTGACGACTTCCTGCGCGCCAACAACGACCCGGCGCTCAACCGCCTGGCGGATGTGGACGGGCCAAAGATCTTCCCCCACGACCCGGGCACCCTGCCCAACCGTGAGGACGACTTGGCCGCCGGCATGGACGAATACGTGCGCATGGCCGAGCGCGGCATCACCCCGTGGGACCAGATCAGCACCGTCCCCGATGGCCTGCGCGGATTGGAGCAAACCCGGAGAATCGACCTGGAAGCCTGGATGGACAAGCTCGGCCTCGACGCGGTGCTGTTCCCCACCGTGGCCGACGTGGGCCCGGCGGATGCCGACGTGAACGAAGCCTCGGCCGATATCGCCTGGAGCAACGGCGTCTGGGTGGCCAACGGCAACCTCGCCATCCGCCACTTGGGCGTGCCGACCGTTACCGTGCCGATGGGCGTAATGGCGGATATCGGCATGCCGATAGGGCTGACATTCGCCGGGCGCGCCTATGATGATTCGGCGCTGCTGCGGTTTGCTTACGCGTATGAAGCGACGGGCAGCAAACG
The DNA here is from genome assembly GCF_963970835.1 of Pseudomonas sp. EA_15y_Pfl1_P101. NCBI lineage: Bacteria > Pseudomonadati > Pseudomonadota > Gammaproteobacteria > Pseudomonadales > Pseudomonadaceae > Pseudomonas > Pseudomonas sp. EA_15y_Pfl1_P101. The sequence continues at coordinate 141,426 of NZ_CAXAPA010000004.1, read as the reverse complement.
CCAGATTCCGCCGAGCACACCGCCGTTGACGCGAGTGTAAATGACGACGATCCGACCGTAAGGCCTGACGCGCAATGCCCCTTGGACCAGAGGATAAGCGGCGACAAGTCTGGCGCCGCGGTCAGGCTTGCTCCAACCTTGCCCGGCAGCACGATCACATCGCCGACGCGGGGGATCTGACCACTGATGTACAGGTGGTTGCCGTCGCGAACCAACGGCGTGTAGTTGCCGCCGATTTTGAATTCGTCCAGCTGATAGCCAAGGCGTTGCGGGGCGGCCTGGTATTTTTCATCAGGTGTCAGGGGCGTGAACCCTCGGTTCGGCGTTGCCACTCATCCACCACGTCGCCCAGGGTCTTGGGCTGGCCGTTGCGAATCCAGGCCATGAAGGGACGGTCGAACTTGAACCCCGGACCGCAGTGCTCGAGCATGAAGCGGCGTACGTTTTGAGTGTTTTTATAGCGTGAGGTCACGGGGGTGCTGCGAGTGATGGGATCGCTGTGCCAATTGAAGTCCATTTGCTTGACGCTCTGATGCCTCAGGAGCCTACAGCATAGCGTCAAAAGGCCACGCTGAACGCCGGTCAACCGGCGTTCAGCGTGGTTTTTTTGAGTTACCCGCCGAAACCCGCGTCTCGCGTATTCACGAACAGCGCATAGATCGAATGGCTGCCGGCCATGAACAGGCGGTTGCCTTCGCGGCCGCCAAAACACAGGTTGGGGCAGCGTTCGGGTAACGAGATATGCCCGATGGCCTTGCCTTGTGGATTGAACACGCGCACGCCATCGAGTTTTTCCAGGTCAGCCTTGGGGTCACCATTGCCGCCCCAACCGCACCACAGGTTGCCGCTCTCGTCGCACTTGATGCCGTCCAGCGCTGCGTAATCAAAACCTTCGATGTGCTTGCGACGGGCGCCGAGCGTGCCGTCGTCCCTGACGTCGATGGCCCAGATCAACCGGTTGGGTTTGGCCCGACCTTCCACCACGTACAAGACTTTTTCATCAGGTGAAAAACACAGGCCATTGGGCCCGTTCAGGTCGTCAATCACCCGCGTGACCGTGCCGCTTTCCCCGTCGATGCGATAGACGCCATGGGGTTGGGTGGGCGTGATCTTGTGCCCTTCGTAGTTGTTGCCGGTCTGGAACGGCGGGTCACTGAACCACACCGACCCATCCCGCTTGCACACGATGTCATTGGGCGAATTGAAAGGCTTGCCGTCAAAGCTGTCCGCCAGCACGGTGATGCTGCCGTTGTGTTCGGTACGGGTGATTCGCCGGCCCTCGCGGGTGGTCGTCGAACCTTCGCACACCAACAGGCGGCCCTGGCGATCGCGGCACATGCCGTTGGAGAAATTGGCGTTTTCGCGGTACACCGACAGGGTGTCGGTCACTTCGTCCCAGCGCACGATACGGTTGTTGGGAATATCGCTGACCAGCAGGTAGCGGCCATCGCCGACCCACACCGGCCCCTCGGCCCAGCGCAAACCGGTAGCCAGCCGTTCGACACTGGCGTTGAACAGGCGCAACGCCAGGAAACTGTCATCGAGCACTTTGATCAGTGGGTCTGGATAACGCTGGCTCAACGGCTCGGCGGCTTCTGCCAGGTGAGGCAGGTTGCCCAGCACCGCGACCGATGCGGAAACCGCCAAGGAACGCTTGAGGAAGACGCGGCGACTGTGGTCGGTCCGAGCAGGCAAAGGGGGAAGATCCATCGTGTGTCTCCGTTATTTTATTGTTAGACGGGACACCATTCTTAACCAGTGATGGGACATCGTACAAGAACAATGAAATTTCAAAACACAGGTAAACCTGAAGATATGTAAATAATCGAAAATGTACTTTCCAAAATAAGCGTGGATATAGCAATGTTGTACGACGACACAAGCGCTAACGTGTTGTCCGCCACCCCAACAACAATAAGGAAACACCCATGCAAAAAGTCAACGTACTGATCGGTTTTCTGTGCCTGTTTACCGGCTTCGTCGCCGCAGCGCCCGCTCCTGCTGAAAAGGAGGTGGCCCAAGCGGTCGACCAACTGACCCAAGCCATGCTGCACCTGGACCTCAAGCAACTTGACGCGCTGACGTCCGACAAACTCACCTACGGCCACTCCAGCGGCAAGGTGCAGAACAAAGCGCAATTCATCGCCGACCTGGAAACCCACACCAGCGCCTTCAAGACCCTGGAAATGCAGAACCAGACCGTCACCCTGCAAGGCGACACCGCCCTGGTGCGCAACCACTTCCACGCGCAGGCCGTGAACAGTGGCGTTGATGTGCCGACCGATATCGACAACTTCCAGGTCTGGCAGAAGCAGAAAGGCAAGTGGCTGCTGATAGGGCGCCAGGCTTACAAGTACTGATGACCAGCGGTGAGCCGCGTGCGCCGGCTCACCACTCCACCACCTTGCGTACTGTCAGCAATGCCTCGCGCAGCGCCGACATGTCCACCGAACCCAGCGCCAGGCGCAGCGCGTGGGGCACATAAGCCGTGACGGCAAACGGCTCGGCGGTGGATACCGAGATATTGTCGCACTGCAAGGCCATGGCGATCTGGTCGGCGCGCGCGTCCTCCGGCAGGGGTAACCACAAGAAATACGACGAAGGATGGCTGGTGTAGGCCAGCCCTTTCAACACCTGCGCCGCCAAGGCTTGCCGCGCCTGGGCGTCCTGGCGCTTTTGCGCTTCCAGTTGCGCCACCGTGCCATCTTCGATCCACGCCACGGCAATGGCGCTCATAACACCGGGCACGTTCCAGGTGGTGGCCATGATGGTGCGCTCGAGTGCCTTAACCCAGTCACTTGGCACCGCGACAAACCCCACGCGCAAACCGGTCGCGACACTTTTTGAGAGCCCGCCCACATACACCGTGCGTTCCGGCGCCAGGGTGACCACGGGTGGCGGTGCGTTTTCGACCAGGAACGCGTAGGCCGCGTCCTCAATGATCATCAGATTGTGCTGCCGGGCGATGGAGACCAATTGCTCGCGCTGGTCCCTGTCCATCACCCAGCCAAGGGGATTGTGCAGCGTTGGCATGCTGTACACGGCGCGCACCGGGCGTTTGCGACACAGGTTTTGCAAGGCGTTCAGGTCCGTGCCGGTGGGCGTAACCGGGATCGCGACAACTTCCAAATGCAGGGTCTCGGCCAGCACCTTGAACCCGGAATAGGTCAACGCATCGACCGCGATCACATCGCCCGGCTTGAGCAACGCCATCATCGTCACCGCCAAGCCATGCTGGGCGCCGCTGACCAGCAACACCTGGCCGGCCTCTACCGTCAGGCCTCGGCTCAGTAAATGCCGTGCGACGGCAGCCCGCTCATGCAAACGCCCCGCGTGAGGCTGGTAACGCAACAGGGCCTCGAGGTCGCCGGACAGCGCCAACTGGCGCAACGCCGTGCGCAGCAGGTCCGCCTGGCCTGGCAGTGAGGGATAGTTGAAATTGAGGTCGAGCATGCCCGCCGCAACCGTCATCTGCCCACTGCCCTGCCCTGGCGGCAGCGAGATCTCGCGCACAAAGGTGCCGCGTCCGGTTTCACCGCTGACCAGCCCCATGGCCTCCAGTTCGGTATAAACCCGGCTTGCGGTCACCAGCGCCAGGCCATGATCGGCAGCCAGTTGCCGGTGTGTCGGCAGACGCGTACCCGGCGGCATTTTCCCCGAACGGATGCCCTCGGCAAACGTGTCGACCAACGTTTTATAGCGGGCGCGCGGCATAGGGATGTATCCATGACAATTTTTTGATTGTCTTAATGCTCACCCCTAGGATGGCTTGAACGCAACCCCCTCATTATTCGGGCGCCTCCTCATGGAACTTACATCCCCCTTCAGCACCCTGGATACCCGTACCCAAGGCTGGGTCAATGGCTTTATTGGCGTGGTGATTTTCAGCGGCTCCTTACCCGCCACACGGCTGGCCGTGATGGAGTTCGACCCGGTGTTCCTCACCATGATCCGTGCCGCCATCGCCGCCAGCCTGGGGCTGTGCCTGCTGTGGTGGTTCAAGGCAAAACGCCCCGCGCGCGCCCAATGGGCGCCACTCGCTCTTGTTGCTCTTGGCGTGGTGATCGGCTTTCCCTTGTTGACCGCACTGGCGCTGCAGTACGTGACCTCGGCCCACTCCATCGTGTTTATCGGCCTGCTCCCCCTCGCGACCGCGGTGTTTGGCGTACTGCGCGGTGGCGAGCGCCCGCGTCCGGTGTTCTGGTTGTTCTCGATCCTGGGCAGCGTGCTGGTGATGGGTTATGCCGTTGCCCAGGGTTTGAACGCCGCACCCGCCGGCGATTTGCTGATGCTGCTGGCGGTGCTGGTCTGCGGCCTGGGTTATGCCGAGGGCGCCACGTTGTCGCGCAGCCTGGGCGGCTGGCAGGTGATCTGCTGGGCGTTGGTGGTGGCGATGCCGGTGGTGCTGCCCTTGAGCCTACTCCTGGCACCGCCAAGCGTGCGCGGCATCAGCCTGCCCGCCTGGCTGAGCCTGGGCTATGTGGCGTTGTTCAGCATGTTGATTGGCTTTGTGTTCTGGTACCGCGGCCTGGCCCAGGGTGGCATTGCCGCCGTCGGCCAGTTGCAATTGCTGCAACCGTTTTTCGGCCTGGCATTGGCGGCGGGCTTGCTGCATGAGCAGGTCAGCCTGGGCATGGTGCTGGTGACGGTCGCGGTGATCGGCTGCGTGGCGGGCGCGAAGAAGTTCGCCCGTTAACGCTGCGGGGCAACCATCTTGAACTTGATGTTGATGTCATTCGACACCACGCTGTTGCCGGCCCACTCGCCCTCGCCAATCTTGAAATCGCCGCGTTTGAGGATGAATTCGCCGTCGAACACGCCGATACCGCTTTGCTCCTTGAGCACCACGTCGACATCCACTGGGCGTGTGATGCCCTTGATGGTGAGGTTGCCGCTGATCTTGTAGCGGTTATCCCCCAGGACCGCGACGCCGGTGGATTCGTAGACGCCCACTGGATAAGTCGCGGTGTCAAACCACGACGCACGTTGCAGCTCGTCATTCGCGTCCGGGCTGCCGGCGTCGATGCTGGCCAGCTGGATCTTGAGCAATGCATGCCCGGCTTCCGGCTTTTGCGTATCGAACGTCAAGGAGCCTTCGAACGCGCTGAAGGTGCCGTACACCCGCTGCCCCAACTGTTTATAGGTAAAACTGATCTGGCTGGCGGTGCGGTTGACGTCGTTGTACTCCACCGCCTGGGCGCTGGAATAGAACGCGAGGATCAGGACCAGTATGGCAACCGAGGGCATTCGACGTTTCATGCAACGCTCCGCAGAGGAAAAGACACAGGCACCGAGCCAACACGCTTTAACAGGGATTTATTCCCATCAGGCGTTTGTCCTGCTAAACAGAGTAGTCGCCCCAGAATAATAAGGACGCTCCATGCATTCCCCTTCGCTTCAGGACCTCACCGCGCCGGACGGCATCTGCTATGGCTGCGGTGGCAGCAACCCCCACGGCCTGCATATCAAGAGCCGTTGGGACGCGGACGGCATCCACCTGATCGCCGAGCATAGGCCCGACGCAAAATACAGCGGCTGGCCCGACCTGGTCTATGGCGGCCTGATCGCCATGTTGGTGGACTGCCATTCCAACTGGACCGCCATGGCCTACCACTACCGCGCCGAGGGGCGCGAACCCGGCAACCTGCCCCGCATTGACTGCGTGACCGGCAACCTGGGCATCAAATTCATCAAGCCAACGCCCATGGGCGTCACCCTCACCCTGCGCTCACGGGTCGAGGGTGACGTGGGGCGCAAGACCCGCGTGATCTGCGAGGTGTACGCCGGCGACGTGCTCACCGCCATGGGCGACTCGGTTTTCGTGCGCGTCGATACCGGCCAATTGGCAGCGGCCGCCCATGGGCGTGAGGGCTGATCCTGATCTACATTGACTGCCACCGCTAATCGAGGACGCACCGATGACTCGTCTCACCGCGAAAGACTTTGCCCCCGAACTGCTGGAACTCTACGACGGCTACGCCCACGGCAAGATCAACCGCCGCGAATTTCTCGACCGCGCCGCGCTGTTCACCTTGGGTGGCCTTACCGCCTCGGCCCTGCTCGCAGCCCTCAGCCCCAACTACGCACTGGCCGAACAAGTGAAATTCACCGACCCGGACATCGCTGCCGACTACATCACCTACCCCTCGCCCAAAGGCAACGGCACCGTGCGCGGCTACCTAGTGCGCCCGGCCAACGCCGCGGGCAAGTTGCCAGCCGTGGTGGTCGTGCATGAAAACCGTGGCCTCAACCCTTATATCGAAGACGTCGCCCGGCGCCTGGGCAAAGCTGGCTTCATCGCCCTGGCGCCGGATGGCCTGACTTCGGTGGGCGGCTACCCCGGTAACGACGAAAAAGGCGTGGCGCTGCAACAGACGGTTGACCCGACCAAGCTGATGAACGATTTTTTCGCCGCCATCGAATGGCTGATGCACCACGACAGCAGCACCGGCAAAGTCGGCATCACTGGGTTCTGTTATGGCGGCGGCGTGGCCAATGCGGCGGCGGTGGCTTATCCGGAACTGGGCGCGGCCGTGTCGTTTTATGGGCGCCAACCAGAGGCCAAGGACGTGCCACGGATCAAGGCGCCGATCATGCTGCATTTCGGTGAGTTGGACACGCGGATCAATGAGGGCTGGCCGGCGTATGAGACGGCGCTGAAGGCTGCAGGCACGAACTATGAGGCGTATACCTACAAAGGCGCCAATCATGGTTTTCATAACGACTCGACGCCGCGATATGACGAGGCGGCGGCGAATCTGGCGTGGGAGCGGACGTTGGGATGGTTTCGCAAGTACCTTGCTTGATTCCAACACCGTGTAGGCGCTAGCGTGTCAGCGCCGACACATTGTTGGGTCAATGTTCGAGGGCATATCTGCGGCAATGGTTGAGGTACCCCTGCTCATGGCTACCCACCAGTTGCACCACACTGGTCCACAGCCAGGACGGCGCATCGAGTTGCTTGGAGCGGTTTTCCTGAAGCACCGCCATCCAGTCCTTGCGCGTATCGCGGTCCATCTGCCGAGCATGGGCAATGCCCACGACCCGCGCCAGGTAACCGGCGGCGTGCATGGCGTCGGTTTCGTTCAATTCGTCCAGCTCCAACTTCATGTCCTGGGGCAGCAGTTCGCGGATGAAGAATCCGTGATCCAGAAAACGCGTTGCCATCATGCGCTCACCCAGGCTCGGAGAGAGCTGACGCGCGCCCTCCACCACTCGACGACCATTATCCCTGGGCATCTTCGCCCGTGCCGCGCGGGGTGCAGCAGCGCCGACGGCTTCCTTGATATCAATCAGGCAATATTCCTCATCGCCCTTGTCACCCACGCCGAGCAGTACGGCATAACGGAGCAGCCCGAGGGAGCTACAACCCTTGACCCAGTAGGCCGAGTCCAGCAGTTCAACCCTGGCGTCCTTGGGCCGCCCCTTGAGCGAGGTGACCAACTGGTGGACTTCATCCGAGGCACAGAGGGTTTCCAGCGCAACCTTCTCGGCCCGTGACAACGACCAGAAGTGCTTGCCCAGCGGGATGGTCGGCCGAGCGTTCTCGATACGCTCACGCGCGAGGTTTTTCCAAGTGCGCTCCACCGCGGTGCGCATGCTCGCCTTGACCTGGGACGGGCGCGGCGGCGCGGCGTCGGGTTTGTCCTTGAACGCCTGTTCGTAGCCGCCCATCATTTCTTCAAGCATGCGCGCAGTGGTTACTCCAGGCAGGTCCGAGCCGCGCGCAGCAGTGGCCAGGGACAAGGCCAAGCGCACCAGGTCGTGAGTCGGGTTACCGATCACCGCCTGGTCAAGGTCACGGATATGCATATCGATGCGGCCCTTCGTGTCTCCCGTAGGGCCCAAGTTACCGGCGTGGCAGTCGCCGCAGATCCAGATCGCCGGGCCGTGGGGCAAACGTCGACCCGTCTGGCTGTGCAGCCACTCGTAGAATTGCACCGTGCTGCCACGTACGTAGGCGTGAGCAGAGCGCGCCATCTTGAGGTTTCGCAATTGGATCAGGTGGGGCATACGGGCGCAGGGGCGTGGTATTTTCATGGAATAACTCAGTACAGGTGTTGCTGTAGAGCGAAGGCCCTGAGCAAATGTTTCATTATATTTCAAAAATAAGCACGTTCAGCCTTGCATCTTCATTTCCTGCAACCACCCCTTGAACGCCAACATCGCCGACGTCTCGGCCCGCGACTGCAAACGCGTCAACCAATAGCTGCCGGTGGTGATGCCGACGTCGAACGGCTGGCGAATCACATCATTCTCCAGTTGGCGCGAAAACATCATTGCCGGCGCCAATGCCAACCCCATTCCTTGCAAGGCCGCTTCCATCATTGCCAACGAGGAATCAAACACGATACTGCGCGGCACCAGGGTGTCGGCGGGCAGGCCAGCGGCCTGGAACCACAGGCTCCACTCATCGGCGCGGTAGGAGCGCAGCAAGGTGTGTTTCAACAGGTCGACAGGTGTGTGCAGTTGCTCGGCCAGTTGCGGCACGCAAAGCACGGTGAGGGGCGCTTCCAGCAGTTCGCAGGCATCGGTGCCGTGCCAGGCTCCCGCGCCGAAGCGGATCGCGTAGTCGAGGCCTTCGGCGGCCACGTCGACGCGGTTGTTGTGGGTGGATAACCGCAGGTCGATAAAGGGGTAACGCGCGTGAAAATCCGCCAAGCGTGGCAGCAACCAGCCCACCGCAAAGGTGCCCACTGCGCCCACGGTGAGCACTTCGCGGTAGTGCCCGCCTTCGAACTGGCTGAGCGTCTGGGCGATGCGGTCGAACGACTCACGCACTACCGGCAGTAAGGTTTCGCCTTCACGGGTGAGCATCAGGCCTCGAGGAAGACGCTTGAATAATGTGACATTAAGTTGCGCTTCCAGGCTCTTGACCTGATGGCTGACCGCCGCCTGAGTCACGCATAACTCGATAGCTGCGCGGGTAAAGCTCAAATGCCGAGCTGAAGCCTCGAATGCGCGCAGGGCATTGAGGGGCAGATGGGAACGCAGCATGTTTGACCCCAAATTTTCTAATGGCTGGTGCGAAATATCATTGTTTGCCCAGAGGCAAGAATCCGCCTAAATTTGCGGCGCCTGCGCAGGCACTGATCGTTAGCCTATCACTTACATGGACGCCAATTACTATGTGCGAAAGATCTCACTTAAACGTACGAAGCTTCTTATTTTCGGCCTTGTTGTTCGCCTCCGGCACCTGCATGGCCAACACCGATTTGCGCAAGGTCGTGGACAATAGCGTTGAACCCCTGATGCAGCAACACGGCATCGCTGGCCTATCGGTCGCTGTGGTAAACAAAGGCAAGGTGCAATACTTTAATTACGGCATCGCCAATAAAGACACCCAGCAACCCGTCACCCAAGACACGTTGTTTGAGATCGGTTCGGTGAGCAAAACCTTCACCGCCACACTGGGGGGTTACGCCCAGGCCAGTGGCAAGCTCAAGCTGTCGGACAACGCCAGCCAGCACCTTGCAGCACTCAAGGGCAGCGCCTTCGACCGCATCAGCCTGCTACAACTGGCTACCTACACGCCAGGCGGCCTGCCGCTGCAGTTTCCGGACGCTGCCGACAGCGCGGGCACCATGCTCGGCTATTTTCAGCAGTGGAAACCTGCGTACGCGCCCGGTGCGCAGCGTCTTTATTCCAACCCTAGCATTGGCCTGTTCGGCTACCTGAGCGCACAAAGCCTCGGCGAGCCGTTCAACGTGGCCATGGAGAAAACCCTACTGCCCCAACTGGGCCTGAAGAACACCTATGTCAGCGTGCCGCCCGACAAAGCCAATCTCTATGCCCAAGGTTACGACAAGGACCAAAAACCCGTGCGCGTCGGCCCTGGGGCGCTGGACAGCGAAGCCTATGGCATCAAAACCAGCACCCAGGACTTGGCGCACTATGTGAGGGTGAACATGCACCCGCAAACGCTGGGGAAACCGTTGCAACAGGCAATCGCCACCACGCATACCGGCTACTACACCGTAAATGGCATGACCCAAGGGCTCGGCTGGGAGTACTACCCCTACCCGATCAAGTTACAAGCGTTGATTGATGGCAACTCTACATCGATGGCGATGGAGCCACACAAGGTGAACTGGCTGAATCCCGCTCAGGTGCAACCAACCAACGCCCTCTACAACAAAACCGGTTCGACCCGTGGTTTTGGCGCCTACGTGGCGTATGTGCCGAGCAAGGATGTGGGCGTGGTGATCCTGGCGAACAAGAACTATCCAAATGCGGAACGGGTGAAAGTAGCGCATGCAATCTTCAGCGCGCTGAATCCGTGAAGCATTGACGCCCGTGACCTCAGGTCGTCCGCTGCAGCGGACGACCGCCGGCCAGACACTGCTGATAGTAATTATCAGCAGGGCCATGCTCAAATCGAATGTCACTCAACACCCCCATTAAAGGACGCAGGTCATGTTCAGGATGTAGACGCGCGAGGGTTTCCAGGCGTCGTTCAATGGTTGCGTAAGTAGCATCTATTAACACCAAGGCGGCATCAAACACGCCGGCGCGACCATAGGCTTTGATTATTTTCTTTTTCTGTGCGTTGGTTTTTTTGCCTTTCCTCAATGGATCATTGGCAAGCATCATTAAAATTGACTTGGGTCCGCCTTCAAGGTCGGGAGCAAAGCCCTTTTTTTTGTAATGCGCAGTGTGGTTTACATCCGAGTAGTCGTTGACATAACGATAATAAACAGCCAATTCGAGAAGCAACACGTAGAGTTCCAGATACGTCGCTTCATCGATGGGCGTCAGGCATTGACACGCGTCCAGTAGAAAAACGAACAGACAACCCGTATTGGCTTGAGCGATTAATTCATATTCTTCCCAGGTCGGCAGGACATCGCCATTGCTGAACTGTAGATCCAAGTGCTGCCCCACGTGCAGGTGCTCAAGACTGGTGAGCGCGGCCTGCAGGACGCCAGCATTGAAAGACTGTGCAAGGAGTTGCAGACCGACAAGGTACCCACACATGCCGGAATTCAGAGCGATTTCAACGCCGAATTTAGCCCACACCGACGGAAGCCCGCGGCGAATATGATCGCCGTCAAGCACATCGTCATGTATTAACGTGGAGGTGTTAAGAAGTTCTATGGCTTCGCACAAAACATGGGTCTGATGGGGCGCAAGTTTATAGACAGCTGACAGCGCCACAGCAATCGCGCTGCGCACTTTCTTGCCACCCGCGCGCGCTTGGTATTCAAACGCTTCGCGCCATTGAGCGTGCGCAACTTTATAGTCAGTTCTTTCTGTCAGCGCGTCGGCAGTGATCATCGTAGCGGCCTCTAGTTTGCGAGCGACCCGCAAGGCTCTAACGCTTACCTGCGGTGCGGCACATGGATTACCTAGACGTAAAAGACCGGAACTGCAATGGACACCACTTTACGAGGACAGCGCCTTAACCGTAGCGCATGCCTGAAAAAAAGAAATACTTTTTCTTTGATTCTTTGATATAGCCCTGAGTGCGAATAAGTATAACGAATAAGCGTTCACCCCTTGATCACTCGATCTATGCTCTCACCCTGAACGTGTCAGACACCCTTGAAATGGACCGCCTTACCGTCCTGCATATAAAGCTCAGGAGAGCGGCTATGGAAGACGTCCTCATTCTGGTTGACGTGAATGATCAGCCGACAGGTTTCGCTGGCAAACAACAGGTGCATGAAGAAGGGCTGCTTCATCGAGCTTTTTCAATATTCATTTTTGACCCTCACTCCAGACTGTTACTGCAACAAAGAGCGGACAGTAAGTACCACTCTGCTGGGCTGTGGAGTAATACCTGTTGCGGGCACCCACGCCAGGGCGAGACGACGCCAGACGCAGCGCGGCGCCGTTTGTATGAAGAAATGGGGCTGACCTGCGAGCTTGAGCAATACTCCACGCTGGTTTATCGGGAACGCGTGTCGAAAACCATGACGGAATATGAATACGATCACGTGTTCGTAGGCTGCTGCGCGACTGACCCCATTGCCAATCCGGATGAAGCCAAAGCATGGCGCTGGGTGGAGCCTGAGCAATTACAGGATGAGCTGCAACACACGCCAAAAATATTCACGGCCTGGTTGCGTACCATCGTGAAAGGTGCCGGAGCCGCAGGCATCAAAGGATGGGCCCCTAAAGCTCAGAGGGCCCTTCAGACGCCGATAGTCGGCGGGGCTTTTGAACTCCCTCGCTGGCTGGCTGAAGCGCATTACCCGCTAAATCCTTATGCCGAAGAGGCACAACATCACACGCGTCAATGGCTCAAGAGCATCGGCCTGGAAGACACACCGCGCGCAGCCCGCCAATTGGACATTTACGTCCCTGGCACATATGCCGGTTATATGTGGCCAGACGCGCCGCGGGACCTGTTGTTGATTTTGTCAGACGTGGTGGGGTGGTTCAGTTGCCAAGATGATCTCGCAGACGAAGACTGCAAGGACCCTCACACGTTGGAACAATTGCTTCGGGGAGTTCACAGCAGTGCGTTCACATGCTACGCCCCCCAACCAGGGCTGCTTGCCTCAGGGCTCAAGGATATAATCAGGCGCTCCGCACGCTTGGCACCGCCTCTCTGGAAAGAACGGGCTGGCGAGCGGTATGCCTCTTACATTGCCCCCTGCATGACAGCGTTGATGCATCGAGTTCATCACACCCAGCCAGGAATCGAAGGCTACGATAGCCTTTGGCGGGACGCCGGAGGCTTCCAGTTCTGTCTAGAATTCATCTACTGGGTACAGAATATTTACCTGCCCTCCTCCCTCTACTACAGCAAGCCTTGGCAAGAGTTGTGCTTGCTGGCACTGAACCTCTTCAAGGCTGTCAACGATTTACTGTCGTTTCGAATCATGGAAGACCCCGATGATGACATCTATAACCTGCTGACCCATCTGCGGCACACCCAGGGTTACTCCCCTGAGGCGGCTGCCCGCGAAGTATCACGACGCATTGATCAATGGGCCCACGCGTTTACCGATGCCCAGGAACGGTTGCCTGCATGCCTGGCAAGCTACGGCTATGACGAGCAATCGGTGCAACAGATGATGATTTGTGCGCAAGCCCTGCACAACCAGTGGCGCGGAAATATTGCCTGGCACCTGACAGCGCCGCGTTATCGGGAAATTCGCTTCGAGAACCTCCAAGGGGAAACCATCGACCCGCACCTCGTCGACGGCTTCGTGAGTTAGCCTCTACATCCCCAGCCAATGCGGCAGCGCAATGAATGACAGATAAGTAACCATGCTCAAGAACACCAACAGAATCATCAGCCACGGCAACGCCGCACGAATGGTCTGCCCCAGCGTCAATCCAGTCACCGCTGATGTCCCAAACAGGTTCAACCCCGCCGGTGGGTGCACCAGGCCAACTTCCATGTTCACCACCATCACGATCCTCAGGTGAATCGGGACAATCCCCAATTTCGATGACAATCGGGTCCGCCGCCTGGGCCAAGTCCGCGACAAACAGGGTGGCGGCTTCACAGCAGCGCCCTAGAGAGCTTGAGCATGGAAATCAGCTTCTTATTGTTGTGTTGCAAGGCAAGTTGCCTGATGCCAGGCGTGTAGTGAATTTCGGATTCTAGATACCTGCGTTCAGCCAGGCAGCCCCCAAATCTGAGACACAGCACAGATCCAATGTGCGAGCGCGCATCGTCAATTACTACTGTGCAGCCCAATAGCCGTTGTGCCCGCAACAACACCGGCGCATCCACCATCTGCCCATCGATCTGGTAGGCCCCTGCCCCATGCGCACCCGCGTCCACCACCCGTTTTGCCCAGGCCAAGTCTTCGGCGCTCGGCGCCAGGGCTTGGTGAATCACCGCTACCTGCCTGGGGTGAATACACAGCGCACCGGCAAACCCCATTTCATAGGCATGCCGAATCGAACGGCACAGCCCCTCTGGGTCATCGATGGCCGGATGCACCCCATTCAGCGGTGCGACAAGGCCGGCAGCGCGGGAATGCACGATCAGCGCCAGGTCCAGACCACCAAACGACAGGCGCTCCACCAGCGGCGCATGGGCAATTTCGGCCACGACCAACAGGCCGCGCACGCTCTCGATAATCGGCCAGATGAGTTTGCCGGTCGCCGTCACCACGGCGACCTGTGCTGCACGTTCAACCTTAGGCAGTAGCACGCCCGCCACATTCGGATGGGCTTTGCAGAACGTCACATCCTCGAAATGCTCGGCATGCTCCGGCGCATTGATGCGCACCCATACCTGGGCAGTAGGGTTGGCCGTCAAAAACGCCCCGAGGTTATCGCGCGCCTGGCGCTTGAGCGGTTCTTCAACCGTTTCTTCAAAATCCACGATCACTGCATCAGCACCACTGGTCAAGGCTTTGAAGAATCGCTCCGGCCGGCTACCAGGCACAAACAACGCCGACAGGATGCCGCTGACTACAATCGATTTCAGGGTCGTTAATCGGCATACGCCCACGTCATCCGGAACGACGCTCCGCCCCATTCCGAATCCAGCACTTGCACCTGGCCGCCGTGCCACTGCGACACCCGTTGTACCAGCGCCAGGCCAAGGCCGAAGCCGCCGGTGCGACGGTCACGGCTGGCGTCGAGGCGCATGAAGGGCTGGAAGATCTTCGAGCGGCCTTCCTCCGGAACACCCGGGCCGTCGTCACACACCCGCACTTCATAGCCGCTGCCGAACGTGACCAGCGACACCTCCACACGGCGCTCGGCGTATCGGATCGCATTGCGCAGCAGGTTGATCACCGCTCGCGCCATAAAGCGCGGTTCGATCTGGATAAAGTCCACCTCGCACGTACGCAGCGACAGCTGAATGCCGGCCGCTTCCGCTTCGAGGGCCACGCTGCCGATCACACTGTCGAGCCAGCTGTGGGCCTCGATGCGCTCGCGCGTGACCTGAGTGGCGCCACGTTCCAGGCTGGCATAAGTGAGCAGCTCGGAGACCATTTCTTCCAGCTCGCCGAGGTCGGCGTACATGTCGGTAATCAATTGGCTGCGCTGGCGCGGGTCGGTCTGTTGCTTGAGCTGGTCGAGCTCGAACGACAGGCGCGCAATCGGCGTGCGCAGCTCGTGGGACACGGCGTTGGTCAGCTCGCGCTGGTTGGCGATCAGGCTTTCAATGCGCTCGGCCATCTGGTTAAAGTGCCCCGCCAGCTCGCGCACGGTGGAGCGGCGTGGCAGCAGGATGCGGGAACTGAGGTCGTTGTCACCGAAACGTTGTGCCGCCAGGCGAATATGCTCCAGGTCGCGCCAGTGCGGACGAACCCAGAAATACAGCACAATTGCCAAGCACAACCCCAGCAAACCGTAGGCCCACAGGTACAACCATTTAGGCTCTTCAGGCAGCTTGATATTGAGCAGTTGCGGGCCGCCATCGATATTGGCGATGAACTCCATGAAGTCGCCCCGTACCACTAATTGGCCGGCCGCGAGCAAGTGCTGCTCGCGTTGGCTCAGCGCCAACTCATCGCGTTGCACCAAATCCAGACGCAGACCGTAATGCTGCTGCAATTCGCTCAGGCGCACCTCGCGGGCCTCGGCCGGCACGGGACGCAATTGCTCCACCAGGCCATAGGCGGGGCCGCGCAGGGCTTCGCGGTTATAGGTTTCGTTGGCCTCAGGGAGCAGCTCATCGAAGGTGTAGTTAACCAGCCAGATTGCCCCCGCCAGGCCCAGCGCCAGGATGATGTAAAGGCGGATGTAGAGCCGCAGCATCTAGACCTCCCACGCAAACGGGTTGAACAGGTAGCCCTTGCCCCAGATGGTCTTGATGCACACCGGTTCGCGCGGGTTGTCGTTGAGTTTGCCGCGCAGTTTGCTGATGTACACATCGACACTGCGGTTGAGGCCATCGAACGCGATACCGCGCATGCGGTTGAGAATGTCATCACGGGACAGGATCGTCCCCGAGTTGCTCGCCAGCAGCCACAACAGCTCGAACTCCATGGTGGTGAGGTCGATCTTGTCATCCCCCAGGCTGACGCCCCGGCAACTGCGGTCGATGGCCAACCGCCCGAAAGCGAGGGCGCCGCGCACCGTCGGTTCTGGCGCCTGCCGCCGCTGCAGGGCGCGCAGGCGTGCGAGGAGCACCGGGGGTTTGATCGGTTTGATCACATAGTCGTCAGCACCAGACTCCAGGCCGAGGATGTGGTCCAGGTCATCTTCCTTGGCGGTCAGGATCACGATGGGCGTGTCGGACACCGCGCGGATCCCGCGACACACATGCAGGCCGCTCTGACCGGGCAGCATCAGGTCGAGCACGACGATCTTCGGTTTGAAGTCCAGGAACGCCGCCAGGGCCTCATCGCCCCGGTGCACCACGCGCACCTCAAAACCATGCTGTGACAGAAAATGCGCGATCAGCCCTGCCAGCTTCTCGTCGTCCTCAACGAGCAAGACCTTGCCCAACCCCAGGTTTTCCATAAGTTCTCAGTGTGCAGATGCGGATTGAAGAGCGGGGATTATAGGTGGCAAGCTGGGCAACAAACGCAGCGGGCTCACACCGGCCGACCAAGCTTCATGTTTTTAAGAGTTTTTAACAAATAACCTGCAATCTTTAACGCCATCCACAGGGAGTTGCATGCGCAAGGATTACCTGGCTTTTTTTATCTCACTGTTCCTGTCACGGCTGGCGGACCAGATACTGCTGTTTATCGTGCCGCTGCTTGTGTTCCAGACCACCAACAGCGTCGCGTTGGCCGGGCTTGCGTTTTTCGTCGAATCGCTGCCGCGCTACCTGGCTTTTCCAGTCTGTGGAGCGCTGTGCGATAAATTCTCGCCGGTGCGCATCCTGCATATCAGCCAGGTTTACCGCGCACTGGCGTGCGTAGTGGCCGTAGCGCTTTACGGGGTGTTTGACGGTATCTATTGGCTGGTAGCCCTGTCTGCGCTGTGCGGCGTGCTGACGACTCAAGGCATCATGGCCCGCGAAGTCGTGATGCCGCACATCTTCAAGCATTACACCTACGCCAAGACCTTGTCCTACTCACAAATAGCCGACCAGAGCGGCCTGGTGCTGGGGCCGCTGGTAGCGGCATTGATGCTGGAGGTGTGGGCCTGGCATTGGGTGGTGCTGGGGGTTGCCGGGCTGTTTGTGCTAGCAGATCTGGCGATGCGGACCTGGCAGCGCAACACTGCGGTGAATCTGGAGAGCTTTGAACAGCATCAGGACATCTGGCTGCAACCGCTGCGCATCGCATTCGGGCATATCCGCAACCTGCCAGAGCTGAAGCGCATCATTGCCCTCGCAGTCGGCGTGAACCTGATCATCGGCGTGACGCTGGCCACGTCGGCGGCGATGGTGACCGGGCAATTCGCCGCCGGCAAGGATGCCTATGCGCTGCTACAGGCTGCCGGCGCAGTGGTCACCATCGCTATTCTGTTTTACCTGGCACGCGCCACCCTGGCGTTGAAAGTGCTGGGCGGGCTGTCGTATTCAATGATCGGGGCCGGGGCCTTGGTCATGGCGGTCAGCCCCACGCTTTGGGCTTACACCGTGGGTTTCCTGCTGGTCACCGGTTTCGACAAAATGTTCAACGTGTACATGCGCAGCACCCGTCAACGGGTCATTCCGGTGCAAGACTTCGGCAAAACAGTGGGCGTGATCACCTTGCTCAACAACCTGGCGCAGCCATTGGCCGGCCTGGCGATTGCCGTACTCGCCGCGCCCTTGAGTACCCAGACGGTGATCCTGCTGCTGACCGCAATAACCGCGCTGATCGGCGTGGCCGTCGCGTCAGGCTGGCACGCCACTGTGAAAGCGGAACTCGATGTCGGGTGACTCGATCAGTTCCTGCTCGGCCGCCCTCACCCGCTCGATCACCTGGGCGATGTCCTTGCCGTCGCCATACTGGTACGCCAGCTTCAGGTAACCCTGGAAGTGCCGCGCCTCGCTTTTGAGCAAGCCGAAGTAGAACTTGCCGAGTTCTTCGTCCAAATGCGGCACCAATGCTTCGAAACGCTCGCAACTGCGCGCTTCGATAAAGGCACCCACCACCAGCGTGTCGACCAGTTTGACCGGCTCGTGGCTGCGCACGACTTTGCGCAAACCCGAGGCATAGCGCCCGGCGTGCAGTTGTCGCAGCTCGACCTTGCGCTTTTTGATCAAACGCATGACTTGCTCGTGGTGCACCAGCTCTTCACGGGCCAGACGCGACATCATGTTGATCAGGTCAACATGGCCGTGGTACTTGGCCATCAGGCTCAGCGCGGTGCTGGCGGCTTTGAATTCGCAGTTCTTGTGGTCGATCAGCAGGGTTTCCTGATCGGCAAGCGCGGCCTGGACCCAAGCGTCAGGGGTGCGGCAACCGAGGAATTCGTGGATTTCTGGCAGGTTCATCGGGCTCACGGGCAAAAGGATCACAAAAGGCCGGCGATTATACCGACCCCGCCGCAGACCACCAGTCACGGGCCTTGATGTGCATCAACATGACGTGCGCCAGCCAGCAACTATAGTTGTTCCAGCCCCCGCCTCTTTTGGAGATCCGATCATGCAAGCCATCCGCAGCATCCTGGTGGTCATCGAACCCGAGCATTCGGAAAGCCTGGCCCTCAAACGCGCCAAGCTGATCGCCGGGGTCACTGGCGCGCACTTGCATTTGCTGGTCTGCGACAAAAAACATGAGCACTCGGCGCTGCTGGCGCTGCTGAAGTCGGGCTTGCAGGAAGATGGCTACAGCGTCAGCACCGAGCAGGCCTGGAATGACAGCCTGCATGAAACCATTATTGATGTGCAGCAAGCCGAGGGTTGTGGCTTGGTGATCAAGCAGCATTTCCCCGACAGCCCGCTGAAAAAAGCCCTGCTGACGCCCGCGGACTGGAAGCTGCTGCGCTATTGCCCGTCGGCAGTGCTGCTGGTCAAGACGGCTAAGCCGTGGACGAGCGGTGTGATCCTGGCGGCGATCGATGTGGGCAACATTGATGCAGACCATCGAGCGCTGCACAATTCAATCATCGACCATGGTTTTGATATCGCCAGCCTGGCCAAGGCGCAGTTGCATGTCATCAGCGCCCACCCGTCGCCGATGTTGTCGGCGGCAGACCCGACCTTCCAGCTCAAGGAAACCATCGAGGCGCGTTATCGCGAGCAATGTAAGGCGTTTCAGGCAGAGTTCGATGTGGACGACTCACACTTGCACATTGAGGAAGGCCCGGCGGATGTGCTGATCCCTTTCGCCGCCCATAAGTGGCAGGCGGCGGTGACGATCATCGGCACCGTGGCGCGCACAGGGATTACCGGGGCGCTGATCGGCAATACGGCGGAGGTGATACTGGATGCCGTGGAAAGTGATGTGTTGGTGCTCAAGCCTGACACGCTGATGGATCAGTTGGAGTAACTGGCCAGCAAGGCCTGACGGGGTCCTTCGGACGATTGCTCCCACATTGGGTTCTGTGTCACCCGCTGGAAAATGCATCTTTGAGAAAGCTTGGCGCGATATAGCGCTGGTAGTGCGCCTCCGACAGGATAAAGAACTCTCGATCAATGGCGTCACGCAGGTCTGGCAAGGGCCAATCGCGAAATTCCGGCAACAGCACCATGCCGTAAGCCTCCACGTTGGAAATCACCCGCGCACCACGGGCGATCAACTGGTAGGCCCAGCAATACTCGGATTGATGTGGCACGAAGCGAATCTTGCGCTGCTCCAACTGCCCACGCAGGGTCTTGGGGTCAAATACCTCGAGTTTGCCGGCCATTACCTGCACCAACAGTTGCTCCAACCGCAGCCAGACCGCGCGTTTTTCTTCTTCGTTATAGCCGTTCCACTGGATCACTTCGTGGTGGAAACGTTTGCAGCCACGGCACACGAGATCACCGTAAACCGTGGAGCACAGGCCGACGCAGGGGGTCTTGATGGTTTGGTTGGACATGGGCAACGACACGCAGATAAGCAAAACAATGCGCCATGTTAGCCCTTTGTCTAACGGCTATCACCCTGCAAACTTGGCGAGGCAACTTACCTTTAGATTTTTTTTGCCGTAGAATCATCCGGCCTTGTAAGGCGCCAATAATCCGCTGGAAGCTGTTTTCAAAGCGTCACGAGCACAGTCGTTCCTTCAGAACGGTGTTGGCGATGGTGAATGACTCGGTAGGTCAACGCCCTCGCCAACCCTCATCAGCTCCGTTCTGCAGGCGTAAAACTTTGAAAGCAGCTTCTGTGAGAAATGCCGGCAGCGCTGGCTTTGTGGCCCAAAAAGCCCCCGAGCGCATGCGTGCCGTTCATTGCTGGATGAGCGTCCCGTGGGACCACTGATGAGGGTAATAACTGTGCTTGAAGCCTACCGCAAACATATCGAAGAGCGTGCAGCCCTGGGTATTGTTCCCCAGCCGCTTAACGCCGAACAAACCGCAGGCCTGGTTGAGCTGCTGAAAAATCCTCCGGCTGGCGAAGAAGAATTCCTCGTTGACCTGATCACCAACCGCATTCCACCAGGCGTTGACGAAGCTGCCTACGTCAAGGCCGGTTTCCTGTCTGCCCTGGCCAAGGGCGAAGCCACTTCCCCCCTGATCGACAAGAAACGCGCCGTTGAACTGCTTGGCACCATGCAAGGCGGCTACAACATCGTGACCCTGGTTGAGCTGCTGGACGACGCCGAACTGGCACCTGTCGCCGCGGCCCAACTCAAGCACACCCTGCTGATGTTCGATGCGTTCCACGACGTGGCCGAAAAAGCCAAGAACGGCAACGAGCACGCCAAAGCCGTGATCCAGTCCTGGGCTGATGGCGAGTGGTTCAGCAACCGCCCTACCCTGGCCGACAAGATCAGCCTGCGCGTGTTCAAGGTCACCGGCGAAACCAACACCGACGACCTGTCCCCTGCGCCAGATGCCTGGTCCCGTCCTGACATCCCGCTGCACGCCCTGGCCATGCTGAAAATGGCGCGTGAAGGCATCGTGCCGGACGAGCAAGGCAAGACCGGCCCGATGAAGCAGATCGAAGAGATGCGCGGCCAAGGCTTCCCGATCGCCTACGTCGGTGATGTGGTTGGTACCGGTTCCTCGCGTAAATCCGCGACCAACTCCGTACTGTGGTTCTTCGGTGACGACGTTCCTTACGTGCCGAACAAGCGCGCTGGCGGCTTCTGCTTCGGCAGCAAGATCGCTCCCATCTTCTATAACACCATGGAAGATGCTGGCGCACTGCCAATCGAATTCGACGTTACCAACATGAACATGGGCGACGTGATCGACCTGTACCCGCATGCTGGCAAAGTCTGCAAACACGGCACCGACGAAGTCATCACCACCTTCGAAATGAAGACCCCGGTGCTGTTGGACGAAGTCCGCGCCGGCGGCCGTATCCCGCTGATCATCGGTCGTGGCTTGACCGACAAGGCGCGCGCAGAACTGGGCCTGGGCCCTACCGACCTGTTCAAGCTGCCTGAAGCGCCTGTCGACACCGGCAAAGGCTTCACCCTGGCACAGAAAATGGTCGGCAAGGCGTGCGGTCTGCCAGAAGGCAAAGGCATTCGTCCTGGCACCTACTGCGAACCGAAGATGACCACCGTGGGTTCCCAAGACACCACCGGTCCGATGACCCGCGACGAACTGAAAGACCTGGCGTGCCTGGGCTTCTCGACCGATCTGGTAATGCAGTCGTTCTGCCATACCGCGGCCTATCCAAAGCCGATCGACGTGACCACCCACCACACCCTGCCTGACTTCATCATGACCCGTGGCGGTGTATCGCTGCGTCCAGGCGACGGCATCATCCACAGCTGGCTGAACCGCATGCTGCTGCCGGACACCGTCGGTACCGGTGGTGACTCCCACACCCGTTTCCCGATGGGCATCTCGTTCCCGGCCGGTTCTGGCCTGGTCGCGTTTGCCGCAGCCACTGGCGTAATGCCACTGGACATGCCGGAATCGATCCTGGTGCGCTTCAAAGGCAAAATGAAACCTGGCATCACCCTGCGTGACCTGGTTCATGCCATTCCTTACTACGCGATCCAATCGGGTCTGCTGACTGTAGAGAAGAAAGGCAAGAAGAACGCGTTCTCCGGCCGCATCCTGGAAATCGAAGGCCTGAACGACCTGACGCTGGAACAAGCTTTCGAGCTGTCCGACGCCTCGGCCGAACGCTCGGCTGCCGGTTGCACCATCAAGCTGTCGAAAGAGTCGATCACCGAGTACCTGAACTCCAACATCACCCTGCTGCGCTGGATGATCGGTGAAGGCTACGGTGACCCGCGTACCCTGGAACGTCGCGCCCAAGCGATGGAAGCCTGGGTTGCCAACCCGGAGCTGATGGAAGCCGATGCCGACGCGCAATACGCCGAAGTCATCGAGATCGACCTGGCCGACATCAACGAGCCGATCCTCTGCGCACCGAACGACCCGGACGATGCCCGTCTGCTGTCGAGCGTTGCCGGCGAGAAGATCGACGAAGTGTTCATCGGCTCGTGCATGACCAACATCGGTCACTTCCGCGCTGCCGGCAAGCTGCTGGAGCAGGTCAAGGGCCAGCTGCCAACCCGTCTGTGGCTGTCGCCGCCGACCAAGATGGACGCTCACCAACTGACCGAAGAAGGCTACTACGGCATCTACGGCAAGGCTGGCGCGCGCATGGAAATGCCGGGCTGCTCGCTGTGCATGGGTAACCAGGCACGTGTAGAGCCGAATTCGACCGTTGTGTCGACATCGACCCGTAACTTCCCGAACCGTCTGGGTGATGGCGCTAACGTCTACCTGGCTTCGGCCGAGCTGGCAGCAGTGGCGTCTACCCTGGGTCGTCTGCCGAGCGTCGAAGAGTACATGGGCTACGCGGCGAAACTGGACACCATGGCCAGTGACGTCTACCGCTACCTGAACTTCGACCAGATCGCTGAGTTTCGCAAGATCGCAGCAAGCGCCAACATCCCGGTGATTCAAGCCTAATATGTTGATGTGAAGAAGCGCCGCGTATCGCAAGGTACGCGGCGTTTTTTTATGCCTGCAATACAGTATTAGCGACACCCCAAAACAAATGTGGGCTTGCTCGCGAATGCGGTGTGTCAGTCAGTGATTTATTCACCGATCCACTGCATTCGCGAGCAAGCCCACTCTCACATTTTTAGTGCCGTGCAGTCAGCTAGACCGCATCAGACTCAAGCAATAAACGAATACACCAACGCAGTAATCGCCACCAGGCCTACGGCGGTGACAAACACATTCGACGCCTGCCCACGGTACTTGGCCATGGCCGGAACCTTACGAATGGCGTACATCGGCATCAGGAACAGGATCGACGCGATGATCGGCCCGCCCAGCGTCTCGATCATGCGGAGGATACTTGGGTTAAGCGTGGCAACCATCCAGCACACCACCAGCATGAAAGCGGCAGTCATGCGGTCCAGGCTCTTGGCACCCGGGCGGCGACCCGTTTTCAGCACCAGCCCCTTGAGGCCTTCGCTGGCTCCGATGTAGTGGCCCAGGAACGACTTGGCAATCGCCACGAACGCGATCAGGGGGGCTGCGAACGCGATGGTCGGGTTATCGAAGTGGTTGGCCAGGTAGGACAGGATCGACAGGTTCTGCGCTTTCGCTTCGGCCAACTGCGCCGGCGACAGGGTCAGCACGCAGCTGAACACGAAGAACAGCACCATCCCGACCATTAACAGGTGCGCGCGGGACAGGATCTGCGAACTGCGCTCATCGGCATGGACACCGTACTGGCGCTTCTGGTCAACCGCAAAGGCCGAGATGATCGGCGAATGGTTGAACGAGAACACCATCACCGGGATCGCCAGCCACAGCGTATTGAGCAGTGCCGACGGGGCTGGGACTACGCTGGCGGTGCTGAGGATGCCGCCATTCCAATGCGGAACCAGGTACACCGCCAGGAACAGCAACGCGACGATGAACGGATACACCATCAGGCTCATGGCCTTGACGATCACTTGCTCGCCGCAACGCACCACGGCCAGCAGACCGAGGATCAGCACCAACGACAGAATCGCCCGTGGTGGCGGCATAATGTGCAGTTGGTGTTCCATGAAGCTGGCGACGGTGTTGGTCAGCGCCACGCTGTAGATCAGCAGGATCGGGAAGATCGCAAAGAAGTAAAGCAAGGTGATCAGCGCACCGGCCTTGATGCCGAAGTGCTCTTCGACGACGTCGGTGATGTCGGAGCCTTCTCGGCCGGACAGCACGAAACGAGTCAGGCCACGGTGGGCGAAGAATGTCATCGGGAAGGCCAGTACCGCGAGGATCACCAGTGGCCAGAAGCCTCCCAGGCCCGCGTTGATCGGCAAGAACAGCGTGCCGGCGCCAATGGCGGTGCCGAACAGGCCCAGCATCCAGGTGGTGTCCTGGCGGCTCCAGCGTGTGAGGGTTGCAGGTGTCGTCTCATAGCGTTGGTCGACGCTACTGGCCTGATCATTCATCCGATCGGATCTCCGCTTTTACACGGCCGGGACGAGTCAGAAAACCTGACAGGCAGCGCCCCGACCATAGAAGGGGCCGGATTGTCCGGGATTCTGTTGAATAAGCAAAGACTTAGCTGAGGAACGGTGGCGTGGTACATCGACGCGCCGCGCGCAACTCAAATACATTCGTTGACAACTAGGCGCCGCTCTCAGCATGATCCAGCCATGAACCGTATTCAGCTGAACCTCACCCGCACCACCACCACGACCGCCTCAGGCGGGTCGTGCGGTTGCGGTGGGTGTTCACGCTAAACACCTCACAGATTCAACCCAAGGCCCCGCCAGCAATGGACGGGGCCTTTTTATTGCTCCGCCACCTGGCCATTGCAAGGAGCAACACCATGACTGACGCCCTGCTGATCATCGATATGCAAACTGGCTTATACGACGGTCCGGAAAAGCCCTTCGAGCGCGAACGTGTACTCGCCACCATCAACCAACTGATTCAGCGTGCCCGCCCTGTAGGTGCCCCGATCTTCGTCGCCCGCCACACTGGTCCGACAGGCTCGCCGATTGAAGCCGGCAGCGCGCCCTGGCAGCTATGGCATGGCCTGGATGTCGACGAGTCCGGCGATCTGGTGTTCAACAAAACCCGCCCCAGTTGCTTCCTGGGCACAGACTTGCAGCAGCAACTGAGGGCGGCGCAGGTCAGTCAATTGGTGATCGTGGGCATGAAAACCCAGTTCTGCATCGACACCACCTGTCGGGTAGCGGTGGAACTGGGCTTTTCGGTGGTGCTGCCGGAAGACGGCCATACCTGCATGGACACTGCGGCACTGAAGGCAGAGGCGATTATCGAGCATCACAACGCGACGTTGGCTGGGGCGTTTGTGAAGCGCACGAGAGCGGCTGAGGTCCGCTTCTGACAACGCAAATACTGCATACTCATGCCCTCAAACCCTTCAGCAAGAGCCTTCCGATGACCGCCACCGTTCTGGTCCTGGTAGAAACCATCAACGACTACCTGCCCATCATCGAGAGCAATGACTTTCACGTGATCCTGGCGCCGACACCTGCCGAACGCGCCGAAGCCATCAAAGCCCACGGCAGCCAGATCAACGCCGTACTGACTCGTGGCCCGCTGGGTTTGTACGCCGAGGAAATCGCCGCCCTGGCGCTGCTGGAAATCATCTGCGTGATCGGCGCCGGCTATGAGCATGTCGACCTGCAGGCCGCCAGCAATCGCGGAATTGTCGTGACCAATGGCGCCGGAGTGAATGCGCCGTCGGTGGCCGATCACGCCATCGCGTTGCTGCTGTCGCTGGTGCGCGGTATCCCGCAGACCGACGCCGCCGTGCGCCGCAGTGAATGGCCGAAAGTGATGCGCCCGTCGCTGGGCGGCAAGCAGCTGGGCATTCTCGGACTCGGTGCGGTGGGCCTGGAGATCGCCAAGCGTGCCGCCCTGGGATTCGGCATGGAGGTGAGTTATCACAACCGCCAACCGCGCGACGACGTGGACTACACCTACTGCGCCACCGCCGTGGAACTGGCGCGCACCTCGGACTTCCTGATCCTGGCCACGCCCGGTGGCGCCAGCACCCGCCACCTGATCGATCGCTTTGCCTTGGACGCCCTGGGGCCGAATGGCTATCTGGTCAACATCGGCCGTGGCAGCGTGGTGGTCACCGCCGACCTGGTCGCCGCCCTGGAGCAACGCCGCATCGGCGGCGCCGCGCTGGATGTGTTCGACGACGAGCCCAAGGTGCCCGACGCGCTCAAGAAACTCAGCAACACCGTGCTCACCTCCCATGTCGCGGGCCTGTCGCCGGAAGCCGCCCATGACACGGTGCAGCGCGTAGCGGACAACTTGGTGGAATACTTCGCCGGGCGTCCAGTGCTCACGCCGGTCGCCCTGCCCCCGCCCAATAAATGACCGATCAGGCACGCTGATCATCATCCAACACGCTAACCTATTAAGCCGCCACGACCTTGTCGCTGGGCGGTGGTGCGCATTAGATTAGGAAATAGTCCAAGGCCTTTAGAATAAGCAGAAGGGATAAGCATGGCGCTGAACGACCAATCGACCCAGATTCGCCCAGGCGAAGAACTTGATGCCAGCCTGATCGATCCCTACCTCAAGGCCCACATCCCCGGTTTGAGCGGCACGCCTACGATCAGCCAGTTCCCGGGTGGTGCGTCCAACCTGACCTACCTGTTGGAATACCCCGGTCAGGAATTCGTGCTGCGTCGCCCACCGTTTGGTCACAAGGCCAAGTCCGCTCATGACATGGGCCGCGAATACCGCATTCTCAACCAGCTCAAAGACGGCTTCCCTTATTGCCCCAAGGCCTACGTGCATTGCACCGACGAGTCGGTGATCGGTGCCGAGTTCTATGTGATGGAGCGCGTCAACGGCATCATCCTGCGCTCCGACCTGCCGCCCGAACTGGGCCTGGATGCGGCCAAGACCGAGGCGTTGTGCAAAAGCTTTATCGACAAATTCGTCGAACTGCACCAAGTGGACTACAGCGCCTGCGGCCTGGCTGACCTGGGCAAGCCGCAAGGCTACGTAGAGCGCCAGATCCGTGGCTGGAGTGATCGCTACGAAAAAGCCCTGACCCCCGACGCGCCGCGCTGGGACGCCGTGCGCGCGTGGCTGAATGAAAAAATGCCCGCCGACCACCCAACGTCGAGCATCGTGCATAACGACTACCGCTTCGACAACGTGATCCTCGACCCAAACAACCCGATGCAGATCATCGGCGTGCTGGACTGGGAGCTGACCACCCTCGGCGACCCGCTGATGGACCTGGGCAACACCCTCGCCTACTGGATCGAAGCCGCCGACCCTGCGCCGGTGCAACTGATGCGCCGTCAGCCAAGCAACGTCCCCGGCATGCTCACCCGCCGCCAGTTCGTCGATTACTACGCTGAACGCGCGGGCCTGC
This sequence comes from Pseudomonas sp. EA_15y_Pfl1_P101, assembly GCF_963970835.1. Classification (NCBI taxonomy): domain Bacteria; kingdom Pseudomonadati; phylum Pseudomonadota; class Gammaproteobacteria; order Pseudomonadales; family Pseudomonadaceae; genus Pseudomonas; species Pseudomonas sp. EA_15y_Pfl1_P101. Next base: position 114,169 of record NZ_CAXAPA010000004.1, on the reverse strand, counting down.
AGATCGACAATTTCGACTTCTACTACACCTACGGCCTGTTCCGCCTGGCGGGCATCGTGCAGCAGATCTACTACCGCTTCTTCCATGGCCAGACCCAGGACAAACGCTTTGCGCAGTTCATTCAAATGAACAAGCTGCTGGAGCAAATGAGCCTGAATGTCATCGGCAAATCAGCGCTCTGATCGCACACACCAAGGAACCCTCATGTCCAAGACCAACCTGTTCGACCTCGATGGCAAGATTGCTTTTGTTTCCGGCGCCAGCCGTGGCATCGGTGAAGCCATCGCCAAGTTGCTGGCCCAACAAGGCGCTCACGTGATCGTTTCCAGCCGCAAGCTGGAAGGCTGCCAGCACGTGGCTGATGCAATCATCGCCGACGGCGGCAAGGCCACCGCCGTGGCCTGCCATATCGGCGAAATGGAGCAGATCACCCAAGTGTTCGCCGGCATTCGCGAGCAGTTTGGTCGCCTGGATATCCTGGTGAACAACGCTGCGACCAACCCGCAATTCTGCAACGTGCTGGACACCGATCTCGGTGCGTTCCAGAAGACCGTTGACGTGAACATCCGTGGCTATTTCTTCATGTCGGTGGAAGCCGGCAAGCTGATGCGCGAAAACGGTGGCGGCAGCATCATCAATGTGGCGTCGATCAACGGGATTTCGCCGGGTGTCTTCCAGGGCATCTACTCGGTGACCAAGGCCGCCGTGATCAACATGACCAAGGTGTTTGCCAAGGAATGCGCCGAGTTCGGCATTCGTTGCAACGCCCTGTTGCCGGGCCTCACCGACACCAAGTTCGCCTCGGCCCTGGTGAAGAATGACGCAATCCTGAAAATGGCCCTGGCGCAGATCCCCCTCAAGCGTGTGGCGGATCCGAGCGAAATGGCCGGCGCGGTGTTGTTCCTGGCCAGCGATGCGTCCAGCTACACCACGGGTGTGTCGCTGAATGTGGACGGTGGTTTCCTGTCCTGATAGCCCAGACACCGCCGCACCCACAGTGTTGACAGTCTGGAACCAGGGATTCAGGGCCGTTTGAACTGCTGCCGCAGCGTTTCAATTCGCGGCCGGCAGCAGCAGCCTTCCAGATGATCATTCACCATCCCCATCGCCTGCATCAGCGCATACATCGTGGTCGGGCCGACAAACGTCCAACCCCGCTTCTTCAGGGCTTTCGACAAACGTTCGGAAGCCGGCGAGGTGGGGTTACCTGTCCAGTAAGCCATGTCCACCACGGCCGGGCGCTCATCGTCAGCGGGCTCAAACGCCCACAACCACCGTGCCAGCGAGCCGGTCTCCTCCACCAACTCACACGCCCTGCGCGCATTGTTGATGGTGGACACGATCTTCGCGCGATTACGCACGATGCCCGGGTCCTGCATCAGCCGCTCTATATCCGCCGCGCCGTACTGCGCCACCCGGCGAAAATCAAACCCCTCGAACGCCGCGCGAAACTGCTCGCGTTTGCGCAGGACGGTGATCCACGCCATGCCTGCCTGAAAACCTTCCAGGCAGATCTTCTCGTACAGCTGGGTATCGTCCGCCACCGGCACGCCCCACTCACAGTCGTGGTAATGCGGGTATTCCGGCGCTGCGGTGCGCCAGGTGCAATGGGTGCACCCGGTGTCGTCAGTGGTCAGTCCTGGCGGGTCCATCTATCACCTCGTATGCCGAGCGACGGATGATAAGCGAAAAAAATCCCACCCCGCCAACCGCTCAAGCATCGACCTCACCGACCAACTGGTCAGACCGGGACCCGTCAAACGCTAAATAATGACTTGTTATTTCAAAAATACCTGGCCTAGACTGGCCCCGCACTGGACTTACCGGTATGACCACAACAATTAAGCCCTGGAATCACCAGGGCACCGAATAGAGATCCCTCCCATGCTCAGATGGTGCTCGCGTTCGATTTTCCTGCAAGTCGTGATTGGCCTGATGCTAGGCGTAATCTGCGGCTTGGCCCTTCCCGAATTCTCCTCGCAACTCAAACCCTTGGGCGACGGCTTCATCAAGCTGATCAAGATGCTGATCGGCCTGATCGTGTTCTGCGTGGTGGTCAGCGGCATCTCCGGCGCCGGCGACTTGAAAAAGGTCGGACGCATCAGCCTCAAGTCGGTGATCTACTTCGAGGTCCTGACCACGGTCGCCCTGGTGATCGGACTCATCATGGCTTTTAGCACCGGTATCGGCACTGGCGCCAATATCCATCTGGAGCAGTTGTCGTCTGCCGGTTTGAATGACTTGGCCGACAAGGGCCAGCACATCAAGGGCACCAGCCAGTTTCTGATGGACCTGATCCCCAACTCGGTCATCGGCGCCTTTGCCGAGAACAACGTGCTGCAAGTGCTGTTGTTCTCGGTGCTATTCGGCAGCGCGTTGAACCTGGTGGGCGAAGCGGCGTCGGGCATTTCCCGGCTGATCAACGAACTGAGCCATGTGATCTTTCGCATCATGGGCATGATCGTGCGCCTGGCGCCGATCGGTGTATTCGGCGCGATCGCCTTTACCACCAGCACCTACGGGCTTGATTCGCTGCAACACCTGGGCAGCCTGGTCGGCCTGTTCTACCTGACGTGCTTTGCCTTCGTCGGCCTGATCCTGGGCCTGGTAATGCGCCTGTCGGGCCTGCGCATGCTGCCGCTGCTCAAGTACCTGCGCGAAGAACTGCTGATCGTGATGGGCACCGCCTCCTCCGACGCCGTGCTGCCGCAAATCATGCGTAAGCTGGAGCACCTGGGGATCGGCAGCTCCACCGTGGGCCTGGTAATTCCAACTGGGTATTCGTTCAACCTCGATGGCTTTTCGATCTACCTGACCCTGGCCATCGTGTTTATCGCCAATGCCACCGGCACACCGCTGTCGATGACCGATCTGATGACCATCTTGTTGGTATCGTTGATTACATCCAAGGGCGCCCATGGGATTCCCGGTTCGGCGCTGGTGATCCTGGCGGCGACCCTTACCGCGATCCCGGCGATTCCGGTGGTGGGCCTGGTGCTGGTGCTGGCGGTGGACTGGTTCATGGGCATCGGTCGCGCCCTGACTAACCTGATCGGCAACTGCGTCGCCACCGTGGCCATTGCACGCTGGGAGAAAGACATCGATATCCAGCGCGCCAACAAGGTCCTTGATGGTCACCAAGGCTACGCTTTCCAGGCCAAGAAACCGGTGCTGCCCGCGCATCAGGAGTTCTGAGCAAGCGACACCGTTTAAATGCGGGAGCTGGCTTGCCTGCGATAGCGGTGGGCCAGCCTACAAAGCTATCAACTGATAGTCAGCCAGCGCAGCGATGCGGCGACCCGACAAGCCAGCGCCCACATTGGCTCAATGCCAGTTTAATTATTGTATTGGCAACTTAAAGGAGTGTACGACGTGATCAGCACCTCAACCGTCGTCAATTCAGTCGTAGAAAAACTCCGAGCCGCTCTGGCGCGGGGCCAGTGGCGCCGCGGCGAAATGCTCCCCGGCCAGCGCGAACTGGCCGAACAAATGGGCATCAGCCGCCCCAGCCTGCGCGAAGCCGTGATTGTCCTGGAAACCCTTGGCCTGGTGCGCTCCATGCCCGGCAAAGGCGTGGTGGTGCTGGAAACCAGCGTTAGCGACGCGCACTCCAGCGACACCGTGGCCGACGCGAGCCTCGAAGACATCCTGCAACTGCGCTACACCCTCGAGCCGTTCATTGTCGGTCTGGTGGCCCAATCCATCAGCAGCAAAGAGGTCGGCCAATTGCGCCTGACCTTGATGGACATGCGCGAAGCCCTCGACGCCGGCGACGCCGAAACTGGCATGAACGCCTACATCGGCTTCCATGAAGAACTGTTCGCCCTGACCTCCAACCCGATCTTCCAGAACGTGGTGCAACAAACCAGTAACGCCCTCAAGCAAAGCGCCCAAGTGCTGCGCAACTCGCCCGAGCACCTGGCGGAGCGCCTGCGGGAAAACGAAGCCGTGGTGCGCGCCATCCGCAACAAGAACAGCGCCCTGGCCAGTGCGGAAATGCGTCGGCACATCCTTCAGGAAGGCCTGCGCATGGGCATCCGTTTGAACATCCCGGACGACCATCTGGGCAGCTGACTTTCTGGAGACCGGCCATGACCGCTCACGCGCTGCACCGCGACCCTATCCTCCCTGCCCTGCGCCTGGTCGCTGGTAAAAAGCCTTCGGTGGACGACATCTACCCGCGCCTGTTCGACGCCATCCTCGAACAACGCATCGCCCCAGCCAGCCGTTTTACCGAAGAAGGCCTGGGCGAAATCTTTGGCGTGAGTCGCAGTGTGATTCGCCGGGTCCTGGCAAAACTGTCCCATCAGCAAGTAATCATCCTGCGGCCCAACCAACGGGCCCAGGTCGCCGCGCCGGACCCGCAGCAAACCCGGCAAATCCTTGAAGCACGGCGCCTGACTGAAATAACTGTGGTGCAACTGGCCTGCGCACACGCCACACCGCCCCAGGTGCGCCAGTTACGCGAGCTGATTGCCCGCGAGCGCGAGTGCATCGAGCGCGACCAGCGTGGACCGGCGATTCGGCTGTCGGGGGAATTTCATCTGCAATTGGCAGCGATGGCGCGCAATGCACCGCTGGCGCAGTTCCTTAACAGTTTGGTGCCGCTGACGTCGTTGATCATTGCCCAATACGAAGCAAAAGCCTGCACGTATTGCGCGTGGCAGGAGCATGCGGCGATTGTGGATGCGGTGGAGCACCGTGACTCAACCACTGCGGTGAACCTCATGATGCAGCACTTGGATCATCTGCAAAGCAAACTAGTAAAACACCACTGCACCTAAGTGAATGAAGATCAAAATGTGCCCTTCAGTGTTTGATAAATAGCGCTGCAACAAAAAGCCCCCGCATCTCACGATGTGGGGGCTTTTGTTTTACCGCTTGATCAAGCCGGTTGCAGCACCGGCTGACCACTCAACGCTAGGTCCAGCAACTCGCGGTTGGCCACGGCATACATGGCGTAGTCCGTACCCACAGCAGCACGAATCTCAACCATCATCGCCACCCAACGCTCGGCCATGTCCTTGTGCTGCTCAAGCCACAGGGCCACGCGGGCTTCCATGTCTTGTGGCGCGTCGGCCATTTGCAGGACGGAGATGGTGATTGCACGCTGCTGCCAGTCCACGTCATCGCGGAAGGCTTCGCGGGCCTGGGCCTGCCAGTTGTTGGCCACCGGCAGATCGCTGATCTGCTGCAGGTACCATGGCAAGTCCAGGGCGCTGCCAACGGCGAAGTAGGCCTTGGCCACTTCGGCGGCGTCATGCCCGGTGACGTCAGCGGCTTCGATGATCGGCAGCAAGGTGTACAGGTGAGCCGTGCCTGCAACCATGCGTGCCAACAGCTCAGGAACACCGGCTTCGGTGTAGGCCTGGTAACGGTTCTGCCAACCTTCACGGGTCGGGCCTTCCAGCAGTTCGTCGAGCTTGAGGCCCAACGCCGCCAGGTGCGGACCGAAGTGCGCGGTGTCACGGCCAGCGTCCTGCTCGTTGCGACGGCTGCGCAGGAACCAGCGCGTGGCGCGACGACCCAGGCGCATCAGCTCGTCCATCAGCTCCAGTTGCACGTCAGCCGACACCTGGTGGTCCAGGGCTTCGATCTGGCGGAACCAGTGCGGGAGATGGAAGATGTCACGCACGATCACGTAAGCGCCGGCTACGTTCGCCGGGGTCATGCCGGTCGACTCTTTGAGCCGTTGAACGAAGGTGATACCCATGTGGTTGACCAGATCGTTGGCGATCTGGGTGCTGACGATTTCGCGCTTGAGGCGGTGGCGGCGCATGGCCTCGCCGAACTTGGCGACCAGGCTCGGTGGGAACGCGGTCTCCATGTCTCGGGTCAGGTAGTCGTCATCCGGTACGCGAGACTTGAGCAGCGCTTCCTTGAGGTCGATCTTGCTGTACGAGATCAGCACCGACAGTTCCGGACGGGTCAGGCCCTTGCCATTCGCGGCGCGCTCGACGAGCTGCTCCTCGGTCGGCAGGTACTCGATGGCGCGGTCCAGCTTGCCACGGCCTTCCAGGTCGCTCATCAGGCGCTTGTACTCGGCGGCACGCTCGTAGGCACGGCGCGCAGCCAGGGACAGGGCCTGGGTCTGCTTGTAGTTGTTGCCCAACACTAGGTTGCCGACTTCGTCGGTCATGCTCGCCAGCAACTGGTTGCGTTGCTTGTCGGTCATGTCACCGGCCTGCACCACTTCGTTGAGCAAGATCTTGATGTTCACTTCGTGGTCGGAGCAATCCACACCACCGGCGTTGTCGATGAAGTCGGTGTTGGAACCGCCGCCATTGAGGCCGAATTCCACACGACCCAGTTGGGTCATGCCGAGGTTACCGCCCTCGCCCACCACTTTGCAGCGCAGCTCGTTGCCATTGACGCGCAGTGCGTCGTTGGCTTTGTCGCCCACATCGGCGTGGCTTTCAGTGCTGGCCTTGACGTAGGTACCGATACCGCCGTTCCACAACAGGTCTACCGGCGCCTTGAGCAAGGCGTTCAGCAATTCGGTCGGGGTCAGCTTGTTGGCCGAGATGGCGAAGCGCTCTTTCATCTGTGGCGAGATGGCAATGCTCTTCGCGCTGCGCGAGAAGATACCGCCGCCTTCGGACATGATGCTGGTGTCGTAGTCGGTCCAGGCCGAACGCGGCAGCTCAAACAAGCGCTGGCGCTCAACGAAGCTGGTGGCCGGGTTCGGGTTTGGATCGATGAAGATATGCAGGTGGTTGAAGGCCGCGACCAGTTGCAGCTTGTCGGACATCAACAGGCCGTTACCAAACACGTCACCGGCCATGTCGCCGACGCCCACAACAGTGATGCTGTCTTCCTGCACATTGATGCCGCGCTCACGGAAGTGACGCTGCACACCGACCCACGCGCCCTTGGCGGTGATGCCCATTTTCTTGTGGTCGTAACCGGCGGAACCACCCGAGGCGAACGCGTCGCCCAGCCAGAAGCCGTAGTCGATGGCGATGCCGTTGGCGATGTCGGAGAAGGTCGCAGTGCCCTTGTCCGCAGCCACCACCAGGTACGGGTCATCGTTGTCATGGCGCACAACGTTGGCCGGCGGTACCAGGGCGCCGTCTTTCAGGTTGTCGGTGATGTCCAACAGGCCGGAAATGAAGATGCGGTAGCAGGCGATGCCTTCGGCCGCGATCTCGTCCCGGCTGCCGCCCAGTGGCAGGCGACGCGGCAGGAAGCCGCCCTTCGCCCCCACTGGCACGATGACCGAGTTCTTCACTTGCTGGGCTTTTACCAGGCCAAGCACTTCAGTACGGAAGTCTTCTTCACGGTCGGACCAGCGCAACCCGCCACGCGCCACGTTGCCGAAGCGCAGGTGCACACCCTCAACCCGTGGCGAGTACACGAAGATTTCAAACTTCGGCACTGGCTTAGGCAGCTCAGGAATCGCGTGCGGGTTGAACTTGAAGCTGAAGTACGACTTGTTCTGACCGTTGGCGTCGGCCTGGTAGAAGTTGGTACGCAGGGTGGCCTTGATCAGGTCCAGGTAGCGACGCAGGATGCGGTCTTCGTTGAGCACCTGAACGTCGTCCAGGGCGCTGAGAATCGCTTGTTCCAGGCGTTGCTGCTTGTCTTCCAGGTCTTCGGCGGTGAGTTTGCGGGCCAGGTAGAAACGGGTCTTGAACAACCGGGTCAACTCGCGAGCGATGTCGGTGTGGTTGTTCAGGGTGCTGGCGATGTAACCCAGGTCAAAGCCCAGGCGGATCTGCTTCAGGTAACGGGCGTAGGCACGCAGCAAGGCCACGTCGCGCCAAGGCAGGCCAGCAGTCAGTACCAGGCGGTTGAACGCATCGTTCTCGGCGTCGCCATGCACGATGTGCACGAACGCGTCTTGCAGGGTGTCGTTGAGCTGCTGGATATCCAGGTTCACGCCTTCGGCGGCGATGAACGCGAAGTCATGGATCCAGAACTCACGACCACTGGCATGACGCAGGCGATACGGGAACTCACCCAGCACGCGAAGGCCGAGGTTTTCCAGGATCGGCAGCACGTCGGACAGCGCCAGCGGGGTGTCGGCATGGTAGAGCTTGCAATGCAGCTCGCGTTGGCCGGAGACCTGGCCCAGCGGCTGGTAGAAGCTCATCACCAGCGGGTTGGCTTCGGTCAGGCTGTTGAGGTGCTGCATGTCGACCACAGCCGAATGCGCAGCAAAACGCTCGCGGTAACCGGCGGGGAAGCCTTTCGGGAAGTCGGCCAGCACGTTGGTGCCTTGGGCTTCGCCGAAGCTTTCCACGACCAGGCTGGAGTAGTCGTCCTGCCAGCTGCGGCAGGCCTGCACCACTTCTTTTTCCAGTTGCAGCGTGTCGATGTCCAGGCGGTTCTTCGGGTCAACCCGCAGAATCAACTGCACGCGCGCCAGCACGGACTCGGAGAAGAAGGTCCAGAATTCGCAGTCCGAGGCCTTCAGGCGATCCATCAGCACTTGCTGGATTTTCTGGCGCACTTCGGTGGAATAGACGTCGCGCGGCACGTAGGCCAGGCAGTAGCAGAAACGACCGTACGGGTCTTTGCGCAGGAACACACGGATCTTGTTGCGTTCCTGGATCTGCACGATCGACATCACGGTGCTGAACAGCTCGTCGACCGGAGTCTGGAACAGGTCATCACGCGGCAGCACCTCAACGACTTGAGCAAGCTCCTTGCCCAGGTGAGCCTTGGGCTGGAAGCCGGAACGGCGTTCGATTTCCGCGACCTTGCGGCGGATGTACGGGATCACCCGCACGCTTTCGCCATACACAGAGGAAGTGTACAGGCCCATGAAACGGTGTTCCTTGATGACCTTGCCGTCAGCGCTGATCTCACGGATCGACACGTAGTCCGGATACGCCGGGCGGTGCACGCGGCTCGGGTGCGCAGCCTTAGCGAACGACAGCACGGTCGGCTCACGCAGGTACGCCACGGCATAGTCTTCGATGCGCAGGTCGTCGGCGGTAAGGCCGGCGCGCAGCAGTTTGGTCAGACCGAGGAAGGAATCGGCGTCATATTCGATATGACCGCCATCCGCCTCGTCACGTACCACAAACTCTTCATAACCGAGGAAGGTGAAGTGGTTGCCCACCAGCCATTCCAGGAAGTTCTTGATCTCGGCTTTTTCTTCGCCGTCGATGCTGAACTGGCTGGCGTCGATACCGGCCAGCAGGTCCTGGACCTTGGCTTTCATCGGTTCGAAATCAGCCACGGCCACGCGCACTTCGCCGAGCACCTGCTCAAGCTCTTTGCTCAGCACGCTCAGTTCGGCGGCGTTGGCGCAGCGGTCAATTTCCAGGTACATCAGCGATTCTTGCTGGATGCCTTCGCCCTGGGTGCCTTTCGGCAGGATTTCCAGCAACTCGCCCTTGGCACCACGACGTACGCTGAGCACGGTAGTTTGCAGGGTGTGGATGCTGTAGCCACGGCGGTTCAGTTCGGTGCGGACCGAGTCCACCAGGAACGGCAGGTCATGGTGCAGCACTTCGACCGCGGTGTGGGTCGACTGCCAGCCATGACGTTCATAATCGGGGTTGTAGACACGCACCTGCGGCTGGGTGTGGTCAAAGCGCTCAAGCAGACGCCACGCAGAGAGGGTGCAGCCGGCCAGGTCGGAAAGGCGACGCTGGGTCAGTTCGTCCAGGGAAATGATGCCGAAGAATTGTTCAGCAAACAGCGCCACTTGTGGCAGTGCCTGTTCACTGATGTGCTGGGCCAGTGCCGCTTGCAGTTGATGCTGGAAGTCGGCCTTGCTGGCTGCGGTGAAGAACGCCATCTGTGGTACTCCGCTTGGGCTTGTTATTGATGGAAGCGTCGCGTGTTATCCCCTTGGGGGACCGTCAGCTCTGTTCGCTGGGAATTCTGGAAACACCATAAACGAATCAGAGTGACAGGTGGGTGAAGCTGGACAAGACAATCAGGTCACATACAACTTCCATAAGATGCGCACCTTGCCGGGTGACGGTACGACGGGCAGGTCAGGCGCCTGGCGGGTGCACATCCGTTGCGCAGCTTAACGAGTGTAGGAAGACAGCTGCTTGCGACGCTGCGACATATTCGGTCATCGGTAAACAGGCTTGGGGTTGCGACTTGGGCAACCCGGATTTCCAGGTAGAAAAACCGACGCTTTTCAATCCCCCGAGTACCAGAAGTGACTGATTCAGCCGGCGAGGTCATGCACGGGATCTGACACTGGATGCAGCACAAAATTCGTCGCAATGGCACAATTGCCCCCATCACGCCCTACCCCAGACAGGATTCCCCATGCTGCAACTGAAAACCGACGCCCTGATGGTCACCCCGTGCGACGACGAAGAAGACAACATGGCCATGCTCTGCTGCCACGGCAAAAACGGCGAGATGTTCATGCTCACCCGTTATCCCGATGAAGATGAGGTGGAACTAACCTGGGACTACGCGCCGTCGACCCTGGATGGGTTGAAGGTCACGCTGAGTGAGACGACCGTGCTGGTAGAACTCGCCGCCGGCGATGCCGACGCGTTGGGTGGCAAGGATCAGTTGCAGATCACCCATGCCACGGCCGTGTCGGACATGGCCGAAGTTGAAGAAACCCTGCAGAACATCCTCAAGGGCACCGGTACCTTCTCCCGGACTTAAGTCACTGTTTAGTGAGCGGGCTTGCCCCGCTCACTAAACACCCGGTCCAGCCCTCATTCCTCGCGGACACACAAAAATCCTACAAGTTTTGCCAAAAATACCCGTTACGTCGTTAGTCGCCTGCCCCCTCGATGGATTAAAGTAAGCCCCCCAAGCCCGGCGGTTTTTACTCGACGCCTGCGCTCATCTCTCCAGGAACCGTCATCGATGGAACATCGTGAAGCGCTGCTTGCGCTGCGAACTTTTCTTTCTACGCAGATTCTCGGCCAGGAAAAACTCATCGATCGCTTGCTGATCGCCTTGCTCGCTGACGGCCATATGCTGGTAGAAGGCGCGCCGGGCCTGGCCAAGACCAAGGCCATCAAAGAGCTGGCCGAAGGCATAGAGGCGCAGTTCCATCGAATCCAGTTCACCCCCGACCTGTTGCCCGCCGACATCACCGGCACCGAGATCTATCGCCCGGAAACCGGCAGTTTCGTGTTCCAACAGGGGCCGATCTTCCACAATCTGGTGCTGGCCGACGAAATCAACCGCGCGCCGGCCAAGGTGCAATCGGCGTTGCTGGAAGCCATGGCCGAGCGCCAGGTCAGCGTGGGACGCAGCACCTACGACCTGTCGCCGCTGTTCCTGGTCATGGCCACGCAAAACCCCATCGAGCAGGAAGGTACCTACCCGCTGCCCGAAGCCCAGCTCGACCGGTTCCTGATGCACGTCAAGATCGGCTTCCCCGACGCCGCCGTCGAGCGGCGCATCCTGCAACAGGCGCGTGGCGAAGCCCTGAACGGCGAAACCAAGCCTGAGCGCCGCGTCAGCCAACAGGCGATCTTCGCCGCACGCAAGGAAATCCTCGGCTTGTACATGGCTGATGCGGTAGAGGAATACCTGGTGCAACTGGTGATGGCTACGCGCACCCCGGCCAAGTTCGACCCGGAGATGGCCGAGTGGATCGCCTATGGCGCCAGCCCACGCGGTTCCATCGCCCTCGACCGCTGCGCCCGCGCCCATGCCTGGCTGGCCGGTCGCGACTTCGTCAGCCCAGAAGATATCCAGGCGGTGCTGTTCGACGTGCTGCGCCATCGCATCATTCTGTCGTTCGAGGCCGAAGCCGCCGGCATTGACCAGGACCGCGTGGTGCAACGCATTCTTGACGTCGTTGCCGTGGCTTGAAACCCATGAACACCAGCGATGGAATCCGCGTCACGCTCAGCGAATTGATCGAGATGCGCCACCGTGTGCGCGAAGTGCAGCTGTTTTCCACGCCGAGCCAGCGCAGCCCGCTGATCGGCCTGCATCACTCCAGGCTGCGCGGGCGCGGTGTCGACTTCGACCAGGTGCGCGTGTACCAGGCCGGCGACGATGTGCGCACCATCGACTGGCGCGTGACCGCGCGCACCCAGGAACCGCACACCAAGCTGTTCCACGAAGAGCGCGAGCGACCGATTTTCATCATTGTGGAGCAAAGCTGCCGGCTGTTTTTCGGCTCAGGGCAGATGTTCAAATCGGTGCTGGCGGCCCAGGCGGCCAGCCTGATCGGCTGGGCGGCGCTGGGGCACAACGACCGCGTGGGCGGGTTGGTATTCGGCGATAGCGAGCACTACGAAATCAAACCGCGCCGCAGCAAACAAAGTCTGCTGCAACTGCTTAACCGGTTGGTGCGCGTCAACCAGAGCCTGAACACCGAAAGCCGCCCCGAGGCTGACGCACTGGGCATGGCCCTGCGCCGTGGCCGCGAAGTGTTGCGCCCAGGCAGCCTGGTGATTGTGATCTGCGATGAACGCGCGCTCACCGAAGGTGCCGAGCAGCAATTGAGCCTGTTGTCACGGCACTGCGACCTGCTGCTGTTGCCCATCTCCGACCCGCTGGACCACGCCCTGCCCGCTGCCGGGCTGCTGCGTTTCGCAGAACGCGGTGCCCAGCTGGAACTGGATACGCTCAACGTCGATTTGCGCCAGGCCTACAAGGCCCAAGCCGAAGCGCGCATCGCCCGCTGGGAACTGCTCGCCCAGAAGCTGCGCATCTTGTTGATGCCCTTGAGCACCCAGAGCGAAATGGTCGAGCAACTGCGCGAGTACCTCAACCCGCAGCGTCCGGTTAAAAAACAATGAGCAGCCTTGACCAACTGCAACCGCTGATCGCCCCGCCAGCCGTCGGCTTTTGGCCACCTGCGCCGGGCTGGTGGTTGTTGCTGCTGCTGATTCCACTGCTCGGCTGGGGGCTTTGGTCACTGCGACGCTTCCTGCCAACCCGTCGCCCCATCGCCCGCGCCGAGCAACCGCTGGACCCATTGCGCATCGCCGCCCTCGCGGAACTGGCGCTGATGCCCAAACCCTGCGACGGGGCCCCGGCCGGCGCGTGGTTGCAGCAACTCAACGGCCTGCTCAAACGCCTGTGCCGCAACGACTATCCCTACAGCCAGAGCCATACCCTCAACGGCCGAAAATGGCTGGCCTTCCTCGACAACCGCTGTCCCGCCGCTGGCCTCACACGCTGGATGGTGTTGGTGGAAGGCGCCTACAAACCCGAATGCAAACTCGACGACAAGGCCATCGCCGGCCTGACCCAAGCGGTCGACACCTGGATTCGCAAACATGTTTGAGTTCGCCTGGCCGTGGATCTTCGCCCTGTTGCCCTTGCCCTGGTTGATGCGGCTTGTGTTGCCGGCAGCCGACAGCGGTGAGCCGGCGTTGAAAGTCAGCTACCTCAGCGACCTTGAGGGCCTCGCTCGCCGCCGCGCCCGCGTCAACCTGCCCGGCTGGCGCCAGCAAGGGCCCTTTGTGGTGCTGTGGCTGCTGCTGTTAACCGCCGCCGCCCGCCCAGAATGGCTTGGCGAGCCGCTGCCGATTGCCGCCAGTGGCCGCGACCTTCTGGTGGCGGTGGACGTGTCCGGCTCCATGGACTTTCCCGATATGAACTGGCAAGACGAGGACGTCAGCCGCTTGAGCCTGGTCAAACACTTGCTCGGCGACTTTCTTGAAGGCCGTGAAGGTGACCGCGTCGGCCTGATCCTGTTCGGCAGCCAGGCCTACCTGCAAGCACCGCTGACCTTTGACCGCCGCACCGTGCGCACCTGGCTGGATGAAGCGCGCATCGGCATTGCCGGCAAGAACACCGCGATTGGCGATGCCATTGGCCTGGCCTTGAAACGCCTGCGTCAGCGCCCGGCGCAGAGCCGTGTACTGATCCTGGTCACCGACGGCGCCAACAACGCCGGGCAGATCGACCCACTGACCGCCGCGCGCCTCGCCGCTGAAGAAGGCGTGAAGATCTATCCGATCGGCATCGGCGCCGACCCGGAACAAACCGGCTCACTGGGCATCCTCGGCGTCAACCCGAGCCTGGACCTCGACGAACCGGCACTCAAGGCCATCGCCGAGGCCACGGGCGGTCAGTACTTCCGCGCGCGTGATGGCGAAGAGCTGCAAGCGATCAAGGCAACGCTCGACACGCTCGAGCCCGTTGAGCAGCAACCCACCCAGGCACGCCCGGCCCTGGCCCTGTACAGCGCGCCGCTGGCCTTGGCGTTGGTGCTGAGCATGTTGCTGGTGATCCAGGAACGCTGGCCGAACAACGCCTTGCATCGGTGGCTCACCAAATTGTCGAGCAAGGGGATTTTCCTGCAACAGCACCCGGAATGGCGCCAGCGCCTCACACGCCTGCGCTTGCGGAGGCGTCGATGATCGACCTGTGGCCACACTGGTTCCGCCCTTGGTCGCTGTTGCTCCTGCCATTGCTCGGCTGGTTGCTATGGCACCTGTGGCATCGGCAAAAGCGCGCCGGGCGTTGGCAGATGATCCTGCCGCCGGCCTTCCACGCCGTGTTGCTCAGTGGTGGCAACGGGCGCGAAAGCAAATCGCCATGGGTGGTGCTCGGCGTTGCCTGGCTCTTGGCCGTACTGGCGCTGCTTGGGCCCAGTTGGCAAAGGGTTGAGCAGTCCAGCCAGAAACCCTCCGATCCTTTGGTGGTGCTGCTGGAACTGACCCCGGAAATGCTCGCCACCGACAGCCCGCCCAACCGCCTGGAACAGGCGCGGCGCAAGCTGTATGACCTGTTGCAGGCACGCACCGATGCGCAGACCGCCATCGTCGTTTACGCCGGCAGCGCCCACACCCTGGTGCCGCTGTCAGACGACCTGGGCACCAGCCGCAACCTGCTCGAAGCCCTGCGCCCGTCAATCATGCCGGAGCCCGGCCACCGCGCCGACATGGCAGTCGAGAAAGCCCTGGGCCTGCTCAAACAAGGCGGCCTCGGCCAGGGGCGTCTGTTGCTGATCGGCTCGTCGCTGTCCAAACAGGAACGCCAGGGCATTCGGCTGCTGCTGCAAAGTAGCCAGGCGCCGACCCTGTCGATCCTCGGTATCGGCAGCCGGGAAGGCACCCCGGTGACCCAGGAAAGTGGCGAGTTCCTCAAGGACGAACACGGCGCGATCCTGGTGCCACGTCTGGACAGCCCGACGCTCAAGGCGTTCGCCAGCGAAATGGGCGGCCGCTACCGCGCCGCCCGCCTGGACGACAAAGACCTGCGCCAACTCGGTGTACTGGACCCGCCACACACCTTGCGCAACGACGCTCAACGGCTGCACCTCGATATCTGGGCCGACCAGGGTTACTGGCTGCTCCTGCCGCTGTTGCTACTCGCTGCCTGCGCCGGTCGGCGTGGCTGGTTGTTCTGCCTGCCCCTGCTGCTGTTGAGCGCGCCACAACCCAGCTATGCCTTCGGCTTGCAGGACCTGTGGCTGCGTCCCGACCAGCAAGGCCAATACCTGCTGAAGCAGAAACGCCCCGCCGAAGCCGCCGAACACTTCGAAGACCCTCAGTGGCAGGGCGTAGCGCTCTACGAAGCCGGCAACTATGCCGAGGCCATCAAGCGTTTCGCCGAGAGCAATGACGCCTACGCCCACTACAATCGGGGTAACGCCCTGGCCAAGTCCGGTGAGCTGGAGGCCGCCATCGACGCCTACGAACAGGCCCTTGAAGCACAACCCGACTTGCAACCGGCCCTGAAAAACAAAGCGCTGGTGGAAACCCTGATGCAGGAAAAAGAGCAGCCCGAACCCGATAAGCCAGCCAATAACGAGGATGACGAAACCACCCAACCCGGCCAAACTGCGCAACCGGGTGCGAGTGGGCAAAGCACCATGGGTGGCGAGCAGTCACCCCAAGGCCAGGGGAAAGCCGGCACCGGCGACACACAGGCCGGTAATACGCCGCACACCGCAGGCAATGAAGTGCCGGGCAGCGAATTGGGCGACGAACAAACCACTACCCCGCCGCTGCTTCCTGCCGACGCCAGCCTCGACGGTGAACGTCGCCAGGCCCTGGAGCAATGGCTACGGGAGATCCCGGACAACCCCGGCGAACTGCTGCGCCGCAAATTCTGGTACGAACAGCAACAACATCAGGACAAGACTCGATGAGCCGTCGCACCACCCTACTGTTCCTGCTCGCACTCTCGGCAGGCCACGCCCAGGCGGCGAGCCTGACTGCCAGCGTCGACCGCAGCCGCCTCAATTCCGGGGAAACGGTGGAGCTCACGGTAGAGTCCAGCGATGTAACGCAGTTCGGCAAACCCGACCTGTCGCCGCTGGATGCGCAGTTCGAAGTCAGCGGTACGCGGCAGATCAACCAACTCACCACGCTGGGCGGCGATAACCACGCCACCACGCGATGGATCATCACGCTGCTGCCCAAGGAAAACGGCACGGTGCTCATCCCGCCCCTGCAAGTAGGCGAGTACAAGACCCAGCCGATCAGCCTGCAAGTGATAGAAACCGCTAGCCAGAACACAGCCGCCGAACTGGCCCCGGTGTTTGTCGAGGCCAATCTTGACCAGACCAGTGTCTACGTCCAGGCCCAGGCACTGTTGACCGTGCGGGTGTACCACTCGGTGTCGCTGTATGACGACAGCAGCCTCACACCGTTGCAGATTGCCGACGCACGCGTCGAACAATTGGGCGAGTCACGCACCTACGAGAAGGTGATCAACAGCATTCGCCACGGCGTGATCGAAACCCGCTACGCGATTTACCCGCAGCACAGCGGCACGTTGGCAATTGCGGCGCAGACGTTCAGCGCCACGCTGGTTGAGTCGCGCCCGCCGCAAGAGAACACGCTGCAAGGCACCAAACCCGGCAAGCTGATCCACGTCAGCTCGGCGCAGCTGCCGCTGGTGGTCAAGCCCAAGCCGGCGCTGTATCCCGCCGATACGCCCTGGCTACCGGCGCGCAGCCTGACCCTGAGCGAAAACTGGAACCCGGAGCCCGAGCATGTCCAGGTCGGCGACTCGCTGACTCGCAGCCTCACGGTCAAGGCCGAAGGCCTGTCCAGCGCGCAACTGCCGGCCCTGCCTAGCACTGAGATCAACGGCCTGCGCCGCTACCCGGACCAACCGGTGCTCGGCAACCAGACCAACGACCGCGGCCTGATCGGCAGCCGCGAAGACCGCGAAGCCCTGGTGCCCAACCGCGCAGGTGCACTGGAACTGCCTGCCGTTGAAGTGGTGTGGTGGAACACCCACGAAGATCACCTTGAGCGCACCAGCCTGCCGGCCCGCACCCTGCAAGTGGCGATCAACCCTAGCCTGGTGGTCGACACTCCCGCCACGCCCACCGTCATCACCGCCCCCGATGACAACCACCTGTGGCTGTGGCAACTCAGCACCCTGCTCCTTGCCTGCACCACCTTGCTGGGCTTTGGCTTGTGGTGGCGCGCACGCCGACAGCCCGCCGTACTGCGCGCCGCACAAACCGGCCCGAGCCCGCGCACCCTGCTCGACGACCTCAAGCGCGCCACCCAGGCCAACGACCCCCACGCCACCCGCCAGGCCCTCGACGCCTGGGCACGGCAACAGCCGGAAACCCTGGCAGACATGGCCGCGCGGTTTGTGCCGCTGTCGGACGCGTTGGACGGCTTGAACGGCGCGCTGTACAGCGAGGGCGGCCATTATTGGCTGGGTGAAGACCTGTGGCGTGCGATCAAAGCCATCCCCGTGGCCGAACGCGAGCAAGACCCGGCCACCGACACCACCAGCTTGCCGCCGCTCTACCCCAAATAACCCACCACAAAACCCTGTGGGAGCGGGCGTGCCCGCGATGGCGGTGTAACAGTTGGCAGATGTGTTGGCTGATACTCAGCCATCGCAGGCAAGCCAGCTCTCACAGGGTTAGGCTGCGTTTAGTGCAGCCGGGGCACGTCCGCTCGATCTACCTGAACGCCAACAAAATCGCTACACCTGCCATCCAAAGGAAACAAGTCGACATGAGCATCATCTTGATGATCAGATGCCTTCTCAGACGCGGAGGAAAACTGGCAAGATCCACCGGGTCTATCTCTCCAATAATGAGCGAAGCCCTCGGCCACACTACCATTCCAGCAATTTTAAATATCTCCAGGAGCGACCAAATCACCCCGCGTTTTCCCAGGCTTGGCCCCAGAGATAAATGTAATGGCTATTTTTCAGAGCCTCCTTGTGTAGTGGCTTTAAGGTGGCACCGACTCAGGTACAGACTGTATGCGATACCAGCCATGCCGAGCAGGCCCGGTACACCTCCAACAATCCAGAAAGCCAACCAGGAGGTTCAAAAATCTCCCGATGTCATGGCAGTGTTTTCTCGTACAACATTTCTCCGCTGACTTCGCCGACCTTCCCACCGATAGTCGTACCCGCCCAGGCGCCAGCTCCTACTAAAGCAGCAGCACATACGACCCCGCCTATACCTGTAGACATATAACTCGCGAACGCACCACCTGCCGCACCGCCAATCAGCGGGTCATCGAAGTCAGCAATGATCCCATCGCCCTGCCAGCGCTCGATACCGCGCAGGCGGCAGAGGATGTCTTCTTCCAGGAATAGGTCCCAGGATGCACGGGTGCTGCTCAGGTATTTGCCTCGGCACAGCCATCGGGAACCCAATGATGGGTCAGGGGCATGGGTGGAAAGTGCCGAGAGCTTTCAAGTTAAAAATTTCACCGCAGAACTACCTGAACTCCAGCAGAACAACCCCGATCAACATCCAAATGAAGGCGATGATCATCGTTTTCAGATTAAGGGTAATTCGTAGCTTTAAGTGAGGTGGGAAATTTTCAAGATCGGTTGGGTCCAGCTCTCCATTAATGAGAGAAGCTTTTGGCCACAGTAGCATTCCCGAGATTTTACCCATCTCTAAGAGTGACCAAATCAAGCCTCGTTTTCCAAGGCTTGGCCCCCAGATATAGATATAACGGCTGTGCTTTAAGGCCTCCTTTATGGCGTCCATGTGACGATGAGTCAGGTACAGGCTGTATGTAAGTGTCAAAGCTGCAAGCAACATTGGCCCCCCTAGAAAAGAGATCGCGATCCAGAGAGGCCAAGTGTCGATACTGCTCATGGTTGATTTACTTGGTAGAGTTTTTCTCCAATAGCTTCACCCGCCATCCCCCCACCCGTCGTACCCACCCATGCGCCCGCCCCCACTATAGCGGCAACACAAATAACCCCGCCAAAGCCTCCAGTCGCCACGCCCATTGCAATGCAAATAGAGCCACTGGCAGCACCAGCCATCACTCCGCTCAAAGCCCCAAGAGAAGTAGACCCCACAAATTTTCCTACTTCCGTAAGCTTGACCCTCTCGCAAGCCGCCCCAGAATCCGCATTACACACCTGCTGTATAGCCAACATCGAAGACACACCGCCAAGACCAATACCGATGTAAACGAGAACGAGAGAGTCAGCGGCAAGCCAAACTTTGGAGAGGGACTTACTTAGGGTAAAGTCAGACGATTCCGGGTATTTCGTCGTATAAGTCTGATAGGCCTGCGACGTCCGGCGCGATGCTTCGGGCTGCTACTCCTAGCTGCGTGATTGGCGGGCCGCTGCGCGGACGCCTGCCTGCACTTAATGATTACGACGCGGCACCTTCCATTCACGATGGGGGAATTTGTACAGGTAGTTCAGGTTGTCCATATCGAACCGGCCATCCTTCTTGCCGGGGCTGATGCCAATATCCAGCTTGCGCAGCAGTTTTGGGCGTGAGAGAAACGCCTTGGCCGCGTGGTGGGCCTCTGGTGAAGATGTCCTGTCGGTAGCTATCAGGCCGGCGGCCTCCCTCAGCTCGTTGAAGTTCACATAGCTGTCGGTCGCGCCAGCGGGGAACTCGCGTAAATGATCGCGGACCAGCCCTATCAGTTGCCGGTCAGTCACGCTTGCGAATGAGCGCGCGTCCGCAGCGTTGGCCTGGGTCTCAGCGCTTCGTGTCTGACGGTGGTTAGCTTGGGTTGAGCGACTGTCAGCCTCCAGTTGCTCTGGTAGAGCGGTGAAAGCAGTGGTGGAAGGTGGTTTTATTGAAAATGTCATGCTGGGCCCCTGATTCATTCAGGGATTGATTGAAAAATCCACTTTGTGAGTGGTCGCCACTCACCCTGCCGTTCCAATTCGTTCGTCACCGTCCGTTCGACATGCATTGTTAAAGGGCAGCAATCCATATCTCTTTAATTTGCAGGACGTTTCCTAGACAGTCCTTTGGCCTTGCGCCTGCTCACCAGTGGCTAGCCTTCGCTTCGTCGCTGCATATCAGCGATCGGGTGCGAGATCCCGTTATTAGCAGGCGCAATGCGCTACAACCGTCTATGGCGGCTGTGTGCGGGCAGACTTCGGTCTGGCGGGGTCCTGTTTTCCGGTATCTCAACCCGCACACAGCTTCCACCTTTTGACGTGTGTGATCGGCAAAATAATGGCTCCCAATCCAAGCAGGAGCTTTATCCATGAACAAACTCATCCCCGACCCACCACCCTCCCCGTCGTGCACCAAGACCTCAGCTTCGAAGACGCCCTCGCCCAGATCTGCGACCTGCTGCGTTGCGCAGCCGCCAACGCAGTCGGCACTACCCATGGGCTGAGCAGTGATCAGCGCAACATGGCCGGCGCCACCGAGCACTTGATCAACAGCGCCAAAACACTCGCCGACCGAGCGCTGGACTGCCTGCATGGCTCATAACCCCTGTGGTGCGGGCTTGCCCGCACACAGTTGATCTGTGTCACCCGCAGGCAACGTGTGTGCTTTTACGGGTAAACTCCCCTCCTTTTCATCTCTTCCACGGAGTTCGCCTTGCGTCTGTTCCACACCTCCGACTGGCACCTTGGCCAAAACCTCCACGGCCAGGAACGCGATTTCGAACACGCCTGTTTCCTCGAGTGGCTGCTGGGCCAACTCAATGCCCAGCGCCCGGATGTGCTGCTCATCGCCGGCGATATCTTCGACACCGTCAACCCGCCGCTCAAGGCTCAGGAGCGGTTGTATGACTTCATCATCAGCGCCCACGAGCAAAACCCCAAGCTGACCATCGTGATGATCGCCGGCAACCACGACTCCGGCTCGCGCATCGAACTGCCTGCGCCATTGATGCGTCGCCTGCGCACCCATGCGCTCGGTCGCGTGCTGTGGCTGGATGACGGCCAACTGGATGCCGAACGCCTGCTGATCCCCCTGCCGGATGCCAAGGGCAAGATTGCCGGCTGGTGCCTGGCCTTGCCATTCCTGCGCCCGGCGGAAGTCACCGGTGCACACCTGGGTGACGACTACCTGCGCGGTATCGGCCAGGTGCATGAATGGCTGATCGCCGCCGCCAACGCCAAGCGTAAAAAAGGCCAGCCGTTGATTGCCATCAGCCATGCGCACATGGCCGGAGGGTCGGTGTCGGAAGACTCCGAGCGCAGCCTGATCATCGGCAATGCCGAGGCGCTGCCGGCCAGCCTGTTCGATAAAAGTGTCGGCTATGTCGCCCTCGGCCATTTGCACAAGCCGCAGAAGGTCAATGGCGAAGAGCGGATTCGCTACAGCGGCTCGCCGATTCCGCTGTCGTTTTCCGAAATCGGCTACAAGCACCAGATTCTCGACGTGACGTTCCAGGGCCAATGCCTGGTGAGTGTCGAACCACTGCTGATCCCGCGCTCGGTTGACCTGCAACGCCTGGAGGCTGCGCCGCTGGCGGATATCCTTAAGCAGTTGGCGGATCTGCCCGACATCGACCTGCTCGCCGAAACCCAACGCCACCCGTGGCTGGAAGTGCGCGTGCGCCTCGACGAGCCGCAACCCGACCTGCGCCAGCAAATCGAAACCGCCCTGCAAGGCAAAGCCGTGCGCCTGGTGCGCATCGCCGCCGAATACGCGGGTAAACGCGCCAGCGACAACACGGACGACGAGCGCCTGATCGAACTCGACCAGCTCACGCCCCAGGAACTGTTCAGCCGCGCCTGGCAGGACAGTTACGGCAGTGAAGTGGATGAACAGACCTTGAAGGATTTCGCCGTGCTGCTCCAGGAAGTGCAACAGGAGGAGCAACAGCCATGAAGATCCTCGCCATTCGCCTGAAAAACCTCGCCTCCCTGGCTGGCCCGTTCGAGATCGACTTCACCGCCGAGCCCCTGGCCAGCGCGGGTTTGTTCGCGATAACCGGTCCCACCGGGGCCGGTAAAAGCACCCTGCTCGATGCACTGTGCCTGGCGCTGTTTGGTGCGGTGCCGCGCCTGGGCGATACCGGCCAGGCCAAGATGCCGGACGCCGACAGCGACATTTCCATTGGCGACCCGCGCACCTTGATCCGTCGGGGCACCGGTGGTGGTTATGCCGAAGTGGATTTTGTCGGCGTCAGCGGCCGTCGCTACCGTGCGCGCTGGGAAGCCAACCGCGCCCGCGACAAGGCCAGTGGCAAGTTGCAGAACAGCCGCCAGAGCCTGATCGACCTGGACAGCGAGCAACTGCTGGCCAGCCAGAAAACCGAATACAAGACCCAGCTGGAACTGGCCCTGGGCCTGAACTTCGAGCAGTTCACCCGCGCCGTATTGCTCGCGCAAAGCGAGTTCAGTGCCTTCCTCAAGGCCAACGATAACGAGCGCAGCGAACTGCTGGAAAAGCTCACCGACACGGCCCTCTACACCCAGCTTGGCCGACGCGCGTTCGACAAGGCCAAAGACGCCAGGGACGCGCACAAGCAGTTGCAGGACCAAGCCACCGGCGTGGTGCCCCTGGCCCCTGAAGCCCGCGCCGAACTGGATCAGCAGTTCGACGCCGCAAACGCCCAGCTCAAGGCCCAACAGGCCCAACTCAAGCAGTTGGAGCGGCAACACACCTGGCTCAAGGAACTGCGCGAATGGCAGGAACGCCAGCTCGCCGCCACCGAACAACTGCAGCGCGCGCAGGCTGATTGGGATGCCCAGGGCCCGCAACGCCAGGACCTGAGTCGCTTGGAGCAATTGGCGCCACAACGTCATCAGTTCGCCCGCCAGGCCGAACTCAACAGCGTGCTTGCCCCGTTGGCCGTGCAGATTCAGTTGCATATCGAACAACAGGGCCAACTGCATGGTCGCCAGACGCAGGCCGAGCAACAGCAAGCCAGCGCGCAAACCGCGTTGGCCGAGGCGCTGAAAAACCAGGCCGATGCCGTGCCTTTGCTGCGCCAGGCGTTTGAAGAGCAGAGCACCCTCACCCACTTGACCAAAGAGCTGGCCAAGCGCACCGAGGACAAAAAGCAGCACGAACACGCCTGCACCGAAGGCCAGGCCCGGCTTAACGGTCTGCTGGAAAAGCAGAACCAAGTCGCCGAACGCCTCCAACGCCTGGTCACCGAACTCGATCGCAGCGCCGCCCTCGCCCCCTTGAGCGACGCCTGGACCGCCTACCGCGATCGCTTGCAACAGCTGATGTTGATCGGCAACCGCCTGAACAAAGGCCAGGCTGAGCTGCCGCAACTGGGACAACGCGCTACCGCTGCCGCTGAACAATTCTCCCAACAGCGCGACGCGTTGGACCTGCTCTATCAGGAAGCCGGCGCCGAACCCCATGCCGTGGCCGAGCAAATCCAGTTGCTGGCCAGCCTGCTGCAAGACAATCGCAAACAACAACGCGCCTTCGAAGACCTGACGCGCCTGTGGGACAGCCAGCAACAGCTGGACCAGCAGGCCAGCGTACTGACGCAAAAGCTCGCCGATGCCCAACAGCAACGCGAGCAACTGAACCAGACCGGCCTGCAAACCAAAGCGGAGCTGACCATTGCCGAACAAACCCTGGCGGTCACGAAGCAACTGCTTGAGCGCCAGCGCCTGGCCCGCAGCGCCAGTGTCGAGGAATTGCGCGAGCAGTTGCAGGACGACCAGCCCTGCCCTGTGTGCGGCAGCCACGAACACCCGTACCACCAGCCCGAAGCGCTGCTTCAGAGCCTCGGTCGCCATGACGAAAACGAGGAAGCCACGGCGCAGAAAGTCGTCGACTCACTCAAGGAAAAGCTCACCGAGCTGCGCGGCGAAGTCGGCGGTCTGATCGCCCAGCAAAAGGAATACCTGCAACAGCAGGAGCAACTGGCGACGCAACAACAAGCACTCAAGCCCAGCCTGGATGCGCACCCACTGTCGGCCGCGCTGTTCAACCAGGAGGCGGCCAAACGCAGCGCCTGGCTTGATCAACAGTTGAGTCAACTGACCCAGAGCATCGCCCAGGACGAACAACGCCAAGGCGCCCTGCTCAACCTGCAACAAAACGCCGGGCGCTTGCAGCAACAACTGCAAGCCGCCCAGGAAGCAAGCCAGCAGGCGCGTCAATTGCTGGTGGATCAGCAACGCGAGTTGGCCAGCGACCGCGAACGTCTTGAGCAGGAACTGACTGCCTTCGCCAGCCTGTTGCCCGCCGAAACCCAGGAAGGTTTGCGTGCCGAACCGGCCGCAACCTTCATGCAGCTGGACCAGCAGGTCAGCCAACGCCTGGAACAGCTCGGCCATCAACGCGATGAGCTGGCCGAGCAACAAGAACGCCAACAGGCGATCGAGAAAGAACAGACCCATCAGCAGCATCGTCAGCAGCAACTCGATGCGCTGAATCAGCAGGTCAACGAGTTGGCCGCCCAGCAACAAGCAGCTCAGGAACAACTCCGCGCATTGCTGGGCGAGCACAGCAGTGTCGAACACTGGCAACAGCAGTTGGATCAGGCCGTGACCCAATCACGCCAGAGTGAAACCGACGCCAACAAGCAATTGCAAGAGATCCACAACGCATTGATCCAGTTGGCCGCCGATCTCAAGGCCCAACAGGAGCGTCAGCAAGCGTTACACGCCGAGCAGCAATCGCTGGACACACGCCTCAGCGAGTGGCGCGCCCTGCACCCGGAACTCGATGACGACGGCCTCAACCGTCTGCTGGCCTACGATGACGCCCAGGTCAGCCAGTTGCGCCAGCAGTTGCAACACAGCGAAAAAGCCGTCGAACAAGCCAAGGTCCTGCTGCAGGAACGCGAGCAACGCCTCGCCGAGCACCAGGCCCTGCACAATGGCAACCTCGACGCCGAAGCACTGGACAGCGCCCTGGCCGCGCTCAACCAGCAGTTGGCCGAGGGAGAGAAAGCCTGCGCCGAATTGCGCGCGCGCCAATCCGAAGACCAGCGCCGCCAGGATGCCAATCAGGCCTTCGCCGAGCAGATCGCCAAGGCCTATGACGAATGGCAACGCTGGGCACGCCTGAATGCGCTGATCGGCTCGGCCACGGGCGACACCTTCCGCAAGATCGCTCAGGCCTACAACCTCGACCTGCTGGTGCACCACGCCAACGTGCAATTGCGCCAATTGGTGCGTCGCTACCGCCTCAAGCGCGGCGGCAGCATGCTGGGCCTGTTGGTCATGGACACGGAAATGGGCGATGAACTGCGCTCGGTGCATTCGTTGTCCGGTGGCGAGACGTTTCTGGTGTCGCTGGCGTTGGCCTTGGGCCTGGCGTCGATGGCCTCCAGCACGTTGAAGATCGAGTCGCTGTTTATCGACGAAGGCTTCGGCAGCCTGGACCCCGAGTCGCTGCAGTTGGCCATGGACGCACTGGACGGTTTGCAGGCCCAGGGCCGCAAAGTGGCGGTGATCTCCCACGTGCAGGAAATGCACGAGCGCATTCCGGTGCAGATCCAGGTCAAGCGCCAGGGCAATGGCTTGAGCACGCTGGAGGTCAAGTGAGCGAGGCGCTGCTGTATTCGTTTCGACGTTGCCCGTATGCGATGCGTGCGCGCCTGGCGTTGCGCTATTCGGGGGCGCCCGTGCGCATTATCGAAGTGAGCCTCAAGGCCAAGCCGGCCGAGATGCTGGCACTGTCACCCAAAGGCACGGTGCCGGTGTTGAGCGTGAATGGCGAGGTGATCGATGAAAGCCTGGCGATCATGCAATGGGCGCTGGCTCAGCACGATCCGCAGGATTGGCTGCTGCCGGGTAACCCGGCGGTATTGGCGTTGATTGCCGAGAACGATGTGGGCTTCAAGTATCACTTGAATCGATACAAGTATGCCGAACGCTATCCGGAACAACCGATGGAACATTATCGGGCCGAGGGCGAGGTGTTCTTGCGCGCACTTGAGGGATTATTGGCGAATCACGAGTACCTATTCGCCGATCACCCAAGCCTGGCAGACATGGCCCTGGCGCCGTTTGTGCGGCAGTTCGCCCATGTGGATAGGGAATGGTTTGCCGGTGCACCGTATCCCCGGTTACAGCAGTGGCTGGAGCGCTTCCTGCAATCGCCGCTGTTCATTGCCGTGATGGCAAAGAACTGACCCGACAGGGCTCTGTAGTGAGCGGGCTTGCCCCGCGCGGGGCTGCGAAGCGGCCCCATCGAAAACGCCGCACGGTGTCAGGTATTCCTCGGCGCCTGGTTTTGGGGCTGCTTCGCAGCCCAGCGCGGGACAAGCCCGCTCACTACTGCAATTCGGCTTAGCCTTCAACCAGGTTAAGCAACCGCTCACGGGCAATCTCCGGCTCACCGTCCACCCCTTGTATGGAGGACAGGATGGGGGCGGAGTAGAGAACCAGGATGAGTGCGGAGAGTCGGAGTGCCATGCTGTCGATTCCAGGAATAAATGCGTCAATATTTGAGCGTCAAATTTAAACACATGGCAATGTGATATCAATCATTTTTATTCTGCAGATGCACAAACGCCAAACCACTGGAACGAGCCAGGCTTCGTTCCAGTGGTTTGGCGTCTGCTTTTGTGCAGGTTATTGCTGAGTCTTGTGATCCAGTGCGGCGTAGAAGTTGGCACTTTGTTGCAGGTATTTCTGGGTGTAGGCGCTGGTGCTGGATTTTTTGCCGGAGACTTCCACACTGGCCGCCGCTGGCAGGGCAACAGTGGCGGAAACAGCGGAAGCGGCGATGATGGAGAAGAGATTCAAGTTCATGTCGGTAACCCTTGTGTTCATTTGGTTGAGTGGCCTTGGAAGGCCTTGGAACCAAACTTACGCCCGAGGGTTAAACCTTAGAAATGCTTTGAAACAGTAGCCGCTATTAATAAAATTAATACACCGGGTCAGGCCCCACAGTGCGGGGCCTGTGGCTTATTGACGCACCAGGAACTTGAGGTCGCTGGGGGCATCAATCGCCAGTTTCTGCACGGTTTTACCCAGCAGACCGGTTTTGGGGTCGCGTTCAACCACCACGATTTCGTTGCTTTTCTGGTTGGCGATCAGCAAAAACTTGCCGCTCGGGTCCAGGCTGAACTCGCGCGGGTGGTCGCCGTCCACTGAACGGCGTTGCAGTTCCTTGAGGTGCGCGGTAGCCGGGTCGATGCTGAACACCAGCAACTGATTGGCCGTGCCACGGTTGCTCACGTAGAGGAATTTGCCATCACTGGACGCATGCAGCGCGGCGCTGGCCTTGTCGGACACCGGTTGCTCGGCCGCCAAATCCACCCGTTGCGTCTGGGTCAGTTGGCCGTCTTTGTAGTCAAACACCGCGACCTGTGCGCTCATCTCGGTGGTCAGCCAGGCATGCTTGCCATCAGCGCTGAACAACAAGTGACGCGGACCGCTGCCCGGCGGCAGTTGCACCGAGGCCGGAGTGGCCGGGGTCAATGGCAGTTCATGATTGGCCTTGGGGTCGTAGTGATAGGCAAACACCTTGTCCGCGCCCAGGTCCTGCACGAACACGTAGTTGCCATCTGGCGACGACACCACCGAATGCACATGGTTGGATGCCTGGCGCTCCGGGTTGACGCGGCTGGCCGGGTGGCCGCTAAGTTGCACCGGGGCTGACAGCTTGCCCTCGGCATCGACCGGCAGCACCGCCAGGCTTCCGCCCGGATCTTCCACTACCGAGTAGTTGGCCACAAACAGGTAGCGCCCATCGGCAGCCACGCTGGAATGGGTGGGCTCGTTGCCAAGGCTCTGGACCTGGTTGATCAAGGTCAACTGATGATTCTGCGGATCAATGCTGTAGCTGCTCACGCGGCCGACCGCATCCTGTTGGCCCGGCCCGTTTTCGTTGACCACAAACAGGTGCTTCTGGTCCTTGGAGACCGTCAGCCACGACGGGTTCGCCGCCTTGGCCGCTAACACCGGCTGGCCTTGGAACGTGCCGGTACGGCTGTCGAATTGCAGGCGGTAGATGCCTTGGCTGGTGCCAGCGGTGTAGGTGCCCACCAGCAGTTCATAGGTGTCGGCCGGCGCGGCTTGCACCGACATCGCGCCTACGCTGCCGGCCATCAGCAGGGGCCAGAATTTACGCATCATCCGCTTCATCCTCGTCGTTGTTGTTGTCGCCCTTGATCGCACTCAGGCAGACCAGACGGTGTTCACCGTCTTCGTTGCTCAAGAGCCAGCTTTGCAAGCTGCCATCAAAGGTGGCGGCGTTCAGTTGATCTGGACTGAACGTCCAACGCTTGAGTTCCCGGCCGTCCATGCTTTCGATCTGCAAGTGCTGATCGAACGTGAAGTCGAAGGCGTGCAGCCCGTTGATGATCAGCATGTCGCTGTCTTTGAGGGCGGTGCTCAGGTTGGGTGCTGCGTCGGTCATGATGTGAAGTCACTGCGGGGGAAAAGACACATGATAGGTCAATTCCCCCGCAGTGCCTTGCGGCAATGGTCTCTATCGGTCAGTGAGCAAACAAAGAATTGCCCTTCTGCCCCGCCAACTTCTCCGGTTTGATCAGGAACCGCGCCAGCGCCGGCAGCAGCCACAGCGCACCAAACATGTTCCACAGCAGCATGAAAGTCAGCATCAAGCCCATGTCGGCCTGGAACTTGATGGCCGAGAAGATCCAGGTGCACACGCCAATCGCCAGGCACAAACCGGTGAACAGTACGGCTTTACCGGTGGACTTGAGCGTCTGGTAGTACGCCTCTTGCAGCGGCAGGCCGGCACGCAGGAAGCTTTCCAGGCGGCTGTAGATGTAAATGCCGTAGTCCACGCCAATCCCCACGCCCAAGGCCACTACCGGCAAGGTCGCGACCTTGACGCCGATCCCCATGAACGCCATCAGCGCGTTGCCGAGCACCGAGGTCAGCACCAGCGGCAGCACGATGCACAGGGTCGCGGCCCAGGAGCGGAAGGTGATCATGCACATGGTCGCCACGCACAGGTACACCAGGATCAAGATGGTCAACTCCGATTCCTTGATCACCTCGTTAGTAGCTGCCTCGATCCCGGCATTACCAGACGCTAGAATGAATTCCAGGCCATCCCTGTTGTTTTCCTTGGCGAAGTCCTGCACCGCATGCACCGCGCGGTCGAGGTTTTCGGCCTTGTGGTCGTTGAGAAACACCAGCACTGGGGCCACGGAGCAGTTGTTGTTGTACAGGCCATCGGCACGGGCGATGGAGTTGTTCAGCACATCGGGGTTGCGCGACAGGGTTTCCCATTTCAGGTTGCCCTCGTTCATGCCCTTGATCATCTGCTTGGACACGGTCACCAGCGAGATCGCCGACTGCACGCCTTCAGTGTTCTGCATCTTCCACATCAACTGGTCGATGGGCGCCATGGTTTCATAGCGCGAGCAGCCTTCGGCCTTGGTCTTGACCATGACCACTAGCACGTCAGAGCTGGTCGAGTAGTTGCTGATGATGAAGTTGTTGTCTTTGTTGTAGCGCGAGTCCGGGCGCAGTTCCGGCGCGCCTTGGTCCAGGTCGCCGATCTTCAGGTTCTGGCTGTACCAGAGGCCACCGCCAAAGGCGACCAACGCGAGCAGGATCGAGACTGGCGCCACTTTGGCGCTGGCGAATTTCGACAGCAGGCGCCAGAACGGGTGTTCGCGGTGCGCGTCTTTCTTGCTTTGGGCAATGGCGCGCTTGCTGATGCCGACATAGGAGATCGCCACCGGCAGCAGGATAAGGTTGGTGAACACGATCACCGCCACCCCAATGGACGCGCCGATGGCCAGTTCGCGGATCACGCCGATATCGATGATCAACAGCGTGATAAAGCCCACCGCGTCGGCGAGGATCGCGATCATTCCCGGCAGGAACAGCTGCCGGAATGTGCGTCGCGCCGCCGTCAGCGCGTTGTCGGCCTCACTGGACTGCAGCGCGATGCCGTTGATCTTCTGCACGCCGTGGGAAATACCGATGGCGAAGATCAGGAACGGCACCAGCATCGAATACGGATCGAGGCCAAAGCCGAAAAAGTGCATCAACCCGAGCTGCCAGACCACCGCCACCAATGTCGTGCTCAACACCGCAATGGTGCTGCGCAGGCAGTGGGTGAACCACAGCAGCAGAATCAGCGTGATGACAAACGCGATGCCAAAGAACAGCACCACCATCACCAGGCCATCGATCAGGTCGCCGACCTTCTTGGCAAAACCGACGATGTGGATCTTGACGTTGGGGTTCTGCGCTTCGAACTTGTCGCGAATCTTGTCTTCAAGCTCATGGGAGAACTTGCGGTAGTCAAGGGCCAGCAACGTGCCTTGGTCCTGCGGATCCGGGTAAGACTCCAGCAGCGGGATATCGACAATGCTTGATTTGAAATCGTTGGCTACCAGGCGCCCGACCTGGCCGGACTTGAGCACGTTGTTGCGCAGTTGATCAAGGCTTTGCGGCGAGCCGTTGTAACTCTGCGGAATCACTTCACCACCGGCAAAGCCTTCTTCGGTCACTTCGGTCCAGCGTACGCTGGGGCTCCACAGCGACTTGAGGCCCGAACGGTCGACGCCGGAGATGTAGAACACTTCGTCGTTGATCTGGCGCAGGGTCTCCATGTACTCCTTTGTAAAGATGTCGCCGTTCTTGGCCTCCACCGAAATGCGCACCGTGTTGCCCAGGTTGGCCAGGTCGTTGCGGTGCTCCATCATCTTCTCGATGAAGGGGTGCTTGAGAGGGATCATCTTTTCAAAGCTAGTGGACGGGCGAATCAACGTCGCCTGCCAGAACAGGAAAATACTCACCAGCAGACAGATGACGATCACTGCCGGGCGGTTGTTGAAGATCAGGCGCTCAAGAAAGGTCGCTTTATCGTTGTGATGACTGCTCATTCTTTGCCCGCCTTCTTATTGTTTTGTCGGTTCAGCGCCGGTGGGCATGGCAACACGAACGCCACCCTGCCCGACCAGAATCAAGTTGCCATTGCCTGCCGCCGTGACGGCCGACAGCGAAATACGGTCCGGACGGTTGAACACGCTGAAGGTCGCCCCGCCGTCATGACTGATCACCACGCTGCCACCGTTGCCGACGACAACGATGGAACCGTCATCCAGCAAAGTCGCGCCCGACAAACCGAACTCCAGCGCTCCCCGCGCCGCGTTCAGCTCGACTTGTTCCCACGTGCTGCCGAAATCCGCGGAGCGGTAAAGGTTGCCACGCAAGCCATAAGCCAACAGGGTCTGCGGTTGGGCGGTGCTGATCACACCAAACAGCGAGCCCTCGTAAGGGCCTTCGAGTTTTTCCCAGGTCTGGCCGTCGTCGCTGGAGCGGAACATGCTGCCTTGCTCACCGACGATGAACAGGCCGGCGTCCTTGATATGGGCGATGGCGTTGAGGTGGAGCTGGTCTTCGTTGTCGAGGCGGTCGCTGACGTCGTTCCAGGTTTTGCCGCCGTCGGTGGTTTCGATCAACGCACCGTAGGCGCCGACGGCCAGGCCGTGATTGGCGTTGTTGAACCACACGTCGAGTAACGGGGCTTCGTGTTTGAGGTCTTGATACTGCCGGGTCCACGTAGCGCCGCCATCGGAACTGGCGAGAACTTGCGCATCATGGCCCACCGCCCAGCCCTGCTTCTCATCGACAAAAAACACCGCCGTGAGCAGTTGCCGGGTGGGGACTTTGGCTTGGGTCCAGGTGCTGCCCTGATCATCGGAATAGAGGATATGCCCGCGATCCCCAACGGCCACCAGCCGCTTGCCGGCATGGACCACGTCGATCATCAGGCCTTTGGCGGCCTTGGGGGATTCAATCGCAAACGCAGGCGTTGCGGTGGTATCGCTGGCTGCCAGTGCGGACGTGGACAACACGCCACCGACCAGCAACGAGAGCGCTGTGGCCAACAACGCAACCGTGCGTGCGGCGCGTGGGCGGCAAACAACCCAACCCATGACAGGCTCACTCATAGACCTTTCTCCCATTTATTATTGTTATCGCCTGCCTTCCGGGGCCTTGAAACCTGCAATCTAGAGCGCCTGGAGGAAGCAGGGGCCATCCTATCGGGCTTTCGAATCGTCTGACAATCGGCGCTACGTTATCTTTTGTTAACTGATGCCATTTCCCCATCACCTGAATATAGCTGCATTCGCTGAGGTGATCTTCAGCGGCTTAATGAATTTTTATTCCATCTATTGAATTTAGTGAATTTTTATTCCATTAATACCTTTTCTCAAAACAATAATGCAAAGGACCACGGCAATGCGCGAACTCGGAATCGGCTTGATCGGCACAGGCTTCATGGGCCGCGCCCATGCGTTGGCGTTCAACAATGCGCGAGCGGTATTTGAGCTGCCGGTACAGCTCAAGCTGGCCGCCCTGGCCGATGCCGACACCGAGCGTGCGCAGCGCTGCGCCAATGCCTGGGGGTTTGCCCAGGCCCACGGCGACTGGCAGGCGTTGATCAATGATCCCGGCGTCGGTGTAGTGGCCATCACCACCCCCAACCATTTGCACTACCCAATGGCCATGGCCGCCATCGCGGCAGGCAAGGCGGTTTACTGCGAGAAGCCCCTGGCGGTCAGCCTGGAGCAGGCCGACGCCATGCGCCGCGCCGCCCGTGCGGCCGGCGTGGTCACGCGGGTCGGCTACAACTATCAGCACAACCCGATGATCACCCTGGCCCGACAGATGATTGCCACTGGCGAGCTTGGCGAGATCATCAGCTTCCAGGGTGAATTCAGCGAAGACTTCATGGCCGACCCGACGTCCCCTTGGTCGTGGCGCTGCGAAGTGGAACATGCCGGCGGTGCGCTGGCGGACTTGGGCAGCCATCTGCTGTCGATGGCGCGCTATCTGCTGGGGGATGTAGTCAGCGTGTGTGCCGATACCCAGACCGTCCACGCCCGCCGCCCTGCCGTCAAAGGGAGCACGGAGGTGAAACCCATCGCCGTGGACGATCAGGTGCATGCCTTGCTGCGTTTCGCCAACGGCGCGCGCGGCACGGTGAGCAGTAGCTGGCTCAAGCATGGCTACAAGAACCACCTGAGCTTCGAGATCAGCGGGACGAAAGGCACGCTGGCGTTCGATCAGGAGCGCTTGAATGAGTTGCGCGTTTGCCGGGTTGGTCAGGAGGGTTTCCAGCGTCTGTTGGCCGGTCCCGCCCTGCCCGGCTATGCGGCGTTCAGCCCGGCTGCGGGGCACCAGTTGGGGTACAACGAGTTGAAAACGCTGGAGGTGCAGGCGTTGATCCTGGCCGTGGCGGGCCAAGGTACGGATGGCACTGACTTTGAGGCGGCATGGGAGGTTGAGCGGTTGGCGACGGCGATTCGCCTGGCTGCCAGGGAAGAACGCTGGGTAGCCGTGAACTCACTCTAAAATCCACCACAGAACTTTGTGGGAGCTGGCTTGCCTGCGATAGCGGTGTAACGGTTACACCGCTATCGCAGGCAAGCCAGCTCCCACATTTGGATCACCTAAACCTTCGAGTCAGCGCAAGGCTCGGCGCAGCACTTTACCCACGGTGGTCTTAGGCAGTTCCGTGGTCCGAAACTCCACATACCTCGGCACCTTGTACCCCGTCAGATACTCGCGGCAATGCGCCAGGATCTGCTCCTGCGTCAGGTTCGGGTCCTTGCGCACCACGATGATCTTGACCTTCTCCCCCGTCACGCCATCTTCCACCCCAATCGCCGCCACTTCCGCCACCCCTGGGTGCAACGCCACCACGTCTTCGATTTCATTGGGGTACACGTTGAAGCCCGAGACCAGGATCATGTCTTTCTTGCGATCCACCAGGCGGATATAGCCACGCTCGTCCATCACACCGATATCGCCGGTCGACAGCCATCCCTCGGCATCCAGCACCTCGGCGGTGGCTTCCGGGCGTTTCCAGTAGCCCTGCATCACCTGCGGCCCGCGCACTTGTAGTTCGCCCTGCTCGCCAATCTCGGCCAGCTCCCCGTCTTCACGGATAAACCGCACCCAGGTCGACGGCAATGGCACACCGATGCTGCCGGTGAATTCCATCTCGCGCATGCGCGCAATATTGATCGGGCTGATGCTCACCACCGGCGAACACTCGGTGAGGCCATAGCCTTCGATGATCGGCAGTCCGGTGACTTCCTTCCAACGCTTGGCCACTGCGGTGTGGGTGGCCATGCCGCCCGCGATCACCATGCGCAGGTCGGAAAAGTCCCGCGCGCAAAACGCCTTGTTTTCCAGCAAGCCATTAAACAACGTGTTGACCCCGGCAATGCCGTTGAAGCGCTCCTTGCGCAGGATCATCTGCACCCGCTTCACGTCCCGTGGGTTGGCAATCAGGATATTGCGCCCGCCCAGGCACATGAACATCAGGCAGTTCACCGTCAGCGAAAAGATGTGGTAAAGCGGCAGCAAGATGACGTTGGTTTCCTGCTTGTGCTGGTCCAGTTGGTCACCGACCCAGGCCTTGGCCTGCAGCAGATTGGCGATGATGTTGCGATGACTGAGCATCACGCCCTTAGCGTCGCCGGTGGTGCCGCCGGTGTATTGCAGGAAAGCCAGGTCATCGAGGTGCATTTCCACCGGAAAATGATTGAGCCCGCGCCCCTGTTTCAAGGCCTGATTGAACCGCACCGAGCCGCGCAGATTGAACGCCGGCACCTGCTTTTGCACGCTACGCAGGATAAAGTTCATCGCTGCGCCCTTGAAGGTGCCGAGCAAATCGCCGATGGCCGCGATTACCACGCGCTTGACGCTGCTGCCGGCAATGACTTTTTCCAGGGTATGCGCGAAGTTTTCGAAGATCACCACGGTCTGCGCGCCGCTGTCCTTGAGCAAATGCTTGAGTTCATGGGAGGTGTACAGCGGGTTGACATTGACCACCACCGCGCCGGCCAGGATCGTACCCAGCAGGCAGATCGGGTACTGCAAGCAGTTGGGCATCATCAACGCCACGCGGTCGCCCTTTTGCACACCCTGGCCCTGCAACCAGGCGGCGAACGCAATACCTTGCACCTGCCAGTCAGCGTAGGTCATTTCGGTGCCGATGCTCACATACGCCACACGCTCGTGGAATTTCTCCAAGTGTTCGAGGAACACCTCGCGCAACGATGGGTAATCTTCAATCGCGGCATCGATATCCGCCGGGACGCCAGGCAGGTAAGCGTCAAGCCAGATCCGTTCGGTTTGTTCCAGGCTTACAGCGTTCATGGCAGTCTCCTTATTGTTGTTTTTGATAGCGCTACTTTTCGACGATGGCGGTAATGCCCAGTCCGCCTGCCGCACAGATGGAAATCAGGCCGCGCCCGCCGCCGTTCTCATGGATGATCTTGGCTAGCGCTGCCAATTGCCGGCCTCCGGTGGCGGCGAACGGGTGACCGCAGCCCAGCGAGCCACCGTTGACGTTCATTTTCGACCGGTCAATGGGCCCCAGCGGCGCGTCCAAGCCTAGACGCTCGCGGCAATAATCGGCGTCTTCCCAGGCCTTTAGCGTGCACAGCACCTGGGCGGCAAAGGCCTCGTGGATCTCGAAAAAATCGAAGTCATTAAAGCTCAGGCCTTCACGTTTGAGCATGCGTGGCACCGCGTAGGCCGGGGCCATCAGCAGGCCTTCGGTGCCGTCGACAAAGTTCACGGCTGCCGTTTCGCCGGTCCGCAGGTAAGCCAGCACTGGCCAGCCGTGCTCGGCCGCCCATTCTTCGCTGGCCAGCAACACCACCGAAGCGCCGTCGGTCAGCGGCGTGGAGTTGCCTGCGGTGAGCGTGCCGTTCTGGCGGTCGTAAGCGGGTGACAGCCCGGCGAGTTTCTCCAGGCTGGCGTCAGCGCGTAGGTTATTGTCCCGGGCCAGGCCGCGATGGGGGCTGATCAGGTCGTCGAAGAAGCCACATTTGTATGCGGCATCCAGGCGCTGATGGCTGGTGAGTGTCAGCTCATCCTGGGCCAGACGCTTGATCTGCCAGCGCTTGGCCATTTCCTCGCAGTGTTCGCCCATGGACAGGCCGGTGCGTGGCTCACCATTGCGGGGCAGCAAGGGCTTGAAAAACATCGACGGCCGAACCTTGAGCAGCGCTTTCAGCTTGTCGCCCATGCCCTTGGCGCGGTTGGCGGCGAGCAAGGTGTGGCGCAGGGATTCGTTGATCCCGATGGGGGCGTCGGAGGTGGTGTCGGAACCACCGGCAATGCCCACCTCGATCTGGCCCAGTGCGATCTTGTTCGCCACCAGCAATGCTGCTTCCAGGCCGGTGCCGCAGGCTTGCTGCACATCATAGGCCGGCGTATCCGGAGACAAGGTGGTGGACAACAACGACTCACGCGCCAGGTTGAAATCCCGCGAATGCTTGATTACCGCGCCGGCGGCAAACTCACCCAGGCGTTGGCCGTGCAGGTTGTAGCGGTCGACCAGCCCCTGCAAAGCGGCGACCAGCAGGTCCTGGTTGCTGTCGTGGGCATACACCGTGTTGGAGCGCGCAAAAGGGAGGCGGTTACCGCCGATAATCGCGACGCGGCGAACCGGGGCTGGGTTGAAGCTGTAATCAGTCATTTAAGGCTCTCTTTCCAGACGAACAGTCCACGCATGTGAGGCTTGTCACCTGCGAAATTGCGGACTTCAAACTCACGGCACGGGCCCGCTGCCGGACGGTTCCACAGCGCGACCTGGCCGGGCAGGAAGATCGGCAGCTTGAAGTCGCAATGCGCCTCGGCCTGGTCCAGCCCACCGGGCGGTTGCTGCGCAGCAAGGGCACGGCCCAAGGTCCACATGCCGTGGGCGATGGCACGGCGAAAGCCGAAGATTTTCGCGCCGATCAGCGACATGTGGATCGGGTTGAAATCCCCCGAGACCTTGGCAAAGCGCCGGCCCAGGTCGGCGGGCAATACCCAACGTTGAGTGCGCAACACCCCTTCTTCCTGCAACGGCAACGCGTCGTCCCAGGGCTCGCCGACCGGGTCTTTGACATCCCGGCGCAGGTACAGGCTGTCGCTTTCCCATACCAGGGTGCCAGCGCTGTAGGCACGGGTCGCGATGCTCAACGCCTGCCCCTTGGGATGCGCGACCCAGCGCTCGCAATACACTTCCAGGCGCAAGGCCTGGCCTTCGTGCAGGCGTTGGTGCTGACGAATGCGATTCGCCAGGTGCACCATGCCGCTGGCCGGGTACGGGAAACTCGGGCGGGTCAGCAGCATCAGGTGCAGCGGGAACGCCAACACATGGGGATAAGACAGCGGCACGCCTTGCTCGCGGCGAAAACCACAGGCACGGCCATACGCGGCGATGCCAGCGGCGGATAACTCCACTGCCGAGCGCACCAGGCGTTCCTTGGGCAATACAGGCGCACCGTCGAGCGCTGGCTTGCGTAAGGCCCGCACGCCGTCCAGCAGCAAGCGTGTGCGTGATGGCGGTGGGTCGATAATCTGTGTCACGTAGTCCATGGCTCAGGCTCCCAGCAGGCTTTGACCACACACGCGTACGACTTGGCCGTTGACCCCGCCAGACGCTGGGTGCGCCAGCCAGGCAATGGTCTCGGCCACATCGATCGGCTGCCCGCCTTGGGACAGCGAATTCATGCGCCGCCCCGCTTCGCGAATCATCAGCGGGATCTTCGCGGTCATTTGGGTTTCGATAAACCCCGGCGCCACCGCATTCACGGTGACGTGCTGCGCCGCCGCACGCGGTGCCAGGCCCTGGACCAGGCCGATCACACCAGCCTTGGAAGTGGCGTAATTGCTTTGCCCGAGGTTGCCAGCGATGCCGGAAATCGACGACACGCACACGATGCGCCCACCGGGGTTCAACCCTTGGTTTTGCAATAACGCGTCGCTGAGTTGCAGGGGCGCCTCAAGGTTGACCGC
Organism: Pseudomonas sp. EA_15y_Pfl1_P101; assembly: GCF_963970835.1. Classification (NCBI taxonomy): domain Bacteria; kingdom Pseudomonadati; phylum Pseudomonadota; class Gammaproteobacteria; order Pseudomonadales; family Pseudomonadaceae; genus Pseudomonas; species Pseudomonas sp. EA_15y_Pfl1_P101. The sequence continues at coordinate 76,408 of NZ_CAXAPA010000004.1, read as the reverse complement.
CAGCACACTGCGCCACGCCGCCTCGGTCATTTTGGCGACGGTTTTGTCGCGGGTGATCCCGGCGTTGTGCACCACCACGTCAAAAGCGCCGTATTGACTGACATGGGCCTGCAGCAGTGCGGCAGCATCCGCTGCAGTGATATCCAGGGGCAGCGCCAAACCACCGACACTCTGCGCCGCTTGTTGCAGCGACGCCTGGGCCTGCGGTACATCCACGCACACCACATGGGCGCCGTCGCGCGCCAACACTTGGGCGATTGCCAAACCAATGCCACGGGAAGCGCCAGTGACCAGCGCGCGGCGGCCGGCGAAGGGTTTGTCCCAGTCGACGGGAACCTGGCCGTCCACCGGCTTTTCCACGCGCACCACTTGCCCCGAGACATACGCCGAACGGCGCGACAGGAAGAACCGCAGGCTGCTGTCCAGTGCGTCTTCTGCGCCCGGCGCCACGTAGATCAATTGCACGGTGACCGCGCGGCGCAACTCCTTGGCCAGCGAACGCACCAAGCCTTCGAGGGCGCGTTGGGCGATGGCTTGGGGCAAGTCCTGGCAGTGTTCCGGCGCGGTACCGAGTACCACCACGCGGCCGTGCTGACCGAGGCGCTTGGCGTTGGCGTGGAAGAACAGATAGAGCTCATCCAGTTGCTGCAGATCGGCCACGGCGCTGGCGTCAAACACCGCGCCCTGCACGTTCACCGTGGACGGCGCCTTGAGCGTGGCCGGGGTAGCGGTGACTGTGTCGGTGGCCGCGAAAATCCGCTGCACCTCAAAGGCCAGGCGCCCTGCCCCGGCGAGGATCACCGGGTTGGCCAGGCCTTGCTGGCCGCTGCGATGACGTTGCAGCGGCAAGGGTTGCGGCAGACCAACGGCCTGGGCCAGGCGACGGCCCCAAGGGGAATTGACGAAAGAAAGGTAGCTGTCACTCATAAGTAGACCCACTGTCTTGGCGTGTAAACCCGATCAATGTGGGAGCTGGCTTGCCTGCGATGGCATCACCTCGGTGCTTCTGATGGACCGAGTCGTCAGCATCGCAGGCAAGCCAGCTCCCACACTGACCGTGTACATTCAGTGCCACTCAATTGACCGAGGCGTTTTCACCTTGGGCGGTTCGGCGCTTTGGCATAGGCTCCAGCGCTTGCTTGCGCCGCTGCAACGCCTCCAGCAACCCGAAGTCCTGCGGGAAGTCATCCACTTGGATGCCGTGGTCGGCGTATTCCACATAGCGACCGAGCAAGGTGTCTTCGTCGTCGCTGATCAGGTCCAGCGCCCGCGCCTTGACGCGCCAGGCGGTGAAGGCTGTGGCTGAGATCGGCATCGGTTCGATCAAGCCCTGCTTGACGGCGGACTTGAGTCGGGCGTCGATCAACTCCACCTGCGGCAACAGGCGGAAGCCCAGTTCGCCGTAGGCCAATTTGTCGATTTCCGGACGTGGGATGTAGGAATTGGCCAGCAAGCGTTCGCGGGTTTCGCCTGGTGTCTGCACCACATCCGCCACCTCGGCCAGCAGACGGTCCGAAGGTTTGCGCAGCGGGATACCGAACGGGAACGTCAACGCCCGCACCACGGCCGCCGCCGCTTTTGACGGGTAGTTGTCGAGCACCTCGGCCAGCGCTTCATGAGCCCGCAGCAATGCATCCTGGGCCGACCAGTGCACCAACGGCAGGTCCGCCTGGGGCCGGCCGTCATCCTCGAAGCGCTTGAGCACGCAGGACAAAATGTACAGCTGCGACAGAATATCCCCCAGGCGCCCGGTGATACTTTCCTTGCGCTTGAGGGCCCCGCCCAGTACGCCCATGGAAACGTCCGAAATCAACGCAAGCACCACCGACAGACGATTGGCCTGGCGGTAGTAGGACGCCAGCGCGGGGTCGGTCTTGGCCGGTACGGATATCAGCCGCCCCGCCGTCAGAGAATGCACCGCCGCGCGTACGGTGTTAGCCAGCACAAAGCTCACATGGCCGAACATCGCGCTGTCGAAGGCTTCCAGCGCCTTGCGCCGGTCCGGGTTGCGTGCCGCTTCCATTTCGCGGAACACATAAGGATGGCAACGAATCAACCCCTGGCCATAGATGATCAGGCAGCGCGTCATGATGTTCGCGCCTTCCACGGTAATGGCGATGGGGCTTTGCTGATAGGCACGCGCCAGGAAGTTGTTCGGGCCCATGCAGATGCCCTTGCCAGCAACGATGTCCATGCCGTCATTGACGATGATGCGCGCGCGCTCGGTGACGTGGTACTTGGCGATGGCCGAGATCACCGAGGGTTTCTCACCCGCATCCAGGGACGCTACCGAGACTTTACGCACCGCATCGCAGGCATACAGGTGCCCAGCCATGCGTGCCAGTGGCGCCTGCACGCCTTCGAATTTCCCGATAGGCAGGCCGAACTGTTTACGCATGGCAGCGTAGGCCGTGGTGCCGCGCACCGCGACCTTGCCCAGGCCGACGTTGGCCGACGGCAAGGAAATCGCCCGCCCCGCGGCCAGGCATTCCATCAACATGCGCCAGCCATTGCCGATTTGCTCGCGGCCACCGATCACCCATTCCAGTGGGATGAAGACATCCTTACCGGTGGTAGGACCGTTCTGGAACACGGCATTCAATGGCCAATGACGGCGACCGCTGTTCACGCCGGGATGCGACGTTGGAATCAGTGCACAGGTGATGCCGAGTGAACCGGGAGCGCCGAGCAAGCCGTCCGGGTCCTCGGCGCGGAATGCCAGGCCCAACACCGTGGCAATCGGGCCGAGGGTGATGTAGCGCTTGTCCCAGGTCACACGAAAACCCAGCACTTCCTCGCCTTCATGGGTGCCTTTGCAGACGATGCCCAGGTCGGGAATCGCCCCCGCATCAGAGCCGGCGTATGGGCTGGTCAGCGCGAAGCACGGGATGTCCTCGCCCCGCGCCAGACGCGGCAGGTAGTAATTTCGCTGGGCATCGGTGCCGTAATGCAACAGCAGCTCCGCCGGGCCCAGGGAATTGGGCACCATCACCGAAATCGCCGCCGCCGAGCAGCGCGTCGACAGCTTCATCACCACTTGCGAGTGCGCGTAGTGGGAGAACCCTTTGCCGCCGTACTGCTTGGGAATGATCATGCCAAGGAACCCGGCATCCTTGGTGTACTGCCAGCCTTGCGGCGACATGTCCTGCCAGACCTGGGTGGTTTCCCAGTCATTGGCGATGTCGCACAGCGTTTCCACTTCATTGTCGAGGAAGGCTTGTTCTTCAGCGCTCAGGCTGGCCGGAGCAGCTTGCAAGAGGCGCTGCCAATTCGGCTTGCCGCTGAACAACTCGGCGTCCCACCACACGGTGCCAGACTCGATAGCGGCACGCTCAGTGTCGGACATGGCCGGCATAATCGTACGAAACAGGCTCAAGGCCCGGCGAGTCAGCAAGGTGCGGCGCAGGGGCTTGATCGTCATCAACAACGCCGGCAACACCACCAGCACCGCCGCGACGCTCACGCCGAAACCGGCGACCACGTTGAACAGGTAACCTGCCGCCAGCCAGATCAGGCCAATGAACAACCACAGGGTCGCGGCGGCTTGTCGATATGCCAGGGCAATCGCGGCGGCGAGGCCCATCAATAACCAGATAACCATGGGGATACCTCATATTCGATTCAGGGTATTGCCAATGCGCGGCCGGTCGAAGTGACCTGCGTGGCGCCACACTACAAAATTTGGAATCAAATTCAAATCTTGTTTTTAAATTTTAATTTAATTGTTTGGCAAAAAAAATTAGCTGACCCCTCAGCCGATTGGGCCAGCCATTGCGGCAGGTGCATGACGCGAAGACCAGAATGCGCTTGATGTTCGCGTCATAGCTGCCTTAAAACTTGTAAGTGGCCGACAAACTGACGACATCGCCTGAAGACTCGGCAGTGCCGTCAAGACGGCCACCACCAAGACGATCGACGTTCTGGGTTTTGATATTGACCTTCTGAACGAATTGGTGCGAATACGCGGCATCCAGCGTCAGGCCGGGAATGGCCTTGACGTCGTAACCCGCGCCCAGCGATGCAAAATAACGGTCGCCGTCGGGGATGCGCGGATCGCGCGTCGAATTACGGGTCGGCGTCTGGTCGTACGCCACGCCTGCCCTCAAGGTCAACTCATCCGTGGCCTTGAAATCGCCCCCCAGGGAGTACATCCACGTGTCCTGATAATTATAAGGAATGGCAACAATCGTCGAGCCATTGGACTTGAGTGTCAGGTCCTTGAAGGACGACCATTGCGTCCACACGGCGCTGACACCTAACGTCCAACGATCATTGAACTGGTGCACCCAGTCGATAGCGGCAGTCGCCGGAATATCCAACTGCGTGCTGGCATTGGCGCCATTGGGGAACAACTTCAGTCCAGGGTACGCCGTTTCAACCAGCGTCTTGCCATCACCAAAGATCGAATCGTCCGTCATCAAGCCGTTGTTCAGCGCATCGGCCCGAACCTTGTACTTACCCGTCAGCTTGTTTTTGATTTTGGCGTGGTAGTTCAGACCCAAGGAGTCTTTGTCGGTCGGTTTCCACACAACGCCACCAAACCAGCCAACGGAAACATTGTCCACTTTGACCCGCATCAGCGCGGTACCTACGCCTGGCGGGAACGCCCCGTTACCCAAGCCGGGAGAGACCGAAGCAGCCGAGAATAGATCGATGTTCTGGCTGACGAAGCCTTGGCTACGTTGGACGATCATGCCACCGCCGATGGAAAAGTCGTCGCGCACCTTGAAGGATAAGGACCCCGTCAAGCCGACGGTTTCAATTTTGGTGTCCACGGCGAAGTCGCGAAACTTGGAATTTTCATTCCAGGTGCTGCGCATGCCTTGCGGCACGACCTGACTGAGGCCGAATGCAAAGCGGTCGCCAATCGGGATCACCAGAAACCCTGTTGGCAGCCACGCGGTGAAACCACCCTGGCCGCCATTGTTGTTATTGACGGTTGCAGTGCTCGGATCAAAGCTACCATCGGGCGACACTGCAGTATTGCTGGCCGGATTACCGGTGTAATCGTAAGACTGCCCCGTGTATTTGATCTTGATCCGGGCATAGTCGACGGTTTGTTGAACCACGGATTGATCGACGAACGCCATCGCTGCCGGATTGTTGTATGCAGAACTTGGGTCATTCTTGAACAGAGAACCGCCGCCGAACGCCCGGCCCCAACCTGGGGCACCGTAAGTCGGCGTAGAGAACCCACCCGCCTGCACGGTAGCGGCCGTCATCAGCCCCCCCAGTATTGCCAACCCCAACAGTGTATGAGCCTGTTGTTTATTAGTGATCATGCGGCACTCCTTATTATTATTCGCTTCCGGCATTGCCGGCTTTCTACGTCAGCCGGCACCTCAAACGAGGCACCGGCCTTTCAAAGGGTGATCAACCCTGCGTTCCGTAACGTGTGCCCGTTATGGGTTAACCGTCAGACCAGAGGCAGTGGTAGTCAGCGATACAATGTTGCAACCGCCACTCAGAGGCTGGTTTGCCGCGGTAAGGGTGTGAGACGAAGCATTCCAGGTCACATTGATGGAGGATGGACCGCAGTCGGTGCCGGGGATAATAAAAGTCTTTTTAATGGTGTAACCAACGTTTGCCACTTTGCCTTCAGTGGCCGACGACGCAGTCAGCACCCAGCCTGGCGACGGAATGCTCTTGAGCGTAGGCAAAGCACACAAGCCACCTCCGGTCAGTGCGGCATTGGTGATAGTGGCAACACCGCCACTGACAGTACCGCTGAAAGTAATGCCACAGGTCACACTGCCGCCGAATGAAGACGGTGATTGCACCACGATGGAACCTGCGGTGGTGGTAAAGGGGCCTTCAGGGCTGATCGAAGCCGCATTGGCCATCGAAGCAGCACCCATGCAAACAGCCAAAGCAGACAACGATACGAGGGTTTTCAAACTTTTCATTGTTTTTCCTCACATGTTATGGCGAGTCATTCGCCAGGGGGTAATGGCCATGAACGAGAGGTCACGGTGAAACTGCAGAACTTCCCTTTCCAGCCAAATCTCAATTCAATTACCGCAACAACATTTGCTGTTATTCAACCACTTTGAAGTTCGGTGGCATCTTGATCGACACCGTCTTGATTGTGCAGTCTTCGCCAATCGGTACGTTCGCGGCTTCCAACTTACCGGTGGCGTTATCCCATGTACCCTCGGCGGTAGAAGGCCCGCACTTGCCACCCAGGCCAAACGCATGAACATCTACGCTGATGTTCGACATGGAACCGCTCTTGGTGTCTTTGGCAACTAATACCCAGGGCAGGTTAATGGCTTCGACTCGGCTGCATTTGAGGCCGCCATCGAATTCAACTTTGTCGACATTCACCGATGAGCCGTCGGCCGCCACTTTGCCGGCGACCTTGATGGTGCAGTCGGCGCTGATCAGCGCACCTTTGGAAAAACTGATGGGGCCATGGGCGGTAAACGCACTGCCGGCAGGCTCAATGCGCGCAGCTTGAGCCTGGTGGTAGACGATCAGGCCCAGCGCGGCCAATACGATATGGGTGGTCAACTTGGCAGGTGATTGCATGATGTACGTCCTTCCCTTGAAATTATTTTTGTTCGGGTCAAACAACTTTTTTGCAACTCATTTTGAGAATCCTGGGCGATAGAGACCTGCGCGATGCACAGATCCCGAGCGCGCAACACACGTTTTAATTCACATCAGAACGGCTTGGCACTGCCACTGTACTTCTCCAGATACTTCAAGCGTTGTGACGGTTGAAGATTGGTCAGGGTGATATCCCCGGCGTAATGATTCAGCACTCGATGATCCATGCGACGTCGCCACAAGTAAGGCACATAGGCCCAGACAATCATGCTCGCATAGCCGTAGGGAAGTTGCGGCGACTCATCAAAGTGGCGCAACGACTGATAACTACGGGTTGGGTTGGCATGGTGATCGGAGTGCCGCTGCAATTGGAACAGAAAGATATTGGTGACAATACGGTTACTGTTCCATGAATGCCGTGGTGAGCAACGCTCATAACGACCATTGGACAACTTCTGGCGTTTAAGCCCGTAATGCTCGACGTAGTTCACCACTTCCAGCAGCGAGAAGCCGTAGATGCCCTGAATGATCAGGAACGGGATCACTGCCGCCCCCAACCAGGCGATCATCGCGCCCCACAACACCACACTGTACATCCACGCGCTGAGTACCCCGTTCTGCCAGTGCCAGGCCGGCAAGCCGAGCTTGCGCAGGCGTTCGCGCTCCAGGTTCCACGCCGAACGGGCACTGAGCCATACCGAGCGCGGCAGGAAGGCCCAGAAGCTCTCCCCGAGGCGCGAACTGGCTGGATCTTCCGGGGTAGCCACACGTACGTGATGGCCACGGTTGTGTTCGGTGTAGAAGTGCCCGTAAAAGGTCGGGGCCAGGGTGACCTTGGCCAGGAACACTTCCAGCGCGTTGGGCTTGTGCCCCAGCTCGTGGGCCGTGTTGATTGCGATGCCGGTAGCGGCACCTGTCGACATGGCCATGCCCAGGTAAGTAAACCAGCTCGCTTCGCCATGCAGTTGAGTGCGCGCAGTGATGTAGCTGGCGGCGTGGGACAGCCAGTTGGACGGTTCCAGGTTCGCCGCAGCCTGCAACAAACCACCCCGGATGATCCAGTCGATACCGCCGGCGGCCAGCCAACCGGTGATCACCACCGATGAGATGACGAACAGCACGCCGGTGTAGACGATCCAGCGGTAATAGCTTTGGGATTCGAGGTGGCTCACGGCGGATTCGGGCGGGTTGCTCACATCCTCACCGAGCAAGCCGTCGATCAGCGGGATCAGGCCGAAGATCACCAGCACGCCGACCCACCAGAGTTGCTGGATACCGGTGCAGATGGCCAGTGCACCGGAGAGCAATGGCGTGGCCAGGGGCGTGATGCCCAGCCACCACAGGTGACGCTTGCCGTCGGTCCATACGCTTGGGGCTGCCAGAGTCTGATTCATGGCAACCTCCGTGGCAGGGAGGCAGAAAACAGGTTCAGGGAGCGCTGAATGCTCCGGGAAATCAACCATGCGATAAAAGGCGTTTTTTTCATTTTTATTCGCTCTTAGGCATTTCAAAAATCATTTCAAAACAAAAATTGAAATATTTTTTTAAATAAATAGCGCGGAATCGATAGGTCGTCAACTACTTTTTCGAGGCCTTTTCCGCGTGACTGGGCAGTCTGTTTTTCTGCCGTTTGGTCAGGTCTCTAGGGCAAGCATCTCGGACCGTCCACCGCGCAGTGGAGGCCACGATTATTTGTTCGCCAAGGCAAATGGCGGATGCAGGATCACCGCGGTTTCCGGCGGCCGGGCACGCTTGGCCAATTGCAGTACCGCCTCGGCCACCCGCGCCGTGGCGGTGATCGGCAACATATGGCCGCGCCCTTCCACCACCTGCAGCTTCAGGCCGGGGACCCTGTCAGCCAGGGCCTGCCCGTGTTTGCGAAAGTCCAGGACCTTGTCACGCGCGCCATAGATCAGGCTGATCGGCAGCGTCAGTTGCGGGTAGCGCTTGACCATGTCCGGCAGGCAATCGTTGACCAGCGCGATCTCGCTGGACGCCGCATAGAAGTTGTCGGGCCGCATGCCCAGCAGCCCGCCGCCCCGGGTAGCAAAATCCTCTGGGGCAGTGTCCGGAGCGAACACGCCCTTGACCACCGAGCGGCGCGTGAGCAGGCCCATTGGCACGGTCAGGGTGTATGACACCCAACGCCGAAGCAGGGCCGGTCGTATCGCCAGTGACCAGAACACCAAGGGCAATGTGGGTTGCGGATGGGTCAGTGGTGCCACCAATACCAGGCCGGACACCGCATGCGGGTGGTCCAGGGCCAGCGCCAGTGAGATCGCGCCGCCGAGGGAATGGCCCAGCACCAGCGGTTTGGCCAGGCCTAGCGTGTCGATAAAGGCTGCCACTTGCCGCGCCTGGGCCGGCAAGTCCGCGGCGGTGCCTTTATGGCGCGTGGAATAGCCCGACCCCGGACGGTCAAGCGTGATCACTCGAAAGTGCTCGCACAACTGGCCGGACAAGGCGTAGGTGAGGTTGCGACTGCTGCCCATCAGCCCGTGAATCATCAACAGCGGTGGGCCCTTGCCCTCCTCGTAATAGTGAAAGCGCTCGCCATTCACGTCCACAAAACGCCCGTTGCTCGGAACGGCAGCTTCGATACGCCGCGTGATCCAGACACTGAACCCCCACAAAGCAGCGCTTACGCCCATAAACACAGCCGCAGCAATAACCCATTCAACAGCCATAGCTCGGTCCTCTGCATCCCTGTTGCTGGCGACCCGACCGGAATTGATCAAGGCCTCAGCTATCGTCCACACCCTGGACCTAACGTCGTGCCTGTCCGTCGGACAAATCGCACATGAGGAACCGGGGACTAGCGTAGGCGATATTTTCAGGTAGATTATTTAAAATCTTTTTTAAAATAAGTAATTCAATTTTTCTTTGCAATGGTGTTCTATCTAAAAGACAAAACAAGAAAGGGAGCACACCCGATGCCCACGAAGGACTGCTTATGAATGCCCAGAGTGATTCAATCGACATTGCCATCATCGGCTCAGGCTTTGCCGGCCTGTGCATGGCGATCAAGCTCAAGGAGGCCGGGTTCACCGACTTCTTTATCGCCGAGCAGGCCGACACGCTCGGGGGTACCTGGCGGGACAACCACTACCCGGGTTGCGCCTGCGATGTGCAGTCGCATGTGTACTCGTTTTCCTTTGCTCCCAACCCGGACTGGACGCGGCAGTTCGCGCCGCAGGCAGAGATCCGCGCTTACCTGGAACAATGCGCCACGCGCTTTGGGCTGGCGCCCTACCTGCGCTTCGGCATGGGCCTCAAACGCGCGGTGTTCGACGACCAACAGCAACGCTGGCAGTTGAGCTTCAGCGATGGCCGTCAGGTCAGTGCGCGGGTACTGGTATCGGGCATGGGGGGCTTGTCGCGCCCGGCGCTGCCGGAAATTCCCGGGCTCGACAGCTTCAAGGGCAAGCGCTTTCACTCCCAACAATGGGATCACGACTACGCCTTGAAGGGTAAGCGGGTGGCAGTGATCGGCACCGGCGCCAGTGTCATTCAGTTCGTGCCACAGATCGCGCCGCAGGTGGCTCACCTGGACCTGTTCCAGCGCACCCCGCCGTGGATCATGCCCAAGCCCGACCGCGCGGTTTCGCCCTTCGAACGCTGGCTGTTCAAGCACCTGCCCTTCACTCAGCGCCTGGTGCGCGGCGCCTTCTACTGGGCGCTGGAAGGCCGCGTAATCGGCTTCGCCCTGCACCCACGGCTGATGAAGATGGTGCAGAAAATCGCCCTGCGCCACCTGCATAAACAAGTGGCTCGCCCTTCGCTGCGCAAAACGCTGACCCCGGACTACACCATCGGCTGCAAGCGCGTGTTGATTTCCAATGACTACTACCCAGCGTTGTCGCGCAGCAATGTCGATGTGGTCACCGAACACGTGGTACGCATTGAAGCTGACGGTGTGATCACCGCCGACGGCATCAAGCACCCGGCCGATTGCCTGATTTTCGGCACCGGCTTCCAAGCCACCGATCCCCTGCCCCGCGATTGCATCATCGGGCGCGGTGGCGTGGACCTGATGGACACCTGGCAAGACGGCGCCCACGCCTACAAGGGCACCACCGTGCCGGGCTATCCCAACCTGTTCCTGATCGTCGGGCCCAACACCGGCCTGGGGCATAACTCGATGATCCTGATGATCGAAGCCCAGGTCACCTACATCCTCGACGCACTCCAGCACATGCAGCGGCATCGCATCGCCACTGTCGACGTCAAACCCAGTGTCGAAAGCGCCTACAACCAACAGCTGCAAGACAAGCTCAAGCGCACCATCTGGAACACCGGCGGTTGCCAAAGCTGGTACCTCGACCCGCGCACGGGCAAGAACACCACCCTATGGCCCGGCTCGACCTGGCGCTTCAAGCAGGTCACCCGGCAGTTTGCGCTCAAGGACTATGTGGCCGACCTGCTACCGGTCAACGCGCCCAGCCGTCCAGTGCCGGCGCCCCACTCCACCGCAGAAGGCAGCCTGTCATGAAGTCATTCAACGGTCGCGTAGCGACCATTACCGGCGCGGCATCCGGCATGGGTCGCGCCCTCGCCCTGGCCCTGGCTCGGGAAGGTTGCCACTTGGCGCTGGCGGACAAAAACAGCCAGGGCTTGGAACAGACCGAGGCGTTGATCAAGACCTCGACCTTGGCCCCCGTGTTGATCTCCACCCAGGTGCTGGATGTTTCCGACCGCCAGGCCATGCTGGATTGGGCCGCGCGCTGCGTTGCCGAACACGGCCAGGTCAACCTGGTGTTCAACAATGCCGGGGTGGCCCTGTCGAGCACGGTGGAAGGTGTGGACTACGCCGACCTGGAATGGATTGTCGGCATCAACTTCTGGGGTGTAGTCCACGGCACCAAGGCGTTCCTGCCGTATCTGAAAGCCTCGGGTGACGGCCACATAGTCAACACGTCCAGCGTATTCGGCCTGTTTGCCCAACCCGGCATGAGTGGCTACAACGCTACCAAGTTCGCCGTGCGCGGCTTTACCGAATCCCTGCGCCAAGAGCTGGATATGCAGCGCTGCGGCGTCTCTGCCACCTGCGTACACCCGGGAGGCATTCGTACCGATATCTGTCGCAGCAGCCGTATCGACGCGAACATGACGGGTTTCCTGATCCACAGCGAACAGCAGGCCCGCGCCGACTTCGAGAAGCTGTTCATCACTGACGCAGACCAAGCCGCCAAAGTGATCCTGCAAGGCGTGCGCAAAAACAAGCGTCGTGTGCTGATCGGCCGCGACGCGTATTTCCTCGACCTGCTCGCCCGGTGCCTGCCGGCGGCCTATCAAGCCTTGGTGGTACTCGCCAGCAAGCGCATGGCCCCAAAAGCCCGCACGCCGGTGTTTGAAACCAACGACGAGCCCCGCCTCTGAACAGGAGTATGCACTATGTTGCCGATCCGCCGTGACATCCATTTTGACCTGCCCGCCGAGCGCATCAAGGACTGGCATGAACAGGGTCCGTTCATCACGCATTTTTTCAACGCCTTGTCGCTGTTGTTCCCCCAGGGCGAGCTGTTTTTCATGGACAGCGTGCGCCACTACCGCCAGCACATTGATGATCCTGAACTGAAGAAAGAGGTCCAGGGATTTATCGGCCAGGAGGCCATGCACAGCCGTGAGCACGTGGCCTACAACAACCTGCTGCAAGATGCAGGATTGCCGGCACACACCCTGGACCGACGGCTTAAATTCATCCTCGATCTGCAGAAAAAACATCTGCCGCCGTCCTTCAACCTCGCGGTGACCATTGCGCTTGAACACTACACCGCGATGCTGGCGGAAATACTCCTGAGCGACCCGACACGTTTCGGCCATTCACTCAAAGGCTACCAGCAGATGTGGTACTGGCACGCTCTGGAGGAAACCGAACACAAGGCCGTGGCCTTCGATGTGTGGAACCGCGTGATCAAGCCCGGCCCCAAGCGTTACCTGCTACGCACCGGGACCATGCTGACCACCACGTTGCTCTTCTGGCTGGTGGTATTCGATTTCCACCTGCGGCTGCTGATTGCCGACCGCAAATCGGGGGGGCACCTGAAAGGCTTCTGGCGCATGCTGAAGTTTCTGTATGGGCCCAAGGGGGTTTTCCCACGGATGCTGGTGCCGTGGTTGCATTACTTCAAACCCGGTTTTCACCCCTGGGACCATGACAACCGGGCACGTCTGGCTGGGATAGACGGCCTGGTCGAGGAAATCGAGCAGACCCAGCGCGGTTATTAGCCCTTGGCTAACGCGGCACGCGCTCGCACAAAGCCTTCCAACTGATCGCCCGGCAGCGCCTTGCTGAAATACCAGCCTTGGATAATCAATTCGGCGCCGGTGTTCAGGAAGGCCAACTGCTCGGCATTCTCTACCCCTTCCACCACCACACCCAGGTTCAGGGCCTCACAAAAACGCAACAGGCCGGTCATGACCTGAGCGCCCTTGGGATCATGCTGGGCCACCACGAAACTGCGGTCGATCTTGATGAAGTCCACCGGAAACTGGTGCAGATAACTCAAGGCCGAAAACCCGGTGCCGAAGTCATCGATGTAAACCTTGGCGCCGATGGCTTGCAGCTTCTGGATGGTCCGGCGCGTGGCCTGGATATCACTGACCAGCGCGTCCTCGGTGATTTCCACCGATACCTGCCCGTGGGCCTGGGCCAGAATCTCCACAAGGCGCTCGCCATAGGCAGCGTCGGTCAGGGTCGCGCTGGAAATATTGATGGTCATCGGCAAGGCAAAGCCAAGTTTTTGCCACTTCTGGTATTGGCGAACCGCCTGGGATGCCACCCACACATCCACGTCCGGCATCAACCGCGCCTGGGCCAGCCATTGCAGGAACTCCCACGGCGAATGCACCGTGCCCTGGGCGTCACGGGCACGCATCAGCGCCTCACAGCCGGTGCAAAGGCCGGTGCGAATCGAGACCTGCGGCTGAAATTCGAGGTAGAACTCGTAGTCGCTGATCTGCTGGATGCGGCTCAGCTCAGTGGCCTGGCGCGCCAAGGTCTTGTGCGAAGCGAGCACCGGGTCCAGCTCGCGCAACCGGCCCTTTTCCTCAAGGCCGCGGAAGGTCATGTCCAGGGACTTGAGGTATACCGTGCCGCCCTCAGTGGCCTGGCGATGAATCGCCTGCACATAAGGCGCATACACCAGCGTGCCCAGGGCCAGCAGCGCCAGTTGCAGCGCCACCGCCGCCAGGTCGCCGTGGGTACTGAGATAGGCATTGAGCAGCACAGGCGCAGTGAACGGTACGCTGACCACTGCTGGCGACACCCACCCCATCTGCACCACGGTTAACGCCACCGTGGCGTTCAACGCAGGTACGATCAGAAACGGTAAGAACAAGCGCGGGTTGAGAATGATCGGTAAACCGAACAGCAGCACTTCACTGACGTTGAACAGTGAGAGCGGCAAACTCGCCACCGCCAACAGGCGCATGGACTGGCTCTTGGAGAACAGCAGGATCGCCAGCAACAGGCACAATGCACCGCCCGAACCACCGATAAACGCAAAGCTGCCCAACAGGCCGCTGTTCAACACATACTTGATCGGCTCGCCCGCTGCCGACGCCGTGCTATTGAGCACTACGGCCTGGTCCAGCACATCGAACAAAGGTTGCATGGCGTACACACCGTGGATCCCGAAAAACCACAGCAGCGAATTCATCAATGTCACAAACAGGCCGCTGCCGTAGGGCGATTCCAACGCATTGAGTACCTGCGGCCCTTGGAGTTGGGCCATATAGGGCACCTGCAACAATAAGGACAGCACTGCCACCAACGCCAAGGCAGTGATGGCCCCCGGCACCACCATGTTGATCGTGCCCCGCAGGTTGTGCCCCACCAGGTCTTCGTTGACCAGCCGGCTCCAGCGGTAACGGTGCAGCCAGGCAATGGCCGGCACGTTCAACAGCGGCGAGGCAATCGCGATAAACAGTACGAAGGTGGCCGAGGCGCGCGGGTAGTCCCTCAGGACAAACGTCGCCACCACCACATGAGCCAGGCACAGGAATGCCACCGGCAGTTGCGGCAGGCGATGCTGGATCGCCAGCATGTAGCCAATGGAAGCGGCCACCAGCAGTGGAATGACGGAGCTGATCTGATTGTGGAGGCCGGCGAGGAACGCCACCACCGGCGGGTCGAAGCCAAGCACGCGGGCACATTCAGACAGGATCAGAAAGGTCGCCGACACCAGCAGGCACGGCAGGATCCACAACAACCCTTCGCGGATCGCTCGCAGCGACTCAGTGCTGGCCAAGGCGGCCAGGCGTTGGGTGAAGAAAAGCTTGAACAGCGTTTGCGCCATAACCCATCCCTCTGCCCATCGCCCACTGTCCCTGGAAGGCAGCGCCGGAAACACGGGCTAACGCTACACGTGCTGGCACAGTGAGCGAAAGCTTTTTGCCATTCATCCGGGTGTTTTTTCAACAATGGATGACAGGAAATTCGCTGAAGTTTTCCAAATAATTGACTTTTCTGAGCTGGGCCAATCGCGGAGTCTGCTTCAATACTGACTGTCTGTGTGTTTATGTGCGCAGGCTCGCGGCGCCGGGGACTCAACTGATCAAGGAAGGTTGTTTGCGAAGGCAGCAGGCACCAGGGAGATAAGCTGGCTATGCAAAGTAAGCTGCCAATGAAGGGGCACCCGCTGTTTTTCAACGTGCTGCTGTGGGTGTTCGGCGTTGCGCTGCTGTTGACCAGCAGGGGCGTTATTGAACGAGCGACCGGGTCCCCGAGCGATAGCTCTGTGGACTTGGCCCTCGTGCTGAGCGCCTATCTGTTATTGTTTTTACTCAACCCTATACGCGCCTGGACCTACCGCCGGCTGCGCAAACGCGCGCGTCGCCTCTGTGCATCCCACCGACCGGAATCCGGCCCTTGATTGGAGCAAGCCTTTGTCACCACCTGGCGATAACCACCAGCTAGCACTGGACAGGTTCCTCAACGAACACCCCGATGTGGCCTCCGAACTCAATAGCCTGAACCCGCTGGCCGCCCAGGCCAAGGGCGAAACCCTGGCGCAGTACCGCGCCGAGCGGCTGCATGAAGCCTTCGAAGCGGAAGCCGAACGCCAAGGCCTGTTTGCCTGGGAATTGACCCTCAAACTGACCTCCGAGTCCGCCGAAGCCTTCGAAGCCCAGCGCCTTGAGGTGCACAGGGAAGTGGCGCAGATGGCGGGCCTGGGCTGGAGCGAGTACTGCCAGTTGCATGACCTCCCCGGTTGACGCACTAGCTCAGGAACCAGCAACGACGCCAGCCCGCCAACGCGTCGCGCAACTCGGCGACGCCTACCGTTCGCTGCTCGGGGTCCATCGCCAATGCTGAACACAACGGAGGCCAGCAGTGCCTGGGCAGTTGCCTGGGCCGACGCAGTCGCTGATTCTGCTGGCGCTCGCCGGGGCGCCGGCCTTCGGCCAGTTCATAGAGCACGCAGGCAGCCCCGTACAAATCGGCACTGGCCGACGGTAACCCTCCCGCTATCAGCTCTGGCGCCGCATACGCCGGCGTCCAGGCATTCAGGCGACTGCGGCTTAAGCTCGGTAACCCAGCTTTTGCCTGCGTCTCGGCATGGCCCAGGCCAAAATCGAACAAGCGTACCCCTTGCTCCCCCACCATGATATTCGCCGGTTTCACGTCCCCATGCAGGACGCCTTGCCGATGGGTATAGGCCAGTGCATCCAGCAATTGCAGGGCCATGGGTTGCAGCTCCTGCCATGCCAGCCCCTGCGGACACTCCGGGAGCATGCGATCCAGGGTCAGGCCCGGCATCACTTCCATCGTGAAAAATGCCAGTTGGTGCGTGGTGTCTACCTCGAATGAAAACGCGCGTACCACATGGTCATGGCACAGACTTCGGGTCAGGGCGAATTCGCTGTACAGCAACACATGAGCGTCGGCAGAGGCAGAAAGGGTCTCGCCCAACAGCTTCAGCGCCACACGGCAGTCGGGCTCGCCGAACGCCTCATGCATCAGGTCCCGGGCCCTCAGGGACCTGGGCCGGATCGAGCGCACGCTCTTTATCTTGCACTGACTGCAAAGTGTCGAGCTGCGTCGACGCGTGCATACAGGCTTGAACAAGGGCGAGGCGCGCAATGCTCTGGCCAGGGCGGTGTTCTTCAACCGACTTGGTGAAATTAGGGATAGGAGCATCGAGCAACAACGCTACCGGGCCAGCGGCCTCAACCTGGTGACCGCCGCTATCGTGTGTGGAACGCGGTCTACTTGGAACGGGCCACCCAAGGACTGGCTGACGCCGGAAAGCCGGTGAATACCGACCTGTATCAGTATCTGTCGCCGTTGGGCTGGGAGCACGTCAACCTGACCGGCGATTACGTCTGGCGGCAGAGCCGCAAGCTGGAAGACGGGAAATTCAGGCCGCTACGACAGGTCGGAAAACCTTAACGTACGATTTTTCAGAATACTGTAGGCTCCCATAATTTAGTGCTTTCAGAGTATTCCTACTCGAATGAGGCTGCCATCCGACACGCCACTTTCCTCCCTCTATGCTCAAATTCCTGCCTTTAGGCGAACCTGCATCCCCATCAAGTAGATGAACGTCCGCCGCCCTCCGCAATATAGAGGCCAGCATGTTCATCGATCCAGCATCACTTCTTTCCTCTCAAAAACATCGTTTGATCAAACTCTCTGTTCACGCCGAATCCGATCACGAACTGTTGCTGGACAGTTTCAGTGGCCATGAAGCGATATCCCAACCGTTCAGCTTTGACTTAGCGTTGCTTAGCCGCGATCCGCTGCTTGAGCTCAAGACCGTGATCGGCCAACCCACGCTGCTTGAAGTCGAATTGGCCAATGGCGCTCACCGCTGCATTCACGGTCACATCACGGGCTTCAACCACCTGAAAAATGACGGTGGCTTGAGCTATTACTCGGCAACGATGAGCCCATGGTTTTGGTATCTGAGCCAGCGGGTAGATTCCCGTATTTTCCAAGACCTCACCGTGGTCGACGTGTTGCACAAAGTTTTCAGCCATTACGGCGCATTGGCCACGTTCCGATTCGATCTTGCGCAGGACGAGCCCCTCAGAACCCACAGTTGCATCACGCAGTTCAATGAAACAGACGAACACTTTGCACGGCGCCTACTTGAGCAAGAAGGCTTGCTGTTCTACTTCGAGCACACCGCGCAAAGCCACACGCTGGTGGTGCGAAATGATTCCGACAGGCTCGCGCCGTTGGAGCAGCAACCGGTCATTCAATACCATCAGAACTCGATTCCGGCCACTGCCGACACCATCAGCGAATGGACTGCCCAACGCCAGCAGCAATCCGACGCCATCAGTGTTCCCTCGTTCGATTACAAGCAGGCAGAGCCGTGGGAACACATCGATACAGGCTTGCTGAAGTCTGCCAGCGACTCCGTACGATTTGAGCAGTACGAATTTTTAGGTCAATACAACGCGGGTAGCCGTGCTGACACTGTCAATCGTGTCGGCTGGCGCCGTGATGCCGTGCATGCGCTAGGCAAAACCTTTCGCGGCGTCAGCAATTGCCGAGCCATGGTGCCCGGTTACACCTTCACGCTGACGCAGCATCCCCGACATGATCCCTCACAGGCGAATAGCCGCAACAATCAGCGCGAGCCAGGGGCCACGGTTAATGAGTTTCTGCTGCTGAGCGTGCAGCATCAGGGACACAACAATTACCTCAACGAATCTGAGGCGGACTACAGCAACACCTTCACCAGCATCCGTCGCCATATTCCTTATCGCCCTCAATGCTTGACGCCATGCCCAGTGGTTGCCGGGCCTCTGACCGCCATCGTGGTCGGCGATAAGAACTTGGGGGAAGTGCATACCGATGAGTGGGCGCGAGTGAAGGTGCGCTTTCATTGGCAACGCCAACAGCCCGATGAGCGCGACAGCGCCAAGCTACATGCGCAAGACACCGCGTGGCTGCGGGTATCCCAGCCCAGCGCCGGGGAAGGCTTTGGTCATCAGTTCATGCCGCGTATCGGGCAGGAAGTGGTGGTGAGCTTTATTGCCGGGGACGTTAACCAGCCTTTGATCACCGGCACGGTTTACAACAGCCGTCACCACTCGCCACGCTTCAGCGATGGGGCAGGGTTGAAGCAGTTGCCGAACAACAATGCCTTGAGCGGAATCAAGACAAAAGAGCACCAAGGCGGTGGCTACAACGAGTTGCTGTTCGATGACACCGCAGGTGAACTGCGCACCCGACTCGCCAGCCGACATCAGGACAGCGCGTTGAACCTGGGCAAACTGACGACGCCGCGCAACGAAGGCAAGGCCCAACCGCTGGGCAACGGTGCAGAACTGCGTACCAATGCCGCAATAGCCTTACGCGCCGCCCAAGGCTTGCTGCTGACCACCTACGCCAAGCATCAGGCGCAAGACCCGCAGTTGAGCCGTGAAGCCCTGCTGGAATTACTCAGCCAATGTGCCGACCTGTTTAAGTCTTTGGGTGAAACCGCCACCGCACAAGGCGCCCAGGCACTCGATCACGCCGGTATCGAAGCGCTGCGCCAAACCCTGAGTCAGTGGCCCGCTGCCGACAGTTCAGCCAGCGGTGAACCGCTGATCGCGATCACCAGTGAGGCTGGCATCGTCAGTGCCACCCCTGCATCCCAAGCCCATTACGCCGGGGGCAATCACGACACGACCGCCCAGGATCATCTGCAAATGACCAGCGGCGCGGCCATGCGCCTGCACGCGGGCCAAGGTATTTCCGCGTTTGCCCAGGACGCTGGCATCAGCGCCATCGCCAATCGCGGCAAAGTACTTGTGCAGGCTCAAAACGACGACATCGCCCTCAATGCACAAAAGAACCTGCACGCCTCGGCGGCTGAAGGTGAAATCGTCCTGACGGCGCCGACCATTCGTTTGGTCGCTGATGACGGCAGCTACATCAAGATTGGCGGCGGCATCGAGATTGGTACGTCGGGCAGCGCCATCGTACACGCGGCAGACCATGACTGGGTGGGTCCCAAGACCGACCGCGTACCGATGCCAGCGTTTGGCCGTACTGGGGCAGATCAGCGTCACGTTTTGCACTTTGAGGGTGACGCAAAGGCTGCTGCGTTATCGCAGGCTTACAACGTCACGTTGGAGGATGGCAGCGTGGTGCGAGGGATCACTGGAGGTGACGGGGGTACGGAACAGATTCAGCGGGAAGCCATGCAGTTGGCGAATGTGAATGCGTTGAGGCCGTTGCTCTAGTCCACCGGACAACGTGGCCTGAAATGGCCTCAGCGCACGCAATGCGCGTGGCGCATGAAAAAACAGCCAAAGGAACTAAGGCATGAGCGAACCTAACTACACTGTTATCGCGGAACAACGCAGTCGGCTTGTCCCTAATCGACCGGGTGATCGTCTGGTCGCTATCCCACGTGACATGCCCGGCATCGTGATTTTCTTGCATGGCGTTAACGATCCTGGCGCCTCGTATGAGTCGGTGGAAACCGGGTTGCTTCAAGGCTTGAACGAGCGGCTGCACCGCCCGGATTTATACGCGGGAAGTTATGGCGCTGACTTTGCGGCGGCAAAGGCGATTCCGGTAGAGCGCCTGTCTGCACGAAACAAAGACAGGCTCGACGACCCGGACACCTACCTCTACAAACGCAGCACCAACAAAACCACCCGCAGTTGTTTCATCCCGTTCTACTGGGGCTATCGCGCCGCGCCCGACGAAATCAAACGCGACAAAAACGGCGACCCGACCAAACTGCGCACCCAGTACCAGGACAACTTCGACAACCGTCTGGACCGGCACTTCGCCAAGGGCGGTGGGTTCTTCGCCAACGCCACCAACAATCTGTTGGAAATGTTTGGCGAGGGATTCAACAAAATCACCCGGCACGCCGCTAATCTTTCTCTGCCCAATCCACTGTTCATGGGCGCCAACCCGAAGCGCCGCTATTTCGTCCTGGCCGCCCATCGCTTGGCCATGCTGATCAGCGAAGCGCGCCGCCTGGCCCCCGATGAAACCATCACCATCATGGGCCACAGCCAGGGCACGCTGATCACCCTGCTCGCGCAGGCATTACTGGTGGATCGCGGCCAGCGCTGCGCCGACTGCGCGATCATGGTTGCCTCGCCGTATTCACTCTTACCGAATAAAACCCCGGAAGGCTCCGACACCCTCGGCACCCTGCTTGATATCGTGCAGGCCGTTACCGACACGCCTCACCCAGCACCGCCCCTCACGGCGATGCAATACGTGCAACCCGGTTATGGCGGTCGCACCGGCCCGAACTGGTCGCCCGGACAAGGCCAGCGCCTGGGGCCGGACGACCGCACGGTGGTGTTTCCCGAGCGTGACAATCGCGGCAAGGTGTACCTGTATTTCAGCCATGACGACTCGACCGTGGGCCTGAGCGATGTGAGCGGTATTGGCACCTTCGGGGTGCCGCCGCACTTGCCCGATGGCCAGCCTGCCATGGCCGCCATGCCTTCGGGCTTCTATCAGCGGTTGTGGAGCATGCGGCACCGCAATGAACAGCCGATCTACGTGGGTGCAGCGCCAGCCCTGGTGCCGTTGCGGGTTTGGGGTGAGCGCTACGCGGCGGAATATGATCCCCTCAAAGCGATATTGCAGGCCTCCGTCGGCATCGACGAAACCCGCTATATCAACGGCGAAGCGTTGGTGCCGCCGCATGCGCCGCAGATGTTCGGCGGCGAAGCCATCACGGGTAACCCGACCAGTCCAGGTATCGACGCACCGGACGCGGTGTCGCAGAACAATGCGCTGGGCAATAAAAACGCCACGTTCAAATGGGTTGAAGTGCGCAAAAGCCCACAGCGGGTGGACCTTGATCAGGCGTTGATTGCCTGGAATCAGGATAAACACCCGGATGACCAGACCCGTGTGCTGCGCCAGGGGATGTCGGGCAACCCGATGCTCAGCCCGGTCGGTCATTTTTTAATAGAACGCGAAGAAACCCCCAACGAAATCCGCGCCCGTCTGGCGGTAGATCCCGAGGAATGGGACAACAACAGCTATCACTCGGCAGTGTTGCGCAGCCCGGAAAACCATCGGTGGGTGACGGCGATGGATGTGGCGGTGGGGCAGGGTAAATGTTTGGACGATCCGCAGATTCGGGAGGTGTTGATTGCGATGGGGGATTGGCGGACGGATGAAAAAACATTCGAAAACGAAATTACACAAATGCCCGGATGGCCAAAGTTAAGTGCTGAGGCGCAGGCATTGGTTACCGCCAACTACAAGTATTACGACAAAGGAACATTCCCCTCCCCTGAACTGGTGCCAATGACGCCCCCGCCCATGGTCAGAAGACCCGGCAATCCAGGAGGTCAATCATGAGCAGCCGACCGCGTTTAACGGTTTTCCTCTGGATCGGGTTCGTACTGGTTCTCGGGTGGCTGACGTTCGTGACCCACGAAGTGATGAAATATATAGAGATTGAAGAGATGACGATGAGATCCGTTGGGCTGCCCACTCTCGCTGGGCTTGCTCCCATTTTTGGTGTGGTGGCGTTGCTGTATGGCGTGGTGTGGGGTGGCAAGGCCGTGATGCAGTGGGCCAATGGCGGCGCTGCTGTTGTTGCGCAACCCGTGCCATTGACCGCGGAGCAGATTGCCGAACGTGAACGGACTTATGCGTTGGAGATCAGGGCGGCGGGCTTGGCGGTGGATGAAAACCAGCAATCCGGTATTTGGCGCCTGATTCAAAAGAAAAACGACAACTTCAGTTCAATCCATTCACAGAACGCTCAGGATTATCCTTATAGTGCGGGCACCCGACGTGATGATGCCGCGATCAATACCCGCGCCGCTTTCCGCCATTCCGCCCGCGATGCCGTGGCCTACTGGCCCTTGCCGACCTTTGCGCTTGGTCCTCTCAAACGCCTCAATAGTACTGGCTCTGCGAGCAATATTTGGAGTGGCCGAAATGCCGCCACGCTCGGCGTGACGCTGTTTCTCTGGCAAGACGCAGACAACACTACTCACGCCCAACCCATGATCGAAAAGCTGTTTCAGTTTTTTGATGACAACCCAGAAGTACCAGAGGCATTGATCGTTAGCGAAGATGGCGATACGACGCGCAACGGTCTTCGGGTTACCGGAACACCAGGGATGCAGGATGGCTATGCGGTGCCCAAAGTCTATGAAGCCATGACCGGGCTGTTGGTCTCACGCTCAGACAGGGTCGATCAATACCTGCGTCCATTCGCCACCAACGAGGAAGAGGACAACCAGAACAAGCGCACCGACATGGGCAAGTTATGGGCGTTTTACTGGAAGCACACCTATGCATTTGATGATGTCTATGAAGCAGAAAAACGTGCCGAAGGTTTCAAAGCCCCCAATGGCCCCGGCACCATGTCCAGCACCTACTGGCACGCCCAACTCCCCGAACTCTGGCAAACCCTCAGCAATCGCGGCCCCGGCCGTTTCGAACCCACGCCCTGGCTACCCGTGCGCTGGGCCGAACATCAGGTCAAGGAATTCGACGCCGCGCCCATGCTCGGTTACCTGCACCGCCCGATAAAAGTGGCGATGACCGACGAAAACGGCAAACCCCTCAAGCCCGCCCTCCAGGTCAAAGCCCTGCAAGGCGCCTGGCTCCAAGCCCTGAACACCCTGCCCGAAGGCGCCGCCCCGGTGCGGGTGTTCTACGACAGCACCGACAACATCGAAGGCCTGATCGCCCTCAACAACGCGTTGCACGGCCTGAACACCGACGGCACCGGCATCGAACTAGGCAACGTCGAAGAAGGCTACGACCTGGGCCGTCGCCTGGGCAATACCGGCGTCAGTAGCGCACTGGTCGCCATCAACCTCGCCAGCATGGCCAGCTACCTCGACGGCGGCACCAGCGCAGTGGTCTACAACGGCAGCGACGGCAGCACCACCGTACAAATGGTCCGCCCACCCGACGACGCCACCAAAGCAAAAAACGCGAAAACACGCTGGGCCGACCCCTTCCTCTTTGGCGCGCCGGGAGTGACGCAATGAAACGGCCTATCTGGGAGGACAGCATGCTTTCTGGCTTTGATACCGCTTGCCCGTGTTTTCAAGTACGAGCCGCAACAGCTACAGATAAGTGCCAGCCTCTGCATGACCTGCGAGAGCAAATCGGGCGTGCCAATTCAATAATACGTAAGGAGCGAACATGAGCTCTGATCAAAAATCAACTACCGGCGAGCGTGCTTTTCTGATTCTTGTAGGTATCGGCATATGGCTACCTATTATCGGTGTTGCTCTTTTATATATGACAAATGATCGCTCGCTGAACGGTGCATTGGCCTTTGCTTATTTCGTTATCCTTTTAGCGAAAGTGGAATTGGGTGGCATCCTGCTTTTACTCATCTACGCCGCGTGGTTTAAGCCCTGGAGGCTTACCGGTACGGTGCGTGATACATTCTATATCCACGTATTTGCCGCGAGTCTCGCCGTGCTTATTCCAGCGATATATTTCGTGCCTCTGGTGATTCGCGGTCACTGAGTTGAGTGCCTCTCTAGGTTCACATGTCGTTTCTTTTCAACTTCGACCCAGCCGGAGTCACGTAATGAAACAACCCGTTTGTTTAGGCGACGCCACCAGCAGTGGTGGTGAGGTCGTCGAGTGCCAGCTTGCAGGCACTCACCAGATCAACGGCAAAACCGTAGCCGTGCTCGGCGACAAAGTCACCTGCCCGTTGCATGTGGGTATCTACGCGTTCACGGAAGGCCATCCGCATCGACGCATGAACGGCCTAAGCATCGTCATGGATGGGCATCGGCTGGAATGCGGCTGTCATGGGGTAGCGAGCCACGCAGCCAACGTGCAGTTGGGTTGACTGCGAACTTAATACGTTTGGATTTGACCATCAACTTCGTTCCTGGGATTGAAGCAATATCATGTGCTTTCACCAAGGTGACCAGGTTTATCAATAGCTTAGGTTATTTTCCTACTTAAACAGATCCCGGTATGATCAATGACGCAGCAAGCGGAATAGGCCGTAGGGGTGTCCCCTGATCGGAGCGATGCAAAGATCAAGACAGTCCTACGAGCGCTAAGGGCAAAGCCAGCGTCTTGGAAAAAACACAAGTAAAATCAGGCCGCTACGGCAGGTTTATACTCTTAGCGTACGATTTTTTCCGAATTCTGTAGGCTCCGCGTGATAACCCTTGAGCTTGTCGGGGGCTGGCCCGCGCAAGGCGGTCACCCGCTCATTATCGGCATCCGGGTAGCTGGCGAGTGCCAGCCATGTCAATGTTCGATTCAGGCGCAGGGCGCGCAGGTCATTAGCGTTCTGGCGCAACCACCAGGCACAGAGGGAACGGGCTTGTTCCTGCAACGTACGCAGCAACTTGCTGGCGTCTTTTTCGTTGTCCACCACCGCTTCGGGTTTGAGCAATTGGCTGGTCGCCAGCTTGACCTGCGCAATGACGCCACTCAATCCCACCGCCGGGGTGTCGCCCTGCGCAGCCCGCTCCAATCGCTGGGCCAATTGCCTGCGTATCGGCAGCAGCAGCGGCGCTTCATCCCCCAAGTGCTTGGCCCACAGCTCATCGAGGCATATCAGGTGCTCAAGCACGGCACGGAATAGAGGCTGCTGGCTCTGCAGCGGCGGGCCCTGCATAAACAGGGGGTCAAGGCGCAACACCAACCATCCGAATGCCGCGCCGCGGGTGCGCGGTTTTTCAGGGTAGACCACCGACCAATGATGCTCGCAGAGATAACGCAGCAACCCGAGCCCGGCCAGTAAGCCTGGGAAGGATTCACGCTGGTGCAGCGCCCAGGTCAGCCAGACGGCCACCTTCAGATCCTTGGACTGCTGGCGTAACAGGATCTCGCTGGTTTCCAGGACCTTATGCCAATCGGGCTGACCGTTGCCATGAATCGACTGCACCTTGGCCAGCTCTGATTCCAAGACTTCATACTCACTTGAAAAGCGCATATCGCTGCCCGCAAAACGTGTTTGCGTACACGGCGACCGTGCAACTTCAAGCCAATAATCACACAGCTCGTCCGAATAAGACATTTGGCACCGCGCGCAACTAACCGAGAAAAAAAGGCCAACTAATCGCATTAAAACTGCTTATCAGAAAGCCATCTTTACCTTGCCGAAACCCCTGCAAAACTCCCAAACCTTAGCCACGCCTATAACATTCAGCAAGCGACGAAATTACACTTAATCCTTTTCCTACAAACATCCTAAATCGACGAATGCGCAACTTTTTGCGCAATCAAACAACCGTAGATGCTCGTCCTCTTCGAAAACTGTAAGTTTTACCAAGCGATCTACCTGAGCAACTAAATGCGCACCACTGCGCAATCAAATACCTTCCAAAGCAATCAAAAACCGCCTATCTCATAGAAACTCCATGCGCATATAACGCCGCCCCCTACTTTTATTGGGCAACGTACTTTCAGGCACGCTTTTTGTTAGAGGTATTTGCCCAGTCGGCACAATTATCGGTTGGGGCTACCTCATTAATCAGGCAAGGAAACCCGTCATGCCAACACCCGCGTATCTCTCCATCACCGGTGCCAAACAAGGTTTGATTACGGCAGGCACGTTTACCCAGGACTCGGTAGGTAACATTTATCAGGAAGGCCATGAGGACCAGATCCTGGTCCAGGCCTTTGCTCATCAGGTGATCATTCCCCGCGATCCGCAGTCGGGCCAGCCAACGGGACAGAGGGTCCACAAGCCTTTGATGATCAGCAAGGTCTTCGATAAGTCTTCACCATTGCTGTTCAGCGCATTGACCAGCGGCGAAGAGGTCAAGTGTCGGCTGGAGTGGTTGCGCACCTCGTCGGCCGGCACCCAGGAACACTACTTCACCATTGAGTTGGAAGGGGCGACCATCGTTGACATCCAGTCACGCATGCCCAATTGCCAGGACCCGGACAACGCCCATTTCACGCACCTGGAAGATGTGTACTTCACGTATCGCAAGATCGTGTGGACCCATGAAGTGTCCGGGACATCGGGGTCTGATGACTGGCGCAGCCCGGTTGCGGGCTAGATAGGATTGATACAGAAACGGCGCCAAGGAAGACGCCGTTCCTGCCAGTTGGCTACACCATCGCCAACGCATGCTTGCGCTTGGGCGCGCCAAACACGTGATCGATAGCGTCCAGGTCGTGCTCATCCAGTACCAGCTTGGCGGCGGCTGCGTTGAGTCGCACGTGCTCCGGGGTGACGGCCTTGGGTATCGCGATCACACCGTCCTGGCGCAACACCCAGGCCAGGGAAACCTGGGCGGGCGTCACCTCGTGGCGCCGCGCTATCTGCTTGAGGGTCGGGCTGGCCAACAACTCGCCACCCTGGGCGATCGGGCAGTACGCCATCAAGGGCAAGTGATGCTGTTGCCACCAGGGCAGCAGGTCGAATTCGATACCACGCTCCTCGATGTTGTAGAGCACTTGGTTGGTGGCGCAGGCTGGGGATGCGAGCTCCTGCAGGTCGGCCACGTCGAAATTGGAGACGCCCCAGCGGCCAATCTTGCCGGCCTCGCGCAAGCGCTCGAAGGCGTCGACGGTTTCTTCAAGAGGATATTGGCCACGCCAGTGCAACAGATATAGATCAATGTATTCCGTGCCCAGGCGCTGGAGGCTGGCTTCACAGGCACGGGGAGCGCCTTTGTGACTGGCGTTGTGCGGGTAGACCTTGCTCACCAGGAACACCTGGTCACGCCGACCGCGAATGGCTTCGCCGACGACTGTTTCAGCACCACCCTCGCCATACATTTCGGCAGTATCGATCAGGGTCATGCCCTCATCAATGCCCAGTTGCAACGCCGCGACTTCGGCGCGGTGCTGGTCGGGGTTTTCGCCCATGCGCCAGGTTCCCTGGCCGATGACAGGGACGGGAACGCCCGCCAGATCAATGGTACGCATGACAACCTCCTGATGAGTTCGCGGATTAACAGTGTGGCATTGACCGGACAAAAGGGTTCAATCGAAGTATGGTTAGCCTTTGCCAAGTCGCCAGGAAGAACCTGCAATGCTGTTTGTCGTCATGCTTGGGGGCAAGCACCCTCGCGCAAAGATTGAAGTGCACGATGTGGTATTCGCTGTGGCCGACACGCTGGAAGCGGCCTACCCGCAATTACGCGCCGACTGGTTCGGCAGCCCCAAGGGCGTGCATATCGATTCGTGGATGGCAGTGGACGGCGTCGACGGCTGGAAAGTCGAGATAAGCCACCTGGCACCGGCTGCCAGCGCGCATCACCTGTACTTCATCAACCTGGGTGGTTATGAAGCCAACAGCTTTGGCGAGGCTCACCACTACCTGCTGGTGGTCGCACGCAACAAGCAGGAAGCGATGAGCAAAGGCAAGCAACAGATGCTGCGTCACTGGTCCCAGGCCCATACTGACGCTGTGATGGATATAGACGACTGCCTCCCCATCGACCTGGTGGATGGCCGTTATCTGCACTTGGTGCAAGGCCCGCATCGGCCCATCATCCAGCAAAACGACTATATCGTCCTGCTTTGAACGCTTATGAGCGCTACGCCGAAGCAGCTGAACAATGGACAGATGCCTACCCAGGTTTAGCGCAGCACCCGAAACCCAGTGGAACTTTGCCAGGAAATAACCGCCTGAATCCGGTACGCTCACCCTTTTTACTCAAGGAGTTACTTCCCATGGCCAAAGCCACCGCCCGTCACATCCTCGTTTCCACTGAAGACAAGTGCAACGAACTCAAGGCCCAAATCGAAGGCGGCGCCGATTTCGCAGAAATCGCCAAAGCCAACTCCAGCTGCCCGTCCAGCCGCGACGGCGGCAACCTGGGGTCGTTCGGTCCAGGCCAGATGGTAAAAGAGTTCGACACTGTCGTATTCAGCGCCCCGGTCAACGCCGTGCAAGGCCCGGTGAAAACCCAGTTCGGCTACCACCTGCTGGAAGTCACCAGCCGCCAGGACTGATCCAGTCTGCGCTGACGCTATAAACAACGGCCCGCCTTTTGGTGGGCCGTTGTGCATGTGACGACTGGCGACGCTGATGCCGTTAGCGTACAAATCCCTTTTCTACTTCACACGGCGTTCAAGGCTGACAATGCGATTGGCTTTTTCCTACCTTTTTAGCTCGACGCTGGTCCTGTTGCTGACCAGCACCGCCCTGATTGCGGCGCCCCAACCTTACCTTACGGTATACGGCGAACCGGCCAAGTACCCCGCGGGCTTTAGCCATTTCGACTACGCCAACCCGAATGCCCCCAAGGGCGGTAGCCTGAGCCGATCAGCGATCGAAATCGGGCGCTTCGACCATGTGCTGCCGTATATCGACAAAGGCATTGGTGTTTCCCAGGTCGATGGCTGGCTCTATGCGCCACTGGCACAGCGCTCCCTGGATGAGCCCTACACGGTCTACGGCCTGGTCGCCGAGAACATGGAGCGCGCCGACGATGGCCTGTCGCTGCGCTTTTTCCTCAACCCCAAGGCACGCTTTGCCGACGGCAAACCGATCACCGCCGAAGACGTGCGCTACAGCTTCGACCTGTTGATGACCCAAGGCAGCCTGCGCTTTCGCACGCTGTTCGCCGACGTCACGCACGTCGACGTCGAGGGCGAGCGCCAAGTGCGTTTTGACTTCTCTAGCAATGAAAACCGCACCCTGCCCCTGGACATTGCCACCCTGCCCGTCTTCCCGGAGCACTGGTGGAAAACCCGTGATTTCGCCAATGGTGGCGGTTACGAGGCCCCGCTGGGCAGCGGTCCGTACAAAATCAGCAAGATCGACTCCGGCAGCACCATCACCTTTACACGCGACCCGAATTGGTGGGGCAAGGACTTGCCTGTCAGCCGTGGCCTGTACAACTTCGATCACCTGAGCCTGGAGTATTTCGGTGACACCGAAGTGGCCCGCCAGGTCTTGCGCGGCGGCGCCTACGACTTCAACCGCGAGTTTTCCGCCACCGGCTATTCCATCGGCTACAACGGCCCGGCCCTCGACGATGGCCGCTTGCAACGCGCGCATTTGGCCAAGCAGATGCCGCAAGCGGCCCAGGGTTATGTATTCAACGTGCAAAAACCGATGTTCAAGGACCGCCGCGTGCGCCAGGCGCTGGCGATGCTGTGGGACTTCGAATGGGCCAACCGGCAGATGATGCGCAACATGTACATCCGCCAGCAGAGCTTCTTCTCCAATAGCCCGCTGGCTGCCAGCCAGCTACCAAGCAAAGAAGAGCTGGCGATTCTCGAGCCCTTGCGCGGCCAGGTCCCCGACGAGGTCTTCACCCAAGTGTTCAAGGCGCCGGTGACCGATGGCAGCGGCATGATTCGCGACAAACAGCTGCAAGCCCTGGCCTTGCTGGAAGACGCCGGCTGGAGACCTGAAGGCGATAAGCTGGTGAACGCCGAGGGCGAGCCACTGGCGTTCACATTCCTCAATACGCAGAACGGCCTTGAGCGTCTGCTGCTGCCGTACAAACGCAACCTGGCACAGATCGGCATCACCTTGAATATCCGCCGTATTGACGCTTCTCAGTACGTGAATCGGATCATGACTCGGGATTACGACATGATCGTGATCGGCTTTCCCGTCACCACGTCGCCAGGCATGGAGCTGTACAACTACTTCGGCTCGGCTGCGGCCTATGACCCCGGCGCCAATAACTACATGGTGCTCAAGGATCCGGCCGTCGACACCTTGATCAAAGGCCTGGTCAAGGCCGACACCCAGGCGCAGATGCTCACCTACGCGCATGCCCTGGACCGGGTATTGCAATGGAATTACCTGTGGATCCCCAACTACTACCCACCGGGCACCTCGGCCGCGTGGTGGAACCGCTTCGGTCGCCCGGCCATCGAGGCGAAGAACGACGAAGCCCTGGAAACCTGGTGGGAAATCAGTCCCACGCCACTGACCAATGAACAAATGACAGCCGAGCTGAAAAAACGCGGAGGTTCGCGCTGATGTTTGCCTATATCGTTCGGCGCTTGTTGCTGATCATCCCGACGTTGGTGATCATCCTGCTGGTGAATTTCGTGATCGTACAGGCCGCCCCCGGCGGTCCGGTTGAGCAAGCCATCGCCCACCTGCAAGGCATCGGCGGCGGTGGCGTCGGTGGTTCATCCGGCGAAGGCATCAGCAGCGGTTCCCGCGCCAGTCGTGGCCTGGACCCGAAGTTGATCAAGGACATCGAAAAACAATACGGTTTCGACAAGCCCGCGCCGGAACGCCTCTGGCTGATGCTCAAGAGCTATGCCCAGTTGGATTTTGGTAACAGCTTCTTTCGCGGTAAAACAGTGATCGACCTGATCCTGGAAAAAATGCCAGTGACCATTTCCCTTGGTTTATGGGCAACGCTGATCACCTACCTGGTGTCGATCCCCCTGGGAATTCGCAAGGCCGTGCGCCATGGCAGCAGCTTCGATGTGTGGAGCAGCACCGCCATCGTCATTGGTTATGCAATGCCGGCGTTCCTGTTCGCGATGTTCCTGATCGTGGTGTTTGCCGGCGGCACCTCGCTGAACTGGTTCCCGGTGCGCGGGCTGGTCTCGGAAAACTTCGAAGAACTGAGCACCGTGGGCAAGATCGCCGATTATTTCTGGCACCTGGTATTGCCGGTAACGTCGTTGGTGATTGGCGGTTTCGCCACGCTGACGATCCTCACCAAAAACTCGTTTCTCAATGAAATCACGCGCCAGTATGTGGTGACCGCACGCGCGAAGGGCTTGAGCGAAAGACGCGTGCTGTACGGCCATGTATTTCGCAACGCCATGTTGCTGGTGATCTCGGGCATTCCCCAGGCGTTTATCAGTGTGTTCTTCGCCGGTTCCTTGCTGATTGAAGTGATCTTCTCCCTCGACGGCCTGGGCCGCATGAGTTACGAAGCCGCCGTATCGCGGGACTATCCGGTGGTATTCGGCTCGTTGTTTATCTTCACGTTGTTCGGCCTCTTGATAAAACTGATCGGTGACCTCTGCTACACCCTGGTGGACCCGCGTATCGACTTCGCCGCGAGGAACGCCTGATGCTTAATCTGTCTCCCGTTGCCCGTCGGCGTTTCGAGCGGTTCAAGAAGAACCGTCGCGGCTGGTGGTCGCTGTGGCTGTTTATCGGCCTGTTTATCCTGACACTCGGCGGCGAGTTGATCGCCAACGACAAGCCCTTGGTGCTGAGCTTCAAGAACGAGCTGTATTTTCCGGTGTTCAAGCGTTACACCGAGCAGCAATTCGGTGGTCAGCTGCCGTTCCAGGCCGACTATCGCAGCGATTACGTGCAAAAGCTGATCAAGCACGACGGCGGTTGGATGCTGTTCCCACCGATCCCGTTCAGCGATGACACGCCCAACTACGAGCTGACCCGCCCTGCCCCCAGCCCACCTTCAACGGTGAACTGGCTGGGCACCGATGACCAGTCGCGGGATGTGTTGGCGCGGGTGATCTTTGGCGCGCGGGTGTCGATCCTGTTTGCCTTGGCGCTCACGGCGATCAGCGCCGCCATCGGCATTGCGGCGGGTGCCTTGCAGGGCTACTACGGTGGCTGGGTGGATTTGATTGGCCAGCGCGTTCTGGAGGTGTGGTCCGGGCTGCCGGTGCTGTACCTGCTGATCATCCTTTCCGGCTTTGTCGAGCCGAATTTCTGGTGGCTGCTGGGGATCATGGCGCTGTTTTCCTGGCTGGCCCTGGTGGATGTGGTGCGCGCCGAGTTCCTGCGCGGGCGCAACCTGGAATACGTCAAGGCCGCACGCGCGTTGGGGTTGGGTGACGGCAAGATCATTCGCCGGCATATCCTGCCCAACGCGATGACCGCGACGTTGAGCTACCTGCCGTTTATCTTGACTGGGGCGATTTCGACCTTGAGCGCGCTGGATTTCCTGGGCTTTGGCATGCCGGCAGGCAGCGCGTCGCTGGGCGAACTGATCGCCCAGGGTAAACAGAACCTGCAAGCGCCGTGGCTGGGCCTGACGGCGTTTTTCACCTTGGCGCTGATCCTGTCGCTGCTGGTATTTATCGGCGAGGCACTGCGTGATGCCTTCGACCCCCGTTCGTGAGTGCTCCCGTATGAACCTGATCGAAATCCGCGACCTCAGCGTCGCGTTCAGTGGCCAGACCGTGGTGCGCAACCTGAGCCTGGATGTGCGCCCCGGTGAATGCCTGGCGCTGGTGGGCGAGTCGGGCTCGGGCAAGTCGGTGACGGCCCATTCAATCCTGCAATTGCTGCCCGAAGCGGGTACGCAAACCACAGGTTCGGTGAAGTATCGTGGCCAGGAATTGATCGGTGCCTCAGCGGCAACCCTGCAAAAGCTGCGCGGCAACCGCATTGCGATGGTCTTTCAGGAGCCGATGACCTCCCTCAATCCACTGCACAGCATCGAAAAACAGATCGGCGAAACCCTGCTGGTGCACAAGGGCCTGGGCGGTAAGGCGGCGCAGGCGCGCATCCTCGAATTGCTTGAGCTGGTGGGCATCCAGAAACCCCAGGAGCGGCTCAAGGCCTACCCGCACCAGCTCTCCGGTGGTCAACGCCAGCGGGTGATGATCGCCATGGCCCTGGCCTGCGAGCCGGAGTTGCTGATCGCCGATGAACCCACCACCGCCCTGGACGTGACCGTGCAGCGCAAGATCCTGCTGCTGCTCAAGTCCTTACAGCAACGCCTGGGCATGTCGCTCCTGCTGATCAGCCATGACCTCAACCTGGTGCGCAGCATTGCCCAACGCGTGTGCGTAATGCACGCCGGGGAGATTGTCGAACAGGCCGACTGCCAGACCCTGTTCAATTCGCCTCAGCACCCTTACAGCCGCCTGCTGCTGGATGCTGAACCGGCCGGTGATGCGCTGTGCAGCGATGAGCGCGAGACGGTGTTGCAGGTCGACGACCTGAGCGTGCAATTCCCGCTGAGCAGCGGCCTGTTTCGGCACAAAACCTATCTGCGTGCGGTGGATGGCATCAGCCTCAGCGTGCAGCGTGGCAAGACCCTGGGGATCGTCGGCGAGTCTGGCTCGGGTAAATCCACCCTGGGCCAGGCGATCCTGCGTTTGCTCGATTCCACCGGCAGCATCCGCTTCCAGGGTGCAGCCCTTGACCCGCTGAATAACCAGCAAATGCGCCCATGGCGCAAGCAGATGCAGGTGGTGTTCCAGGACCCTTACGGCAGCCTCAGCCCACGCATGACCGTGGAGCAGATCATCAGCGAAGGCCTGGAAGTACACGCGCCGTGCAGCCTGGCCGACCGCGATGCGCAGGTGGTTCAGGTGCTCGAGGACGTGGGCCTTGACCCTGCTAGCCGGCACCGCTATCCGCATGAGTTTTCTGGCGGTCAGCGCCAACGTATCGCCATCGCCCGCGCCCTGGTGCTCAAGCCGGCGCTGATGCTGCTGGACGAACCCACCTCGGCCCTCGATCGTACGGTGCAGAAACAAGTGGTGGCACTTCTGCGTGAACTGCAACAGAAATACGGCCTGACTTACCTGTTTATCAGCCATGACCTGGCGGTGGTGCGCGCCATGGCACACGACATGATCGTGATCAAGGACGGCAAGGTGGTGGAGGCCGGCGCGAGCCACCAGGTGTTTGATTCACCGCAGCATGCCTATACCAAAGAGCTTTTAGCAGCGGCGCACATTCCCTTATAGGCGTGCGCGCCCACAAGGATCGCGATTCCATGTCCAATTTGTGTTGGTAGCCTAAACATGAACATCACCGATAACCTCAAGGACTACCAACAGGTTCGCGGCCTGGCCATCCAGTCGCTGTTCGAGATTATCGAGCAGTCCAGCGAGGGCACAGTGATTGTCGACCGCGACGCCAATATTGTCTGGATGAACGAGCGTTACGCCAAGCGCTTCGGCCTGAAAAGCGCTGACGAAGCCATCGGCCAGCCCTGTGAACAGGTGATTTCCAACAGCCTGCTGCGCCAGGTGGTGCGCAATGATCAGCCGATCTTGCTGGATATCCAGGACACGCCCAAAGGCCCGCTGGTGGTGATGCGCCTGCCGATCCACAACGACGCAGGCGCGGTGATCGGGGCGATTGGTTTTGCCTTGTTTGATGAGCTGCGCAACCTGTCGCCATTGATCGAACGTTACCTGAGCATGCAACAGGAGCTGGCCTCCACTCGCTCATTGCTGCGTTCGCGCCAGAGCAAATACAACTTTGCGCACTTCATCGGCACCAGCGCCGCCAGCCTTGAAGTGAAACGCCGGGCGCGGCGCAGTGCGAGTGCCGAATCGCCGGTATTGTTACTGGGGGAAACCGGCACCGGCAAGGAGTTGCTCGCCCAGGCGATTCACGGCGCCTCCACGCGGGCGCACAAGGCCTTCGTCAGCGTCAACAGCGCGGCGATTCCCGCAGACCTGCTGGAAGCCGAGTTCTTCGGCACCGCACCGGGCGCGTTTACCGGTGCTGACCGCAAGGGCCGTCCCGGTAAATTCCAGATCGCCCAAGGCGGCACGCTGTTCCTCGACGAGATCGGGGACATGCCCCTGCCGCTGCAAAGCAAATTGCTGCGGGTATTGCAGGAAAAAGAATTCGAGCAAGTAGGCTCCAACGAGATGCTGCACAGCGATGTGCGCGTGATTGCCGCGACGTCCATGGACCTGGAGGCGGCGATCAAGCGCGGCGAATTTCGTGCGGACCTGTATTACCGGCTGAATGTGCTGCCCATCCAGGTACCGCCGTTGCGTGAGCGGCTGGAGGATGTCCCGGCGCTGAGTGAGGCGATCCTTGAGGAACTGCGCAGCCAGCATGAACTGGATCATGAAGCGTTAGCGTTATTGGCGCAGCATGCGTGGCCGGGGAATATCCGTGAGCTACGTAACGTGCTGGAGCGCGCGGCGTTGTTGAGTGATGACTTGGTGTTGGATGCCCGGGAAATTCGTGCGGCAATTGGTACGTTCACCCCGGTGCAGCGTGGCAGTGCGGTGGTGCCGGTGGAGGGGGAGAGTTTCGGTGCGGCGCGGGAGCGGTTTGATCGGCAGGTGATAGGGGCGGCGTTGGAGGCGTGTGAGGGGAATGTGGTGGAGGCGGCGAAGCGGCTGGGGCTTGGGCGGTCGACGTTGTATAAGAAAATGGTGGCGTTGGGCATCAGCGAGTCTCAATAAAGAGACATAAATCTCGAATTCAAGACAATCTAATGTGGGAGCTGGCTTGCCTGCGATCGCTGTGGTTCAGCTTGCATATAGGCTAGCAGGAAGACCGCTATCGCAGGCAAGCCAGCTCCCACATTTGAACTGCACCTGTCTCAAATAAGAGACAAACCTTAGAGCTGTTGTTTGAAATATCTTAAATATCATTATATTTCAATAGCTTGTGATCTTGGCACACATCTCGCTATAGCCCTCCTTCAAGCCTCACCCCACAAAAATAACAACCCGATGGAGACACACCATGAGTGTGATCATTGCCCTGGCAGCCCTGGCGCTGCTGATGCTGGCTGCCTACCGTGGCTATAGCGTTATCCTGTTTGCCCCCATCGCCGCCCTCGGCGCTGTGCTGCTCACCGACCCGTCCGCCGTCGCCCCTGCGTTTACCGGGGTGTTCATGGAGAAAATGGTCGGATTTATCAAACTGTATTTCCCGGTGTTCCTGCTCGGTGCGGTGTTTGGCAAGCTGATCGAGTTGTCGGGCTTCTCGCGCTCGATTGTCGCCGCCGCGATCCGCTTGCTCGGCACGCGCCAGGCGATGCTGGTGATCGTGCTGGTCTGCGCCCTGCTCACCTATGGCGGCGTGTCGCTGTTCGTGGTGGTGTTTGCGGTGTACCCGTTCGCGGCGGAGATGTTTCGCCAGAGCAATATTCCCAAGCGGCTGATACCGGCAACCATCGCCCTCGGTGCGTTTTCGTTCACTATGGACGCCCTGCCCGGCACGCCGCAGATCCAGAACATCATCCCCAGCACCTTCTTCAACACCACCGCCTGGGCCGCGCCGTGGCTGGGGCTGGTCGGCACAATCTTCGTGTTCTGCGCCGGCATGCTGTACCTCGCGCGCCAGCGCAATAAGGCGCAACGTGCCGGTGAAGGCTATGGCACCGAACTGCGCAACGAGCCCGAAACCGCTGAGAACCTGACCCTGCCCAACCCATGGATCGCGCTGTCGCCGCTGATTCTGGTGGGGGTGATGAACCTGTTGTTCACCCACTGGATCCCGCAGTGGTACGGCAAGACCCACAGCCTCAGCCTGCCGGGCATGAGCACACCGGTGACCACCGACATCGCCAAGCTGACCGCAATCTGGGCGGTGCAGGCGGCGTTGCTGGTGGGCATCATCATGGTGCTGGTGTTCGGCTGGTCGGCGATCAAAAGCAAGCTGGCCGAAGGCAGTAAAAGTGCGGTCAGCGGTGCGCTGCTGGCGGCGATGAACACCGCCTCGGAATACGGTTTTGGCGCGGTGATCGCCTCGTTGCCAGGCTTTTTGGTACTGGCAGACTGGCTCAAAGGCATTCCCAACCCGCTGGTCAACGAAGCAATTACCGTGACCCTGCTGGCCGGTATTACCGGCTCCGCGTCGGGCGGCATGAGCATTGCCCTGGCGGCCATGTCCGAGAGCTTTATTTCGGCGGCCCATGCGGCCAATATCCCCCTTGAAGTGCTGCACCGGGTGGCGGCGATGGCCAGCGGCGGCATGGACACCCTGCCCCACAACGGCGCGGTGATCACGCTGTTGGCGGTGACTGGCCTGACCCACCGCGAAGCCTACAAGGACATTTTCGGCATCACGATCATCAAGACCCTCGCGGTGTTTGTGGTGATCGGTACTTTCTACGCCACCGGCATTGTGTGAGGTTTTCATGACGACATTGAACGGCAAGACCGCTCTGGTCACCGGCTCCACCAGCGGCATCGGCTTGGGCATCGCGTTGAGCCTGGCAAAGGCCGGGGCCAATCTGATCCTCAACGGCTTCGGCGACGCCGGCGCGGTGATCGCGCAAGTGCAAGCGTTTGGCGGCAAGGTCGGCCATCACCCGGCCGACGTCAGCGACCCGGCGCAGATCGCCGACATGATCGCCTACGCCGAGCGTGAATTCGGCGGCGTGGATATCCTGGTGAATAACGCCGGCATCCAGCACGTCGCGGCGGTGGAAGACTTCCCGGTTGAGCGCTGGGACTCGATCATCGCGATCAACCTGTCCTCGGTGTTCCACAGCACGCGCCTGAGCTTGCCGGGCATGAAAGCCAAGGGCTGGGGGCGCATCGTCAATATCGCGTCGGTGCACGGGCAAGTCGGTTCGGTGGGCAAGGCGGCGTATGTGGCGGCCAAGCACGGCGTGATCGGACTGACCAAAGTAGTGGGCCTGGAAACGGCAACCAGCAACGTCACGTGCAACGCCATCTGCCCTGGCTGGGTGCTGACGCCGCTGGTGCAGAAGCAGATTGATGATCGCGCCGCCAATGGCGTGGACCCGCAGCAGGCGCAGCATGATTTGCTGGCACAGAAGCAGCCGTCACTGGCGTTTGTCACGCCGCCGCAGCTGGGTGAGTTGGTGCTGTTTTTGTGCAGCGAAGCGGGTAGCCAGGTGCGCGGTGCGGCGTGGAATATGGATGGCGGTTGGCTGGCACAATAAACACAGACTTCCACACCAATGCAGATCCAAATATGGGAGTGGCGGTGCGACGATTCGACTTGCTCGCTCCCACATTGGATCTATGTTGTCTCGTAGATTTGTATAAGAACAAGAGACTCGCGCATGTCCGACATCCTCTGGCAACCCTCCCCGGCACGCATCGCCAACACGCGCATGGACCAGTTCCGTCGCTACCTCAACGAACGCTACAGCGTGCAGCTCAGCGACTACCCGGACCTGCACCAGTGGAGCATCGACCAGCGCGCGGATTTCTGGCGGGCGATCGTGGCGTTCTTCGACGTGCAATTTCGCAGTCCGCCCACGGCCGTGCTGATCGAAGACACCGAGATGCCCAGTGCCCACTGGTTTCCCGGCGCCACCCTGAACTTTGCCGAGCACCTGTTGCGCCGCCGCGACGATCACCCGGCGGTGGTCGCCATCGGCGAAGACGGCCAGCGCGAGCAATTGACCTACGCCGAACTGGCTGCCCATGTCGCCGGCCTGCAAAAAAGCCTGCGCGCTGCCGGCGTCACCCAGGGCGACCGGGTTGCCGCGTGCATGCCCAACACCTGGCAAACCCTGGTGGGCATGCTCGCGACCACCAGCCTGGGCGCGATCTGGTCGTGCTCATC
Source organism: Pseudomonas sp. EA_15y_Pfl1_P101 (assembly GCF_963970835.1). NCBI lineage: Bacteria > Pseudomonadati > Pseudomonadota > Gammaproteobacteria > Pseudomonadales > Pseudomonadaceae > Pseudomonas > Pseudomonas sp. EA_15y_Pfl1_P101. The sequence continues at coordinate 37,784 of NZ_CAXAPA010000004.1, read as the reverse complement.
GCCCGACTTTGGCACCCAGGGCGTGATCGACCGTTTCGGCCAGATCGAACCCAAAGTGCTGATCACCTGCGCCGGTTACCGCTATGCCGGTAAGCACATCGACCAGACCGCCAAGCTCAATGAAATCCTCGAGCGCCTGCCGTCCCTGGAACAGTTGATCATTGTGCCTTATGCACGGCCCCAGGCGCGGGTCGAGGACTACCGCACCCACGCCAGCATCTCCCTGTGGCAGGACGCCTACCAAGCCGGTGGCGAGCCGGAATTCGTCGCCGTACCGTTCGATCATCCGCTGTACATCCTCTATTCCAGCGGCACCACCGGTATCCCTAAATGCATCATCCATGGGACCGGCGGCGTGCTGCTCACCCACCTCAAGGAACACGGCCTGCACGCCGACCTGTCGCGCGAGGACTGCCTGTTCTACTACACCACCTGCGGCTGGATGATGTGGAACTGGCTGGTGTCGGTGCTGGCCATCGGCGCCACGGCGGTGCTGTATGACGGTTCGCCGTTTCACCCGGGCCCCGAGCGGCTGATCGACCTGATTGACGCGGAAAAGATCAGCGTGTTCGGCACCAGCCCCAAGTTTCTTGCCACGCTGGAAAAGTCAGGCCTGCAACCGCGCATGACCCACGACCTGAGCAGCCTCAAAGGCCTGATTTCAACAGGTTCACCGTTGTCGCCGCAGAGCTACGACTACGTGTATCGCGAGATCAAGCGCGAGTTGTGCCTGTCCTCCATGTCAGGCGGCACCGATATCGTCTCCTGTTTTGTGATCGGCAACCCAGTGTTGCCGGTGCGGCGCGGCGAAATGCAGTGCAAGAGCCTGGCAATGGCCATTGAAGTGTGGAACGACCAGGGCCAGCCACTGATCGGCGAAAAAGGCGAACTGGTGTGCACCCGGCATTTCCCGGCCATGCCGATCGGCCTGTGGAACGACCCGGAGCGCCATAAACTGCGCGCCTCGTATTTCAGCCAGTTCCCCGGCGTATGGGCCCAGGGTGACTACGCCGAACAGCGGCCCAATGGCAGCCTGCTGATTCACGGGCGTTCCGACGCCGTGCTCAACCCGGGCGGCGTACGCATCGGCACGGCAGAGATTTATCGCCAGGTGGAAAAAGTCCCACAGGTGCTGGAAAGCCTGGCGATTGGCCAACGCTGGCAGGACGACGTTCGTGTGGTGCTGTTCGTGCGCCTCAACGACGGTGTGGACCTGGACGCAGCCCTGGAGCAACACATTCGCCAGGTGATCCGCGCCAACACCACACCACGCCATGTACCGGCGAAGATCCTCGCTGTCACCGATATCCCCCGCACCATCAGCGGAAAGATCGTTGAATTGGCGGTGCGCAATGTGGTGCACGGCGAGCCCGTGAAGAACACCGACGCCCTGGCGAACCCGCAGGCGCTGGAGCAGTTTCGCAATCGCCCTGAACTGGCTGAAGGATGAAAGGTTTCAGCCCCGGCGCACTGTTTTGAAGACAAACCCCGAATGCATGCTATTTTTCGGGGGTAGTCACTCATTCCCACGTCACGGGATAATGGGTGTTGTCATCTTTCAAAGCGTTACGCTCAGGGCTTTTACATGAAGGGAACATCCACCGGTAGCGAAGCCGCCGCTTTAATTGCGCGGCTGGACTGGACGCAAAGCCCACTCGGTGAGGCCAATGATTGGCCACAAAGCCTGCGCACTGCCCTGGATATTGTCGTGCACTCGCCGATGCCGATGCTGCTGCTGTGGGGCAGCCAACTCACGCAACTCTATAACGACGGCTTCGCACTGCTGGCGGGTAACAAACACCCCGAAGCCATGGGCAAACCCGCGCACCATACCTGGCCGGAGCTGGAAAGTTTTGCCGCGCCGGTCTACGACGCTGTGCTCAGCGGCGAGGTGCGCACGTTCAGCGAGCAGCGCTTCGTGCTGCAACGCAATAATCGCGACACCGAGATCTGGCTGGACCTGACCTACAGCCCGGTCCGCGATGAAAGCGCCAACGTGGCTGGCATCCTGGTCACCGCCATCGAAACCAACGAACGCCGCCGGGCCCAGCACAACACGGAACAACGCCTGCAACTTGCCCTGGCGGCCACTGACGCCGTAGGCACCTGGGACTGGGATATCGGCGAAGACCGTTTTATTGCCGACGCGCATTTCGCCTACCTGCACGGCGTCGAGCCCAGCGATGCAGGCCTGCTGCCGATCAGCGACTACCTGCAAGGCGTGCACCCCGAAGACCGTGGCACGGTGACGCGCAGCATCAAACACTGCATCACCTTCGGCACCGAATACGCTGAGGAATACCGCCTGCTGCAGGCCGATGGCAACGTGCGCTGGGTGTTTGCCCGGGGCCGTTGCTACAAGGACCATCAAGGCCGCCCGGCGCGGTTCCTCGGTGCCGCATTGGACCTCACCGAGCGCAAGCACACCGAACAGGCCCTGCGCCACCTCAACGAAAACCTTGAGGAACGCGTGGCCCAGCGCACCCAGGCGCTGGCCGAGTCCAACCAGCGCCTGCAAAACGAAATGTACGAGCGTGAGCGCGCCGAAGACGCCCTGCGCCATGCGCAGAAAATGGAAGCGGTCGGCCAACTCACCGGCGGTATCGCCCATGACTTCAACAACATGCTCACCGGTATCATCGGCAGCCTGGACCTGATGCAGCGCTATATCACCGCCGGGCGCAGTGATGAGATCGGGCGTTTTACCGATGCTGCCGTGTCGTCCGCCCATCGTGCGGCCGCCCTCACCCACCGCTTGCTGGCGTTCTCACGCCGCCAGTCACTGGACCGACGCCCGCTGAACCCGAACCAATTGGTGACGTCTCTGGAAGACTTGTTCCGGCGTACCACGGGCGCGCATATCTCGCTCAAAGTGCAACTCGGCCATGACATCTGGCCGGTGAACACCGATGCCAGCCAACTGGAAAATGCTTTGCTCAATTTGGTAATCAACGCCCGCGATGCCATGCACGATGGCGGTGAAATCCTGATTGAAACCGCCAACAGTTACCTGGACGGCTCCGACATCATCACCCTTGAACCGGTCAAGGCTGGCGACTACGTGATGCTGGGCGTGTGCGACAACGGCACGGGCATGGCGCCGAAGATCCTGGCCAAGGCGTTCGACCCGTTCTTCACCACTAAACCCATCGGCCAGGGCACCGGCCTGGGGCTGTCGATGATCTACGGGTTCGCCCAGCAGTCCGGCGGCCACGTGACCATTCAAAGTGATCCGGGCCAGGGCACGTGTGTGCGCCTGTACCTGCCGCGCCTGTACGGTACGTCGCTGGAAAGCAGCCAGCCGCCGCACCTGAGCGAAGCCCCGTTGGCGCTGGCGGGTGAGGCGGTAGTGGTGGTCGAAGACGACCCGGCGGTGCGCATGCTGGTGGTCAATGTGCTCGATGAACTGGGCTACACCGCGCATCAGGCGGCGGACGCACGGGCTGCACTGCCGCTGCTGGAGTCGGACCTGCGCGTAGATTTGCTGGTCACCGATGTCGGCCTGCCGGGCATGAACGGCCGGCAGTTGGCGGAAATTGCCCGTCAGCAGCGGCCCGGTCTCAAGGTCCTGTTCATGACCGGGTACGCCGAGAAAGCCGCTGAGCGCCAGGGCTTTCTGGAAGACGGCATGAACATGGTTGCCAAACCGTTTTCCATCGACCTGCTGGCCACGACAATCCGCAGCATGATCAGCGTGGACGAATGAGTTCAGGCATAATCGCGCGCCGTCGCACACCTGGTAGAGATCAATGAAAGCCCAAGCCCGTCATATCCTGGTGAAAACCAGCGAAGAAGCCGAACAACTCAAGCAGCGCATTGCCAAGGGCGAGGCGTTTGACGTGCTGGCCAAGAAGTACTCCACCTGCCCGTCTGGCAAGCGTGGCGGCGATCTGGGTGAAGTGCGGCCTGGGCAGATGGTCGGGGCGATTGATGCGGTGATTTTCAAGAAGCCGGTGAAGGTGGTTCACGGGCCGATCAAGAGTAAGTTTGGGTATCACTTGGTGCAGGTGTTTTACCGGGACTAAGGGGTTGGCTTTGGACCGCTTTCGCGAGCAAGCCCACTCCCACAGTTGACCGCATGTCATCTGAAGGAATGCAGTCAACTGTGGGGCTTGCTCCCGAACCGCCGCAGGCGGCCATTCATCAGGGAATCAAAGCTCCGGACACCTGGATCACCCGACTCGCCAACCGATGCCCAGCCAAGGCGGCCTCTTCGGGTGAGCCCCCCTTGAGCCGACCAGCCAAATACGCCGCACTGAACGAATCCCCCGCCGCCGTCGTATCCACCACCTTCTCCACCTTCAGCGCGGGCACTGCGAACCGCTCCCCTGCACAACGGATCAAACACGCGTGCGCCCCGCGCTTGAGCACCACCTCAGCAATCCCCGGATACGCTGCGAATACCTGCTCACTGTCGGCATAACCAAACAACGCGCGCTCGTCATCCTCGGTCAACAAGGCAATATCCACCTCGGCCAACACTTGGTGATACGCCGCCCGTGCCGCCTCGACACTGGCCCACAGGCGCGGTCGGTAGTTGTTGTCGAATACCACCTTACCCCCGCGTCGACGGGTTTCGATCAAGGTTGGCAGCAAACGCTCACGGCCGATTTCACCCAGTACCGCCAGGGTAATGCCGCTCAGATACACCACGTCGTAGTCCGGCAAGGCGGCCAGGATCGGCTCGGCCGCAGGCGTAGTGAAGCACTCGCGCACGGCGGCTTCGTTACGCCAATAGAGGAATTTACGCTCGCCATTGGCATCGGTCTGGATGCAATACAAGCCTGGCAAACGCCCGGGCAGGCGCTGGACCCTGCCCAGGCCCAAGCCTTCTTGCGCCCACTGTTGGCACATGGCGTCACTGAAGCTGTCATCGCCCAGTGCGGTGACGTAGTCGACGTGAGCGGTGTCGCCCAGTTCACGGCGCAGGTAGACCGCCGCGTTAAGGGTGTCGCCGCCGAAGCTCTGGTGCAGGCTGCCGTCGGCGCGGTGTTGCAGTTCGATCATGCATTCGCCGATGAGGGCGATGTGGGGTTGGGGGGGCATGGCATATCTCTCGAGTGGGCTGATGGCCCCTTCGCGAGCAAGCCTGCTCCCACAGTTGACTGCATGCCTACAGATAAAATGCGGTCAAGGTGGGGGTGGGCTTGCTCGCGAAGGGAGTGACACGGTCTAGAAGCAGGTATGCAAAGACTCAATCACCTGCAACTGCTCATCCACCAGGCAACCCACTTGCCACTTGTCAAAGGTCAGGCAAGGGTGGGAAGTGCCGAACGAGATGATGTCGCCAATACGCAACTCCACCCCCGCGGCGACAGTCATGAATGCGTGCTGATCCATCACTGCCGTGACCTTGCACGCGCCCACATCATCGCCTTCCGCCGGAACGATACCGGCCTTGTAGCGCTTGAGCGGCACCGGCAAACCGGCGTCATAGGCGACGTCACGCTTGCCCAGGGCGATCACCGCAAAACCCGGCTCCGGCATAGACTGCACATGCGCCCAGACTTCCAGCGCCGGGCGCAGGCCTTCGCTGAGGTCGATACGGCGGTCAAGCACGCAGCATTGCGCCTCTTTGTAGATGCCGTGGTCGTGGGCCACGTAGCTGCCAGGGCGCAGCACACTGAGGAAGCGGCCGGCGGCGTTTTGCGCCTCGAAAGACTCGGCGATCAAGTCATACCAGGCCGACCCCGACGCGGTGACGATGGGCTTGGGCAGGTCGAAAGAGCCGTTGTTCTGCAGGTCAACTGCCAAGCGCACCAGGCTGGCGGCGAACTCACGGATGCCGCTGATGGCGTGCTCGCCATGGATCACGCCTTCATAGCCTTCGATACCGGTAAGGGCCAGGGCGGGCTGGGCCTTGATCGCCTTGGCCAGATCACGGACCTCCTGCTCGCTACGGCAACCGCAACGGCCACCGACCACGCCGTATTCGATCATCACGTTGAGGCGCAAACCGCGAGCGGCGAAAAACAGGCCGAGGTCGGCGACGTTATCCGGGTGGTCGACCATGCAGTGGAAGTCGAAATCCTTGTCGGCCAACAGGTCAGCGATCAACGCCATGTTTGGCGCGCCCACCAGTTGATTGGCCATCAACACACGGCGCACGCCGCCGGCATAAGCAGCACGGACCTGTACGGCGTTGGCCAGGGTGATGCCCCAAGCACCCGCTGCGATCTGGCGCAGGAACAGTGCCGGCATCATGCTGGTCTTGCCATGGGGCGCGAGCTCGGCGCCGCTCTTGCTGACAAAGTCCTGCATCCAGCGGATGTTGTGTTCCAGGGCGTCACGGTGCAGCACCAGGGCGGGCAGGCTGACGTCACGAACCAGGTGGGCACCGACGGCAGCCGCGCCCTTTTCAACGGCATTGATGGCAGACATGGAAAACTCCTATTCGTTGATGCGCCGGGCCAGGTGGTTGGCGCTGTCGATCAACACCCGGCGATAGTCGTTGTAGTTTTTGAGCGCGTCGGCGCGTGGGGCGACGATGCACAGGGTCGCAATGCTGATGCCTTGGGCGTCCCGTACCGGGGCGGCAAAGCAATGTGTAAAGGTGTCGGCCACACTGTCGAAGGAAAAGAAGCCATCAAGGGTGGCCTGACGGATTTGCGCCAGGAAGGTCTCCAGCGATAGGCGCTCGCCATCCGGCAGGATGAAGTCGTCGGGATCGATCAGATCAATGATCTGCTGATCGCTCAAGTGCCCCAGCAGCAGGCGTCCGGAGGCGGTCCAGGGGATCGGTGCGTTTTCGCCGATGTCCGAGGAAATCCGGAAATGCCGCTCGCCTTCGCGCATCAGCGCCACCGTGTATTTGCGCCCGTTGAGCAGGCACATCTGCGCGGTTTCGTGGGTTCGGCTGACGATTTCCTGCAAGGCGTGGTCGGCCTCGCGGGTCAGGTCGAAATGGCGCAGGTGCGCCTGGCCGAGAAAGTACAGTTGGCGGCCGAGGTAGACGTGACCGTCCTTGCCCACCGTTTCGAGGATGCGTCGTTCGAGCAAGGACGCGACCAATTCGTAGACGGTGGATTTGGGGCTGCCGATGCCGCTGGCAATATCATTCGGGCGCAGGGGTTGGCCGATTTCCTTGAGGAAATCGAGGATATCGAATGCACGGTCCAGGCCCTTGGCGCGGCGTTTGATGGTGTCTTCGGTCATGGCGGTTCTGGTCTCGTTCAAAACGTTACTGTCAACACAGGCCCCTGTGGGAGCGGGCTTGCTCGCGAATGCGGTGGATCAGCTATAGATGCATTCACTGAAACACCGCTTTCGCGAGCAAGCCCGCTCCCACATTTGATCTCGAGTGGTCTCAAGAGTGGGGGCATTTAGCCTTTTTTCTTGTAGGCCACGCAATCAATCTCGACCTTGCAATCGACCATCATGTTCGCCTGCACACAGGCACGTGCCGGGGCGTGTTCCGGGGTGAAGTATTCGCCGAATACCTTGTTGAAACTCCAGAAGTCCCGGGGGTCTTCCAGCCATACGCCGACGCGCACGACGTCTTTGAGCTCGTAGCCGGCTTCTTCGAGGATCGCCACCACGTTGCGCATGGTCTGGCGGGTTTGCTCGATAATCCCGCCGGTGATGATTTCGCCGTCCACCGCAGGCACTTGGCCCGAGACGTACAGCCAGCCGTCCGCTTCCACCGCGCGGGCGAAAGGACGTGGCTGGCCACCGCCGGCTGTGCTACCGGCACCGTAACGAGTGATGCTCATAAAAATAGGCTCCTGATTAAAAACGAATGTTCTTGAGAAATTCCGCCAGGCGCGGCGATTGCGGGCGTTCGAAGATGTCCTTCGAGGTGCCCTGCTCTTCAATGCGGCCCTGGTTCATGAAAACGATTTTGTCCGAGACTTCATAGGCAAAGCGCATCTCGTGGGTAACCAACAACATGGTCATGCCCTCTTCCGCCAGGCCCTTGATCACGCTGAGCACTTCGCCCACCAACTCGGGATCGAGGGCCGAGGTGACTTCGTCGAACAGCATCAGGCTCGGGTTCATGGCAATCGCGCGGGCAATGGCCACACGTTGTTGCTGCCCACCGGAAAGCTGGCCGGGGAAGTGGTTGCGACGCTCTAAAAGCCCTACGCGGTCCAGCCATTTTTCCGCCAGCGCGACGGCTTCGTCCTTGCCCATTTTCTTGACCTTGAGCAGGCCAAGGGTAACGTTCTGCAACGCAGTCAAATGTGGGAAAAGGTTGAATTGCTGGAACGCCATGCCGGTCATCGCACGGTGCTGGGCGATCACCCGTTCAGGATGACGTACGCGCTTGCCGGCAATCTCGCTGTAGCCGATGGACTCGCCATCCAAGGTGATCTGGCCGCCCTGGAACTCTTCGAGCAGGTTGACGCAGCGCAACAGCGTGGTCTTGCCCGAGCCGCTGGAGCCGATCAAGGTCACCACATTGCCGCGCTGCATGGAGAGGTCGACGCCCTTGAGCACTTCGACTTCGCCGTACTGTTTGCGCAGGCCGCGAATGTTCAGCAGCGGTTGGGTTGTTTGAGGTTGGTTCATGGCAAGGCCACCCGCTTTTCAATGTAGCGACCGAATAATTCGATGGCGTAGTTGATGACAAAGAACAGAAACCCGGCGAACAGGTAGAACTCCAGGGTCATGAAAGTGCGTGCGATCACTTGCTGGGTGCTCAGCAGCAGCTCGGCCACGCCGATCACCGAGAGCAAGGTCGAGGCTTTGACGATTTCCGTCGAGGAGTTGACCCAAGTCGGCAGGATCTGGCGCAGCGCCTGGGGCAACAGCACGTAGCCCAGGGACTGGTAGAACGTCAGGCCAATCGCCCTGCCCGCTTCCAGTTGCCCACGGGGAATGGCTTGCAGCGCGCCGCGCACGATTTCCGATACGTGGGAGCCGCAGAACAACGTCAGCCCGACCGCACCGGCCTCAAACGCGCTGATTTGCCAGCCGAGTGCCGGCAGCATGTAGAAACACGCCAGCACCAGTACAAATACCGGTGTGCCACGGATCAAGTCGACATACAGACGAAACGGCGCACGCATCCAGAATTTGCCGTAGGTGAGGATCAACCCGGCGACGATGCCGATCAGGGTGCCAAAGATAATGGCCAACGCCGAGACATACACGCTGGCCTGGAAGCCCGCCCAGAGCGTCTCCCGGGCGATCCACAACTCATGCAGCCAGCTTGGGGATTGGTACATGGAAACCTCGCTTAACGACGGATCGCCAGGCGCTGTTCCAGGTAACGGAGCAGCATGGCGATGAGGTAACAGGCAGCCACGTAGAGCGCGGTCGTGACCATCCAGGTTTCAATCACCCGGTAGCTTTCGACGTTGATCTTGCGGGCGTAATAGGTCAGCTCCGGCACCGCGATGGCGGCGGCGAGCGAGGTGTCCTTGAACAGCGAAATGAAGTTGTTCGACAGCGCAGGCAGCACGTTGCGCAGCATCACCGGCACGATGATGTAGGCGCGGATACGCCACTCTCCCAAGCCAATGGCCAAGCCGGCTTCACGCAGGCCCTTGGGAATGTTCAACAGCCCGGCGCGGAACACTTCCGTCAGATAGGCACCGGCGTAAAGCGACAAGGTGAGGATGAACGAGGGGATCTTGTCCAGGCGGATACCCAGACTGGGCAAGGCGAAGTAGATCAACAGGATCAGTACCAGGATCGGCGTATTGCGCACCACCGTCACATACACCGAGGCGAAGATTCGCAGCGCGCCGTGCCTGGATAGCATGGCAAACGCCATCAGCAGGCCAATCACGCAGCCGATGGCGATCGACAGCAATGCCAGTTCCAAGCCCAGGCCGAGCCCCAACAGCAAGGTATCGAAATCGCGCCAGACGGCGGCAAAGTTCAACTGATAGTTCATGGTCGACAGTACCTGAATGGGGGCGCCGCTCGCGGCGCCCCGACTTTCATGAATTACTTGAACTCAACCGGGAAACCGATCGCCGGCTCCGGCAGATCAACGCCGAACCACTGCTTGAACGAGGCCTTGTAGGTGGGGAATTCCACACCGGTCATGGCTTCATGCAACGCGGTGTTGACGAAGTTCAGCCAATCCTGATCGCCACGCTTGACGGCGCATGCATAGGTCTGCGGGCTCCAGGCGTAGGCCGGGCTGCGGTAGCGGCCTGGGTTCTGCACCATCAGATATTTGACCGAGGACTGGTCGGTGGCGGCGGCGTCGGCGCGGCCGGAGTTCACGGCCTGGTACATCAGGTCGACGCTGTCGTACTGGTCGACCTTGGCCTTGGGCAAAGCCTGATGCACCAGCTCTTCGGCGTACACGTTTTGCAGCACGGCCACAGTCACGCCATCGCCGCCCGCCTGCAGGTCTTCAATCTCTTTGTACTTGCTGTTGTTTGGCAGCAGCAGGCCCACGCCTTCGCGGTAGTACGGCAGGGTAAAAGCCACTTGCTGCGCGCGGCTGGCGGTGACGGTAATGAACTGACAACTCATGTCGACCTTGTCGGTCAGCAGGTTGGGAATGCGTGCGTCGGACGACTGCACCACAAACTCGACCTTGCTTGGGTCGTTGAACAAGCCCTTGGCCACGATGCGGCCGATGTCGATATCAAACCCCTGCAACTTGCCATCCGCTCCCTGGAAGTGCCACGGCGCATTGGTACTGCCTGTACCCACGATCAGGTGCCCCCGTTTGAGCACGTTATCGAGCTTGCTGTCCGCCGCTTGCACAAGGCTGGCGAGGGAAGCCGATGCGACGAAGAGAAAAACACACGCTTTAAACACGGAAGGTCGGTGATGCATGACAAGCACTCCAAGAGATGTGTATTCCGCTATACCGGAACATAGTATGTAACAACGGAATAGACAGCAGGAAGTGTGCCACACGTAGTAACAGAAAAATATGATTGAAATAAATTCGTTATGAATCAGTTAGATGAGTATTTTTTCGACGAGGCGTTGCGCCATCACCTGAAATGCCCCTGCTACCCAAGGCCCCCACAACGGTGATCAGCCCCACTGGGGTGCGCCATAACAGTGTTACCGCGCACCCGTGCAGTGCACGCCCACCATTGAAAAATCCTTGCCCTGGGCTAGCCTTGGCATATTCATGTCGATAAGGACCCGCCCTGATGAAGCTACGTCTCAGCCTGTTTCTGCTGGCCTTCCTGGTGACCAACGGCGCCTCCGCCAGCAAAGATCGTCGTGACTGCAAGGAAGAACTGCGCAAGCTCAACGAAGCCTTCAGCACTCGCTACACGAGCCAGAATCACCACGGCTATCGCGAAGCGAAGGCCTCCAGGAACAACTTGGAATACAAGAAATGCGCGAGCCAGGCGCGCAAGGCGCGGGAACGCTTGGAGCGTAAGGAGGACCTGTGAAGATTGACAGTAGACGAGGGTGATTGCCGGGCTTAGCGTTGACAAAAACCAGCGCTGCCCGGGAGATCATTATGGAGATTGCTACGCAAAAAATTTCTGATGCCAAACACTTTCAAAGGGTGCTGAATACGCCACGCCCAGTGTTCATTCTGTTTATTTCCGACCACTGCCCCGCCTGCGTGAGCGCAGGCCCCTTGTTCGAACGGATTGCCTCAAGACATCCCTGGATAGTGAGCATCGTGCTTAATTGCGTGAAAACGCCGAGGCACCCAAGCGTAATGGGCACCCCAACGTTGCTGATCTACCTCAACGGAACCTTGATGGAGGTGTTCAAAGGTTTCGGTCCTGAGCAAGAACAGGTGCGGTTTGTGACAGATACGTTCAAACGTTATGACCAGCGCAAGGTCGCAAAACCACCTGCGTTACCCGCCGCTCCTCCACCGCCGCCACCGTCAAGCGCCAGCCTTCATGCTCCAGGCTATCGCCCACCACCGGCAAACGGTCCAGCAGGCTCATCACCAGGCCGGCCAACGTCTGATAGTCCTCGGTCGCAGCAGCCTTGAAGCCTGTGCGCTGACTAACCAGATTGAGGTTCAACGCACCATTGGCGCGGAAACCATCGCCCTCCTCGACGATATCCGGCCCCTCGACCTCACTGGCATCCGGCAACTCACCAGCAATCGATTCAAGAATGTCGGTCATGCTCAACACGCCCATGAAATCACCGAATTCGTTGATCACAAAAGCGATGTGGGTCGACTCCTGACGCATCTGCTCCAGGGCGTTGAGGATCGAAAAACTCTCCAGCAAGTTGATTGCACGGCGCGCCAAATGCTCCAGGTTAGGTTCGTTGCCGGCCAGGTACTCCTTGAGCAGCTCCTTCTTGTGCACAAAGCCTAGGGGCTCATCGACGGCACCGTTGCGAATCAACGGCAAACGCGAGTAGGACGAATGCATCAATTTTAGGCGGATAGTGTCGGGATCGTCCGCCAGATCGATACAGTCAACCTGGGCACGCGGCGTCATCAGCGTGCGAATCGGCCGTTCGGCCAGTTGCAGCACGCCACTGATCATCACGCGTTCACGTCGGCCAAACAGCGGACCTTGCGTCGCATCAGACTCGCCGAGCAAATCGGCCACGTCTTCGCCCACCTCTTCCACCGCGAGGCTGCGGCCGCCGAGCAAACGCATCACCGCGTGAGCGGTACGCTCGCGCACCGGCAGCACACCTTGCGCCGACTTCTTGCGACGGGCGCGGGCAATCTGGTTGAACACTTCGATCAGGATCGAGAAACCAATGGCGGCGTACAGGTAGCCCTTGGGAATATGGAAGCCCAGGCCTTCGGCGGTCAGGGCGAAACCGATCATCATCAAGAAGCCCAGGCACAGCATGATCACGGTCGGGTGCGCATTGACGAAGCGGGTCAACGGCTTGCTCGCCACGATCATCAGGCCGATGGACACGATCACCGCGATCATCATCACCGCCAGCTCGTCCACCATGCCCACGGCGGTAATCACCGCATCCAGGGAGAACACCGCATCAAGCACCACGATCTGCGCCACGATTGGCCAGAACATCGCGTAGGCGACGTTACCGGTTCGCTGTGTGACATGGCCCTCCAGGCGCTCGTGCAATTCCATGGTGGCCTTGAACAGCAGGAACACACCACCAAACAGCATGATCAGGTCACGGCCGGAGAAGCTCTTGTCGAACACCTCGAACAGTGGCTGGGTGAGGGTCACCAACCAGGAAATACTCGCCAACAGGCCCAGCCGCATCAGCAGCGCCAGGGACAAACCGATCAAGCGCGCACGGTCACGCTGCTCGGGCGGCAGCTTGTCCGCCAGGATCGCAATAAACACCAGGTTGTCGATGCCCAGTACCAGTTCCAGCACAATCAAGGTCAACAGGCCGAGCCAGGCCGTTGGATCCGCTAACCATTCCATCTATAAAGCCTCTTCAATCGAATTTCAGAATGCCAGACACGGCAAGGCACGGTCAGGGGCCCGGGACAAGACTAGCAGTCGGAATACGGGGTGCTTCAGCGGGAATAGCAGCAGCGGTTGTCTTGGGGAAAGACGACTGGGAGGCTCCGAGAGGGTGTTCATGCAAATCCTGCAATGACAAAAGGATCTGAATCGTACAGGCGAATCCGAACCTCTCCACAACCCAAACTATTACAAGATCTGTAAAACCTGCCAAATTAATACGACCACATGATCATCAATTGAAATTAATATCACGCGAAAACATTAAAAATAAGGCAATAACCTCATAAAAAATCCAATAATTTGCAATAGTAGGCCTATTTTCAGGTTTCATGCGAAAAAATTTGACTGACCAGATTTTCATTTGCTAAACATATGATCACAACAAGGCAATGCATGAACGACTGACCACAACAATAAATAGGTGCTCATCATGAAACCTGGTTCGACCATCGCCGCCGCAGCGGCCCTCACCCTACTCGCCAGCAGCCTCGCCCTGGCCGCCGACGGCAAGACCTACAAGGTCGGTGCCGCGGTCTACGGCCTCAAGGGCCAGTTCATGCAGAACTGGGTACGCGAGCTCAAGGAACACCCCGCCGTCAAAGACGGCACCGTGCAACTGACCGTATTCGACGGCAACTACGACGCACTGACCCAGAACAACCAGATCGAAAACATGGTGACCCAGCGCTACGACGCCATCCTGTTCGTGCCCATCGACACCAAGGCCGGCGTGGGCACCGTCAAGCAAGCCATGAGCAACGACGTGGTGGTCATCGCCTCCAATACGAAAGTAGCCGATGCCTCCGTACCCTATGTGGGCAACGACGATGTGGAAGGCGGCCGCTTGCAGGCACAAGCCATGGTCGACAAGCTCAACGGCAAGGGAAATGTGGTGATTATTCAGGGCCCGATCGGCCAGTCGGCGCAGATCGATCGGGAAAAAGGTGAACTGGAAGTGCTGGGCAAGCACCCGGACATCAAGATCATCGAGAAAAAGACCGCCAACTGGGACCGCGCCCAGGCCATGACACTGACTGAAGACTGGCTGAACGCCCACCCCAAAGGCATTAACGGCGTGATCGCGCAAAACGATGACATGGCCCTAGGCGCCGTACAGGCACTGAAATCCCACGGCCTGACCGCCAAGGACGTACCGGTCACCTCCATCGACGGCATGCCAGATGCGATCCAGGCGGCGAAAAAAGACGAAGTCACCACCTTCCTGCAGGATGCCCAGGCTCAATCCCAAGGCGCGCTGGACGTGGCCCTGCGTGCACTCGCCGGGAAGGACTACACACCACAATCGGCGATCTGGGAGCGCTACGCCAAAGACGTGAAATGGGCCGATGGCACCGCGAAGAACTACATCTTGCCCTGGGTGCCCGTGACTAACGCCAACGCCGACGCGCTGTACAAGCAAGTCAGCGGCGCCAAATAAACCATTGCCGGTTGATCGCTCCCGTGTCCGCACGGGAGCGATGAGTTCACTTTTGCCCCGAGGCCCGCCATGTCCACCGTTACCGAACGTTCGCAAGAACAACTATTCCCGATCATCCCGAAAACCATGCAGGCAGTGGTCTGTTATGGCCCGGAAGATTATCGTCTGGAAACCGTCGATGTACCTGTGCCCGGCCCTGAGGAAATCCTCACCAAGGTCGAGCTGTGCGGCATCTGCATGGGCGATATCAAGACCTATCGCGGCGCGCCCTCGTTCTGGGGCGATGCCGAGCAGCCGCGCTATGTGAAACCGCCGATGATCCCCGGCCACGAATTTGTGTGCCGTGTGGTCGCCCTGGGCCCCGGCGCGGAAAAACGCGGTGTGAAGGTCGGTGATCGGGTCATTTCCGAGCAGATCGTACCGTGCTGGGGCTGCCGCTTCTGCAATCACGGCCAGTACTGGATGTGCCAGAAACACGACCTGTATGGCTTCCAGAACAATGTGCAGGGCGCCATGGCCCAGTACATGATTTTCACCAAGGAAGGCATCATCCACAAAGTCCCGGACGCCATCGCTCCGGACGAAGCCATCTTGATCGAACCTCTCGCCTGCTCGCTGCATGCCGCCGAGCGCGCCAATGTCGACTTCGATGACGTGGTGGTAGTCGCTGGCGCTGGTACGCTGGGGCTGGGCATCATCGGCGCAGTGCGCATGCGTAATCCGAAAAAACTTATCGTGCTGGACATGAAACCCGAACGCACCGCGCTCGCCCTACGCATGGGCGCGGACGAAGTGTGGAACCCGGCGGACGTTGACGTGCTGGCGAAGATCCGTGAAATCACCGACGGCTACGGCTGCGACATCTACATCGAAGCCACCGGCCATCACAAAGCGGTCAACCAGGGCCTGGCGATGCTGCGCAAGCTGGGGCGTTTCGTTGAGTTCAGCGTATTCAATGACGAGGCGACGGTGGATTGGTCGATCATCGGCGACCGCAAGGAACTGGACGTGCTCGGCTCGCACCTGGGGCCCTACATGTACCCACGCGCCATCGACTTCATCGGCAACCGCAAGATCGACATGCGCGGCGTAGTCACCCACAAGTTCGCCCTGGCAGACTTCAAGGAAGCGTTCGCAGTGATGGAGCGCGGCGACAAGTCCCTCAAGGTCGTACTCGAGCCTTAACCGTCACCGCCAAACCAATGTGGGAACGGGCTTGCTCGCTCCCACAATGGATTCAACTAAACGCTCAGAATCGAGTTACCAAAATCGCTGCTGGGTCAACCGGCTCCACCAGGTCAGCAGAACCCGGTCTACCGAGCCACTCGCCGCCAGGCCAACCCGCTCCTGCAAGCTCTTGCGCTCGGCGTAGTGCAGGTGGAACACCTCGGCGGTCTTGGCCTTGGTGGCCAGGTATTCGTCGCTGGTTTGCAGCTCATCGACCAATTGCTTGTCGAGCGCAGCAACACCCAGCCACACTTCTCCGGTCGCAACATCATCGATTGCCAACTGCGGGCGATAACGCGAGACGAAATTCTTGAACAATTGGTGAGTGATGTCCAAGTCTTCCTGGAACTTCTCGCGGCCCTTCTCAGTGTTTTCGCCAAACACCGTGAGGGTGCGCTTGTATTCACCCGCGGTCAGCACTTCGAAGTCAATGTCGTGTTTTTTCAACAGGCGGTTGACGTTGGGCAACTGCGCCACCACGCCAATGGAGCCAAGGATGGCAAACGGTGCACTGATAATCTTCTCGCCAATGCACGCCATCATGTAACCGCCGCTGGCTGCGACCTTGTCGATGCACACGGTCAACGGTACGCCCGCCTGACGGATACGCGCAAGTTGCGAAGACGCCAAGCCGTAGCTGTGGACCATGCCGCCGCCACTTTCCAGGCGCAGTACGACTTCGTCCTTTGGCGTGGCCAGGCTCAGCAGTGCGGTGATTTCATGGCGCAGGCTCTCAGTGGCCGAAGCCTTGATATCGCCGTCGAAATCCAACACAAACACCCGTGGCTTGGCCTCGGCTTTCTGTTTGCCTTTCTTCTTTTCAGCCTTGCCTTCGGATTTTCGCAACGCCTTGAGCTGGTCTTTGTCGAGCAGGCTCGACTCCAGGCGCTCACGCAGGCCCTTATAGAAATCATTGAGCTTGCTGACCTGCAACTGGCCGGCGGATTTGCGACGACCTTTGCTGCGCAACGCCGCGAAGCTGATCAGTACCACCAGAATAGCGACCACCAGGGTAACGGTCTTCGCCAGAAAGCTCGCGTATTCGGCCACAAAATCCATAGTTCTCCTTACAAGTGCAGTGCGCCAGGCGCGGATGGCCCCAGCATACCGACGGTGCTTGCCGTGAGCCAGCGCTCAAACCGCCACCAGGCGCCCTCCAACGCACTTTTAAAACAAGCGTATGTTTTTTCATTGACAGCTTGAAGGCATCCTCATAACCTCGCCAGACTTTCAACGTACCGGGAAAACGGACGTGGGCAGCATCTATCTGATTCGACATGGCCAGGCCTCCTTCGGTGCAGACGACTATGACGTCTTGTCGCCCGTCGGCGTGGAGCAAGCGCAAGTGCTCGGTCGCCACCTGGCGGACATGGGCCTGGTGTTTGATCGCTGCGTGGCCGGCGACCTGCGCCGCCAGCAACACACCGCCACCGCCGCCTTCGAACAATACAGCGCACTGGGCCTGCCGGTACCGGCATTGGAAGTCGACAGCGCTTTCAACGAATTCGATGCCGAGGCGATCATTCGCGCCCTACTCCCTGACCTGCTCAGCCACGAACCCGAAGCCCTGGAGATCCTGCGTAATGCCGCGCAGAACCGCAGCGAATTCCAGCGCATCTTCGCCTTGATCATTGAACGCTGGCTGGCCGGCACCTATGACACGCCAGGACTGGAAAGCTGGTTGGGTTTCGTCGAGCGTGTCCAAGGCGGCCTGCAACGTATTCTTGAAGCGGCGGACAACACGCAGAAGATCGCGGTGTTCACCTCCGGCGGCACCATCACCGCCCTGCTCCACCTGATTACCCGAATGCCCGCCGCCCAGGCGTTCGAACTGAACTGGCAAATTGTTAACACCTCGCTCAACCAGCTGAAATTCCGCGGTCGCGAGGTGACACTGGCTTCCTTCAACAGCCATACCCACTTGCAACTGTTGAGGGCGCCGCAGCTCATCACCTTCCGATGAACTGCGGCCAACCGTGACCCCAAGGTCACTGGACTCTACCCTAAAGGATCGAAACCATGACTGACGTAGCCAAAGCTGTAGAAGCAATGAAAGCCAAGTTCAACCCAAGCGCTGCCGAAGGCCTGGACCTGGTGTTCGGTTTCCGTATCGACGACACGAAGAACTTTTCCCTGGTCGTCAAAGACAAGACCTGCGAGCTGCAGGAAGGCGAAAACCCGGACGCCCAAGTGACCCTGGTCATGGACAGCGAAACCCTGGAAGGCATCGTCGACGGCTCCACCGACGGCATGCAGGCCTTCATGGGCGGCAAGCTGCGCACCGAAGGCGACATGATGCTGGCGATGAAGCTGAGCGAGCTGTTCCCTTCCTGATTCACGGGTAACCCTGGATCCCTGTGGGAGCGGGCTTGCTCGCGAATGCGGTGGGTTAGTCACATATTCGTTGACTGACCCACGCATTCGCGAGCAAGCCCGCTTTTTATTGTGCGGTGTGACTCAGATTTTCGGCTGCAGCAACAACGCCACCAACGCACTCCACCCGGTCTGGTGCGACGCGCCCAGCCCACGCCCGGTCTCGCCATGGAAATACTCATGGAACAGCACCAAATCACGACTCTCCGGATCCGCCTCCAACTGCGCATACCCCGCCATCGACGGCCGCAGGCCATTTTCATCCCTTAGAAACAACCGGGTCAGCCGCTGACTGAGGCTCTCAGCTACTTCCTCCAGCGACGACAGATAACCACTGCCCGTCGGGTACTCCACCGAGAAGTTATCCGCGTAGTAACGGTGGAACTCGCGCAGCGACTCAATCAACATATAGTTCACCGGCATCCACAACGGCCCCCGCCAGTTGGAGTTACCACCGTACAAACGCGAGTCGGATTCGCCTGGCTGATAGCAGGCACTCAGCGTGGTGCCATTCATCTTCAACGCCATGGGTTGCTCGGCGAAGGCCTTGGACAAGGAGCGCACGCCAAAGGGCGCCAGAAACTCGCTGTCATCGAGCATGCGCCGCAGCAGGTCTTTGGTGCGCTCACCGCGCAACAGCGCCAGCAGCAGGCGATTGCCCTGCCCCGGCTCATTCCAGCGCGAGACCAGCTTTGCCAAGTCCGGCCGGTGATGCATGAAACCCAAGAGCCGCTCGCGCAACCCCTCCAAACGTTGATGCTCGTGCTGTTCCAGCACCAGTACGGCAAACAGCGGCATCAGGCCGACGATGGAGCGCAGGCGCACCGGCTCGTTCTGGCCGTCGGGGCGGTGCAGCACATCGTAGAAGAACAGGTCCTGCTCATCCCACAGGCCTTCGGCACTGTCGTCGACGCGGTTGATAGCGCCGGCGATGTACAGGAAGTGCTCGAAAAACTTCACCGCGATGTCGACGTAGACGACGTTACGCTTGGCCAGCTCCAGGCCGATGCGCATCAAGTCCAGGGCATAGGCCGCGACCCATGCCGTACCGTCGGCCTGATCCAGTTGGTAACCCGGAGGCAACGCGGCCGAGCGGTCGAACAAGGCGATATTGTCCAAGCCCAGGAAACCGCCCTGGAACAGGTTGCGGCCCTCGGCATCCTTGCGGTTCACCCACCAGGAAAAATTCAGCAGCAACTTGTGGAATATCCGCTCAAGGAAATCCATATCGCCTACACCGTTCAGCGTCTTGTCCTGCTGATACACCCGCCAACTGGCCCAGGCATGTACCGGCGGGTTGGCGTCGTCAAAACGCCACTCATAGGCCGGCAACTGGCCGTTGGGATGCATGAAACGGTCTTTCACCAGCAGCAACAGCTGTTGCTTGGCGTATCCCGGATCGATCAGCGCCATGGCCACCGCCTGGAAGCCCTGGTCCCACGAGGCATACCACGGGTACTCCCAGGTGTCGGGCATGGAGAGAATGTCGAAATTCGACAGGTGTCGCCAATGAGTGTTGCGGATAAGCAGGCGCTCGGGCGGTGGCGCGGGTTGCGCCGGGTCGCCGTCGAGCCATTGGTTTACGTCGAAATAGTACAGCTGCTTGGACCACAGCAGTCCGGCCAACGCCTGGCGCTGCACATTGCGCGCATCGTCGCTGGCCATGCCGTGTTGCAAAGCGGCGTAGAACTCGTCGGCCTCCTGGCGGCGCTGTTCGAACAGCTTGCGCGCGTTGACCTGCGGCGCGTCGACGGGAGCAAAACGCAGGTAGAGGGTTTTACTGTCAAGGCCGTCCAGCTCGAGAATGAAGCGCGCCGCGACTTTGGTGCCGCTGTCACGACGAATCGCCGCTTGAACACCCTCGACCACGTAATCATTGATCCCGTCCTTGAAGGGGCCTGGCGCCGGTTGCCCATGCAGCCTGGGATAGTTGCTTTCGTTCTCGCAGAACAGCCACTCCACCCCATCCTGGCCCCAGGCGCTGAGATGACGATCAGGCAGTTCATGATGGCGCGCCAGCACCGACTCTGCATCCAACGTCAACAGCGGCCTGGGCGCATCAATGGTCCAGCTCCAGTCATTGCGCGCCCACAGTTGGGGCAGCACCTGCAAGCGGGTCGGCTGGTCCGAGCGGTTCTTCACGGTGACCCGCATGAAGATGTCGTCGGGCTGATGCTTGGCATATTCGACGCTGACGTCACAGTAACGGTTGTCTGCGAACACCCCGGTGTCGAGGATTTCGTACTCGGCATCCTCCAGGCCACGGCGGGCGTTCTCACTGATCAGGTCGGCGTAGGGAAAGGCTGCGTGGGGATATTTGTAGAGCATGCGCATGTAAGCATGGCTCGGCACGCCGTCGACGAAAAAGTACAGCTCCTTGACGTCTTCGCCGTGGTTGCCCTCGGCGTTATTAAGGCCGAACAGGCGCTCCTTGATGATCGCATCGCGCTCGTTCCACAGGGCCAGGCCCAGGCACCAGCGTTGCGCCTTGTCGCTGAAACCCGCCAGGCCATCTTCGCCCCAGCGGTAGGCACGGCTGCGGGCATGTTCATGGGGAAAGTAAGACCAGGCGTCGCCGTCGGCGCTGTAGTCTTCGCGCACCGTGCCCCATTGGCGTTCGCTCAAGTAAGGGCCCCATTCGCGCCAACGCTCGGCATCCGGCGTCGCCAGGCGTTGGCCTTCGATGGTTCCAACTATTCGGGTGTCGGGTGCGGCCGCCATTGGGTCCTCCATCGCCTACCAGGTCAGAGGCAGTGTAGAGCCCAATGACGCCCGGGTGCACATGAAGACTTAGAAGATGGCGTACGTGTAGTTGAAGATCAGACGGGTTTGATCCTGATCGGCAGTGCCGGTGTTTTTACCGTGGTAGATGCCGGTACGGAAAGTGGTACCGAAGCCTTTCAGCGGACCTGGCTGCACGACGTAATCCAGGCGGAAGTCGGCTTCGTTTTCTTTCTGGTCAGGGCCGCCGGCGGCTTTCGACTTGATATCCGTACCGTCCAGGTTAGCCACGGACGCTTTCAGGCCAGGTACGTAAGCCTTGAAGTCATACGAATACTGGCCAAAGTTGATCTGCTCGCCCGCGCGGGAGAACTGGCCGACCACAGCGTCGGTGAACAGGTACAAGTCGCTGCCACCGGCGCCTTGCGCATGCGGGTCGGCCAGGCTGCCCTGGTTGACCCACACAAAGCCGCCGTCGTCACCCACACCAACGTCGTCGAGCATCAAGCTGCTGCCGCCCAATTGGTAGGTGAAGGCCGCACTGTAGGTTTTGTTGTCGACTTCGCCTGCGTGCTTGGCGTAGCCACCGTTGTTATTGAACGGGTAGCCGTTCTTGCCGTCGCTGCTGCTGTCGAAGTAGCGCAGGTCGTTGTTGGTCCCCGGACGGTTATCCGCGCTGTAGTACATGGTCCGCGAACTAATCGCCGCATGACTGTCCTCAAGGAAACCGCTGTGACCGTTACCTGTGCCCAGAGCGCCGATCCCGAAATCATCAGCGTAAGCCTGTTGTTCATTCATTTGCAGAATGAAGTCCTGAGGATTCTTCGTTTGCAGGCAAGCCTTGCGCTCAACAAACTCCAGGCAACGGCCACCCTCATCGCCATAGCCATCAGGAATTTTTCTATGCCCACCACCGCACATGTCAGCCCCGACGAGATCCGCAAGGGTTTTTCCAAGGCCATGTCCGACATGTATCGAGATGAAGTTCCTCTGTATGGCGCGTTGATGGAGTTGGTGGCCGAGACCAACACCCGTGTGCTCGACGCCGAACCGAGCTTGGCGCAGCAACTGCAACGCACCGGCGAAATCCAGCGACTGGACATGGAACGCCACGGAGCGATCCGCCTGGGCACGCCTGCAGAGCTGGCGACCATCAGCCGCTTGTTTGCGGTGATGGGCATGCAGCCAGTGGGCTATTACGACCTGACCCCGGCTGGCGTGCCCGTGCACTCCACCGCCTTTCGCGCGGTGCATGAACAGGCGCTGCAGACCAGCCCGTTTCGCGTATTTACCTCATTGCTACGCCTGGAATTGATCGAGAATTCCGACCTGCGCACCTTCGCCGAAACCGCCCTGGCCAAACGCTCGATCTTCAGCCCTGGCGCCCTGGCGCTGATCGAACAGTCGGAAAAGGACGGCGGCCTCAACCCCGTGGATGCGGATGAATTCATCCGCCAGGCGTTGGAAACCTTCCGCTGGCACCACACCGCTACCGTCACCGCCACGCAGTATCAGCAATTGAGCGGCCAGCATCGCCTGATCGCCGACGTGGTTGCCTTCAAAGGCCCGCATATCAACCACCTGACCCCGCGCACGCTGGACATCGACCAGGTGCAGGCCGCCATGCCCGGCAAAGGCATCACCCCCAAGGCGGTGATTGAAGGCCCACCGCGCCGTAATTGCCCGATCCTGCTGCGCCAGACCAGCTTCAAGGCCCTCGACGAACCCATCGCCTTCACCGACGCCAAAGGCAGCCACAGCGCACGCTTCGGCGAAATCGAGCAGCGCGGTGTGGCGCTCACACCCAAAGGCCGTGCGCTGTACGACCGACTGCTGAACGCCGCGCGCGACGCACTGGGCGCCTTCCCGAATGAGGACAACGCCGCACGGTATAGGCAATTGATGGAGCAGCACTTCCAGGCCTTCCCGGATAACTACGGGCAAATGCGTGAACAGGGCCTGGCGTACTTCCGCTACTTCGTCACCGAGCAAGGCTTGGCGGCGCGCGGCACAGCGGATCAACCGCGCACCCTGGAAGCACTGATGGTGGCAGGCCACATCGATGTGGAGCCGTTGGTCTATGAAGATTTTCTGCCGGTGAGCGCGGCGGGGATTTTCCAGTCGAACCTGGGGGATGCAGCGCAAAGCCACTACGCGGCCAATTCGAACCAAGCCGAGTTTGAAAAGGCGCTGGGGCGCCGGACGATCGATGAATTGAAGCTATACGCCGAGACTCAGCAGCGCTCTATAGACGAATGCACCCTGGCGCTGCTGGCCTGAATGAAGTACCCACCCGGCTCACCGGCGCAATCCTTACGCCGCCACAGTCCCCAGAGCCGGGTAGGCGGTGGGCATCATAGGCGGTGAAGGGAACCCAGTCCCTCAGAGAATCCTGAATAAATATGTCCGCGCCCTGTGGGAACGCGGACTGTCGCTTAAGCCAACTTTGCCGCAATCTCGTCTTTGATCAACAACCGCTTCTTCTTCAGTTTCTCCACATCCTCATCGCTGGCGCTTGCCGATTCCGCCTTCAATACCTCCTTGTCGGCGTCGTCGTATTGAGTGAGCAGCGAATCCAGGCGTTTGTCGCTCGCCCTGCGTTCGTGAACGACTTCCTTGCTCAACCCCAAGTCCTGATACAGGTCGTGTTTCACTGGCATGGCGTACCTCCGCAAGTTGATCAATGGCTTACGCCCTAGAAGCTAGACCATTGCGAGGGGTCTTGTCATGTTCGGGGTCAACACACCCCCGTTCGTCGCGGCACCGGCGATGCGATCAAACCTTCCTGGCGCCCCGCCCTCCACTGTAGATAGTCACTCGAGGGAGACCGGTTTCATGACTCATGCTGCCACCGCTGTCGACACGCAATGCATCAACACGATCCGCACCCTGGCCATGGACGCCGTGCAAAAGGCCAACTCTGGCCATCCGGGCACGCCCATGGGCCTGGCACCGGTAGGCTATACGCTGTGGAGCCGCTTCCTGCGATACCACCCGGAACATCCCGACTGGCCCAACCGTGACCGCTTTGTGCTGTCAGTGGGGCATGCGTCAATGCTGCTGTATTCGCTGCTGCACTTGGCCGGCGTGGTCGAGATTGATGAACATGGCAAACGTTCCGGCCAGCCGGCGATCAGCCTGGACGATATCAAGCAGTTCCGACAGGCCGGTTCGAAAACCCCAGGCCACCCTGAGTACCGTATGACCACCGGGGTCGAGACCACCACCGGCCCACTTGGTCAGGGTTGCGCCAACAGTGTCGGCATGGCCATGGCCGAGCGCTGGCTGGGAAAACGCTTCAATCGCGACGCTAAGGTGTTGTTCGACTACAACGTCTACACCCTGTGCGGTGACGGCGACATGATGGAAGGCATCAGCAGCGAAGCCGCGTCGATGGCCGGGCACTTGAAGCTGGAGAACCTGTGCTGGATCTACGACAACAACACCATCAGCATCGAGGGTCATACCGAGCTGGCCTTCAGCGAGGACGTGATCAAGCGCTTCCAGGCGTATGGCTGGCAAACCTTGCACGTGACCGACGCCAACGACTTGCAGGCGTTGAGCGCGGCGCTGGAGACCTTCAAGAGCAACACCGGTGCGCCCACCCTGATCGTAGTCGACAGCGTGATCGGCTATGGCTCGCCGCATAAACACAACACCGCCGCTGCCCATGGCGAGCCCTTGGGCGATGAAGAAATACGGCTGACCAAAGCGGCTTACGGCTGGCCGCAGGATTCGAGTTTCCTGGTGCCCGACGCAGCCCGCACGGTGATGCGTGATGCGCTGGTGGAGCGCAACCAGCCGTTGTATGAAGCCTGGAACCAGCACCTGTCGCAGCTTGAGCAATACGAGCCGAAACTGGCCGACGAGCTGCGCCGTATGCGCGCCGGGGAAATGCCTGAGCACTGGCAGGACGATGTGCCTCACTTCGACAGCGACCCCAAAGGCGTGGCCAGCCGTGCCGCCGGTGGCGAAGTACTGAATGCGTTTGCCGAGCAAATCCCCTGGTTGCTGGGCGGCTCGGCGGACCTGTCGCCGTCGACCAAGACCCATCTGACCTTCGAGGGCGCCGGGCGTTTCAGTGCCGACGACTACAGCGGACGCAACCTGCACTTCGGCATTCGTGAGCACGCCATGGGCGCGATTGCCAATGGCATGGCGCTGTCCTATCTGCGGCCGTACACCTCGACATTCCTGGTGTTCAGCGATTACATGAAGCCGCCGATTCGTCTGGCGGCGATCATGGAGTTGCCGGTGGTGTTTGTGTTTACCCATGACTCGATTGGCGTGGGTGAAGATGGGCCGACGCACCAACCGATCGAGCATCTCACGCAGTTACGCGCGACGCCGGGGCTGTTGATCCTGCGACCCGGTGATGCGAATGAAACCCTGGAACTGTGGAAGGTGGCCCTGGCGCAAACCCATCGACCGAGTTGCATGGTGTTGTCGCGCCAGCCATTGCCGACGTTGGACCGTACGAAGTATGCAGCGGCGTCCGGCGCGGCCAAGGGGGCTTATGTGTTGGCGGGTGGCGATGAGCCCAAAGTCCTGTTGTTGGCGACGGGCAGTGAAGTCAGCCTGGCTGTGGCGGCGTATGAGCAACTGAAAAGCGAAGGGATTGCTGCGCAGGTAGTCTCCATGCCCAGCTGGGAGTTGTTTGAAGACCAGGACCAAGCCTATCGCGACAGCGTATTACCGCCGGCAGTGAACGCTCGGGTGGTGGTCGAACAGGCGGGGCCGTTGGGCTGGGATCGGTATGTGGGGCAGAACGGGGCCAAAGTGGTCATGAACAGCTTTGGCGCGTCGGCACCGTTGGCCAAGTTGCAGGAGCAGTTTGGGTTTACGCTGGAGAATGTAGTGAAGCAAGCCAAGGCACAAATCCAACTGACCCGACACTAATCAAAACTGTGGGGGCTGGCCTGCCTGCTCCCACAGTTGATCTTCAGTGTCTGTTAGCTCAGCTCCCGGGCCAGGAACGGCGCGGTGCGGCTGGTTTTGCTTTGGGCGACTTTATGCGGCCTACCGCTGGCAACCACTGTCCCGCCCAAATCGCCTGCCCCCGGCCCGATATCAATCACCCAATCACTCTGCGCCACCACGCGCATCTCATGTTCCACCACAACCACCGTATGCCCCGAATCGACCAGCTGATTGAGCTGGCTTAGCAAGCGGTCCACATCCCGCGGATGCAGCCCCGTCGTGGGCTCATCCAGCACGTATAACGTGGCGCCCCGCGCATTGCGTTGCAACTCGGTCGCCAGTTTGATGCGTTGCGCTTCGCCGCCCGACAGCTCGGTCGCCGGTTGCCCCAGGCGCAGGTAACCCAGGCCGATATCCCGCAGCACTTGCAATGAACGCAACACACTGGGTTGTTCGGCAAACACGTCGACCGCCTGCTCCACCGTCAGCCCCAGCACCTGGGCGATGCTCAAGCCCTGCCATTTGATCGCCAACGTCTCGGGGTTATACCGCGCGCCGTGGCAGGTCGGGCATGGCGCGTACACGCTGGGCATGAATAGCAGCTCGACGCTGACAAACCCTTCACCCTCGCAGTTCGGGCAACGGCCCTTGGCGACGTTGAAGGAGAATTGGCCGGCGTCGTAATGACGTTTCCTGGCTGCCGGCGTGGCGGCGAACAGTTTGCGCACGTTGTCGAACAGCCCGGTGTAGGTCGCCAGGTTGGAGCGCGGGGTACGGCCGATGGGTTTCTGGTCCACCTGTACCAGGCGGCGGATCAGCTCGAGCCCGGCGCTGATACGTCCACCGCTGGTTTGCGGCGTGTCGTCTTCCAGGCTCGGCTCTTCGTCGCTTTCCACCACACGGCCGAGGCCGCAGCCTACCAGCTCCAGCAGCGCCTGGCTGACCAGGCTGGACTTGCCCGAACCGGAAATCCCGGTGACTGCGGTGAAGCAGCCCAGCGGAAAGTCGACGTTAAGGGCCTTGAGATTATTACGCGTCACGCCGTCCAGTTTCAGCCAGCCGGAGGGCTCGCGGCGTTCCTGATTCGACACGCGTTTTTCGGCGAACAGGTATTCACGCGTCTGCGACGCCTCCACCTGCGCCAGCCCCGCCGGCGGCCCGCTGTACAACACTTGCCCGCCATGCTCACCGGCCGCCGGGCCCACGTCGATCAGCCAGTCGGCGCGGCGCATGGTTTCCAGGTCGTGCTCCACCACAAACAACGAGTTGCCCGCCGCTTTCAAACGATCCAGCGCGGTGAACAGCGCCTCGCCATCTGCCGGGTGCAGCCCCGCCGACGGTTCGTCCAGCACATAGATCACGCCGAATAATTGCGAGCCCAACTGTGTAGCCAGGCGCAATCGCTGCAACTCTCCGGACGATAAGGTCGGTGTGCTACGCTCCAGGGACAAATAGCCCAAGCCCAATTCGGTCAAGGTACTGACCCGCTCGAGCAAGTCCTGGGCGATACGTTGTGCGGCCAGGCGTTTTTCCACCGACAGCTTCATCTTGTCATGCCCCGCCGCCACCGGCCGCAGCAACTCGGCCAGTTGCGCCAATGACAACTGCGACAACTCACCGATATCCACCCCGGCGAACTTCACCGACAGCGCGGCCCTGGTCAGGCGTTTGCCCTCGCATAACGGGCAAGCGCTGCCCTGCATGAACTGCGAGACGCGCTTTTTCATCAACGCGCTTTGGGTGTGGGTGAAGGTGTGCAGGATGTAGCGCCGCGCACCGCTGAAGGTGCCTTGGTAGCTGGGCTCAAGCTTGCGTTTGAGCGCATCGCGGGCCTGTTCGGGGGTGAAGCCAGCGTATACCGGGACAGTGGGGGTTTCTTCGGTGAACAGGATCCAGTCGCGTTGCTTTTTCGGCAGGTCGCGCCACGGGATATCCACGTCATAGCCCAGGGTCACCAGAATGTCGCGCAGGTTCTGCCCTTGCCACGCTAACGGCCAGGACGCCACTGCGCGCTGGCGAATAGTCAAAGAGGGATCGGGCACCATCAATGCCTCGGTCACTTCGTACGCGCGGCCAAGGCCATGACATTGCGGGCACGCACCTTGCGGCAGGTTCGGCGAGAAGTCCTCGGCGTACAGCATCGCCTGGCCCGGCGGGTAACTGCCGGCGCGGGAGTACAGCATGCGGATCAGGCTCGACAACGTGGTGACGCTGCCCACTGACGAGCGCGCACTCGGCGTACCACGCTGCTGTTGCAGGGCCACGGCGGGCGGCAGGCCTTCGATGCTGTCCACATCCGGCACGCCGACCTGGTCGATCAGCCGCCGCGCATACGGCGCCACCGACTCAAAATAACGCCGCTGCGCCTCGGCATACACCGTGGAAAACGCCAGGGACGATTTGCCCGAACCCGAGACGCCGGTAAACACCACCAAGGCATCCCGTGGAATATCCACATCAACGTTTCGCAGGTTGTGTTCGCGGGCGCCGCGTACGCGGACGAAACCAGTATGTTGGGCGGTGATCGAGGGGATGTTGCGCTGTGAAGTCATGGACAACCTTGTTGGGCGGCAAGCACGCTGCGGACCCGTTGCGTCAGGGCCTCGGGGCTGTAGGGTTTGCTCAGCAGATGAATCTCGGGACTCAGCAAATGATTGCTGGAGAGAATGTCGCGGGTGTGGCCGGAAGTGAACAGCACCGCCACGGGAGGTGTTTGCGCGCGAGCCCAGTCGGCCAGGTCGGTACTCTTGACGCGACCGGGCATCACCACGTCGGTGAAAATCAGCTCCGGCGGTACACCGGCCTGTAGCATCTTCATCGCGCGGTCACCGTCTTCGGCCGAGAGCACGGTATAACCCGCCTGCTCCAGCAGTTCCACGACCGTCTCGCGCACGTCTTCGTTGTCCTCGACCACCAGGATTGTTTCATGGCCATGGGCATGCGGCAGAGGCTCGTCACAGGCGTCCTCGCACTCCTCGCCGAGGCTGCGCGGGAAATACATCTGCACCACGGTTCCGCGCCCTTCCTCACTCCACACGTCGACATGCCCGCCGCTCTGGCGCACAAAGCCAAACACCATGCTGAGGCCAAGGCCGGTCCCATGCCCGTTACGCTTGGTGGTAAAGAACGGCTCAAACACCCGCGCCAGGATCGCCGGCGGCATGCCCACGCCGATATCGGTAACAGCCAGGCGCACGTACTCACCGGGCTTGATGCTTTTACCCGCGCAATCGCCGGGGTTGAGGATGATGTTCGCGCCGGTGATATGGATCACACCCTCACCTTGCATGGCGTCGCGGGCATTGATCGCGAGGTTGAGCAGTGCGTTTTCCAACTGGTTGCGGTCGACGTTGATGCACCACGAATCCTTGGGCAACTGCACATCGATGTGGATGGTTTCCCCAAGCGCCCGTTGCAGCAGCTCGCCCAGGCCCGCGTAGATGCGTTGCGGGTTATACACCGCCGGTGACAACGGTTGGCGTCGGGCGAATGCCAGCAATTGCGATGACAGCTTGGCACCACGATCCACCGCCGCAATGGCCGCCGCGACACGTCGCTGCACCTGCACGTTGTCCGGCTCGTAGCGGGCGAGCAGGTGCAGGTTGCCGGCGATCACTTGCAGCAAGTTGTTGAAGTCGTGCGCCACGCCGCCGGTCAGGCCGCCGATGGCTTCGAGTTTCTGCGACTGGCGCAACTTATCCTCGGCGGCAGAGCGCGCCTGCACTTCGGCGGCCACACGCTGCTCAAGGTTATGGGTGAGCTCCTGGCGCACCTGCTCGGATTTCACCAGCTCGGTGGTCTCCACCACAATCGCCAACACTCCTGCGGGTTGCTGACTGTCGCCGGCGACAGGGCTGTAATAGAGATCCAGCCACACGGTTTCCGGTTTGCCGTTACGCAACAACACCAGGTCTTTGTTATTGAACGACAAGGTCCCGCCCGCCAGGCAGGTGTCCAGCACATGACGGTTGAAGTCGGCCACTTCCGGCCAGCCCAGTTCTACCGGCGTGCCCAGCAGGTACGGGTGGCGGCCACCCGCAAACACCGAATAACTGTCGTTGTAGATCATGTACCCCGCGCGGCCCCACAACATCACCATCGGCACGGGTGATGCAAGCATCATCTGCACGTTGCAGACCAGGCTGGTGGACCACTGTTCAATGGCCCCCAGCTCGGTGTCCGACCAATCGAATGCACGGATCCGCCGGGCCATTTCACCGGCCCAGCCTTCACAGCCGTGAGAGTTGGATAAAAATTGCATCGGTTGGCTCTGCGCTAAGAGAAGACGGTCGCAAAAATTTGGAGCGCGTCGGACGCGGATGGTTCATCTCTTATAATTTAGGGGGTTACGCCTCCACAAGCCCCCGCCTCAGTGAAAGTCCCGGCTGAGCACATTTATCCCTTCCAACAGTGGTGTCAGGTCGGTAAGCCGGCCGGCGATCAGGTGCCGCACTTCACCCACTGCTTCCCAGCGCCCGTCCACTTTCAGCAGGCGCGAGCCCACCAGCGCCTGGCGCTGACGCTCAGCCAGGTCGCGCCAGACCACCACATTGAGGTTACCGAATTCATCTTCCAGGGTGACAAAGGTCACACCGCTGGCGGTGCCTGGGCGCTGCCGACCGGTCACCAACCCGGCGACGCTGACGTTGCGCCCATGCTCGACCAGCATCAGCTCTTGGGAACTGCGGCAACGCCGCTTACGCAATTGCGCGCGCAACAACGCCAACGGATGCGGGCCAAGGGTGGTGCCGACCGTCGCGTAGTCAGCGTACAGGTCCTCGCCCACTGTCGGTGCCGGCAACTCGACCACGGCTTCGTCGGGGCTGGGCAGGCCGGCAAACAGCCCGAGTTGCTTGTGCACCCCCGCCACTTCCCAACGCGCCTTGTGCCGGTTACCGGCCAGGGCGCGTAAGGCACCGGAATCCGCCAGCAACGCCTGCGCACGCGCATCCAGTCCGGCGCGTTCGTCCAAGTCAGCGATGTCGCTGAACGCCCGACGTTGGCGCGCCGCTTCGATGCGCCGCCCATCTTCTTCGCGAAACCCCGAGATCATGCGCAACCCCATGCGGATCGCCGGCTGCGCACCGTCGATGGGTTCCAGGCTGCAATCCCAGTCGCTGGCCTGCACATCCACCGGGCGAATCTGCAGACGATGGCGCCGCGCATCCTGCAGGATCTGGTCGGGACTGTAGAAGCCCATGGGCCAGCTGTTGATCAGCGCACAAGCAAACGCCGCGGGTTCATGGCATTTGAGCCAGCAACTGGCGTAGGTCAGCAAGGCGAAACTGGCGGCGTGGGATTCAGGGAAGCCATAGCTGCCAAAGCCCTTGATCTGCTCGAAGAGCTGCGCGGCAAACTCTTCGCTGTAGCCGTTTTTCAACATGCCAGTGCGCAGGCGTTGCTGGTGCGGTTCCAGGCCTCCATGGCGTTTCCAGGCAGCCATGGAGCGGCGCAATTGGTCGGCCTCGCCGGGGCCATAGTCGGCGGCGACCATGGCGATTTGCATGACTTGTTCCTGGAACAGCGGAATGCCCAGGGTGCGCTCGAGCACGGCTTTCAGTTCCGGCGAGGGATAGGTCGTCTCCTCCTCCTTGTTACGCCGACGCAAATAGGGATGCACCATGCCGCCCTGGATCGGCCCCGGCCGCACGATGGCGACCTCGATCACCAAGTCATAAAACGTCTGAGGCTTGAGCCTGGGCAACATCGACATTTGCGCCCGCGACTCGATCTGGAACACGCCGATGGTATCGGCCTTGCTGATCATCGCGTAAGTAGCCGGGTCCTCCTTGGGCACCGACGCCAGGCTCAAATCCCGGTTGCGATGGCGGCGCAGCAGGTCGAAACAGCGGCGGATCGCGCTCAGCATCCCCAGAGCGAGAATATCCACCTTGAGCAGGCCGACGGCGTCGAGGTCGTCCTTGTCCCACTGGATGATCGTGCGCTCGGCCATGGCCGCATTTTCCACCGGCACCAGGGTGTCCAGCGGGTATTCGGAAATCACAAAGCCGCCGGGGTGCTGGGACAGGTGCCGGGGGAAGCCGATCAGTTGCTGAGTGAGCGTGAGCACACGACGCAAGATTGGGCTTTCGGGGTCAAAGCCGGCTTCACGCAGGCGCGCCAGGGGCGGCGTGTCGTCGCTCCAACGCCCGCAACACTCGGCCAGCGCATTGATCTGGTCCGGCGGCAAGCCCAAGGCCTTGGCCACATCGCGTACCGCGCCGGTCGCGTGGTAACTGCTGACCACCGCCGTCAGCGCTGCACGTGTGCGGCCGTAGCGCTGAAACACGTACTGCAGCACTTCTTCACGGCGTTCGTGTTCGAAGTCCACGTCGATGTCCGGCGGTTCATTTCGCTCCCTGGAGAGAAAGCGCTCGAACAACATGCTCGTCAGGCTTGGGTCGATCTCGGTGATGCCCAAGGCAAAACACACCGCCGAGTTGGCCGCCGAGCCCCGGCCCTGGCACAGGATCGAACGGCTGCGGGCGAACTGCACAATGTCATGCACCGTAAGGAAGTAGCTTTCATAGCCCAGCTCGCTGATCAGCTCCAGTTCGTTGTTGATCTGCTGCAAGGTCTTGGCGTCGACACCCTGCGGCCAACGCTGGGCGATGCCTGCTTCAGTCACGGCGCGCAGCCAGGATTGGGCGTTGTGGCCGGTGGGGACCAATTCGCGTGGGTAGTGATAGCGCAATTGGCTGAGGTCGAAGGTGCAACGGCGGGCGATGGCCTGGGTTTCATCGAGCAGCGACGCGGGGTACAGCGTGCTTAACGCCTCCAGGCAACGCAGGTGCCGCTCGCCATTAGGGTGCAGCCGCGTGCCGGCTTCGGCCACTGGCACGTGATGACGGATGGCAGTCATGGTGTCTTGCAGGGCGCGGCGACCGCGCGCATGCATATGCACATCGCCACAGGCCACCGCCGGGATTTTCAGGCTGGCCGCCAGTGCCAGGCGCTGCTCTAGGTGGCGCGCATCGTCCTGGCCGCAATGCAAATGCACCGCCAGCCACAAGCGCCCGGCAAAGGTGCGGCGCAGCCATTGGATCTCGGTTTGAGTGTTGCTGTCTTCGGCGACCCACAGCGCCAGCAGGCCGGGCAACGGTTGCTCGAAGTCTTCCAGCAGCAGGCGATAGCTGCCTTTTTCGGCACGCCGCCTGGCCAGGGTGATCAAGCGGCACAGGTGCTGGTAGCCGCTGAGGTCTTGCACCAGCAGCACCAGTTTCGGGCCGTTCTCGATGCGCATCTCGCTGCCGATAATCAGCGGCAGCGCCACCGCCTTCGCCGCCTGCCAAGCGCGCACGATGCCCGACAACGTGCATTCGTCGGTGATCGCCAAAGCGCTGTAGCCCTGGCGCTTGGCCCGTTCGAACAACTCCAGCGCACTGGATGCACCGCGCTGGAAGCTGAAGTTGGACAGGCAGTGCAGCTCGGCATAGCTCATGCAAACCAGCCTTGCAGCCACAGGCCATCGCTTTGCCCCACGGTGCGATAGGCCCAGCCTTGCTGGCCGGCGCGGGTCTGGACGAGGTAGTAATCACGGCGGATATCGGCGCCGTCCCACCAGCCGGATTCGATGCGTTCCGGGCCCATGAGGATGTGCACACCGTGATCGGCCAGCAGCGTGGGTTCGTGCAGCAGCCAGCCGGGCCGTTGTACTTTGTTCAAGGCCTGGCACGGATTTTTATCCGCCGCCGCTTGCCAGGCGCATTCTGGACGATGGTCGGCGTGAAAGCGCAGGCCCTGCACTGCCTCATCCCCCAAGCGCGCGCGCAGGCGCTCGCGCAATTGTTCCCACGGCAGGGTCTGTTGCGGGCGGTCGTCGAACAGGTCATGGCGTTGCGGCACGAACACTGGCAGGTCCTGGGCCACCAGGCGAAAGCCGCGTACCGGTGAGGTCACTTGAACGTGCTCCAGGCGGCCACGGGCCAATTCAAACAGCATCGCCGGTTCACGCTCGGCGCTGAGCAGGCCGACCTTGATCACACTGTCCGGCGCCTGGGCGTGTTCCAGGTGCAGGTCGAAACGCTGCACGCCACTGTCGCGGCCGCACAGAAACGCGGACAGATCGCCGGTCAACCGTCTTAAAGGAAACAGCAGCGCCTGGTGGGATTGCACATCGAAATTCAGCTCGATACGCACATCAAACTGGTCCGGCGGCTGGTAGAACGCCAAGGCCAGCGGCCGCTGCCCGGTCAGTGCATCCAGGTGCTTGAGCAAACTGGCATCAAAACGTCGCGCCAAGGTATGCCGGGGCAACGCCTGCACCTGGGCCAGGCGGCGCAGGCCCATGCGCGAAAGGGCCGTGGCGGCCTGTGGTTCGAGCCCGGCGCGGTCGATGGGCAGCGGCGCCAGGGCCTGCATCAGGACGTCATCGGTAACCGCCAGGCCATCATCGATATTGGCCAGCACCCGCGCGGCGGCCGGGTTGGGCGCCGCGACGATACGGTGACGAAAGCCCAGTTCGGTCAATTCCTTGCGCAAGCGCGCTTCAAACCGCGGCCACGGCCCGAACAGCCCCAGGCTCGATTCGATCTCGAACAGCAAGGCCCGCGGGTAATACAGGCTGACTTGGGAGCTGAACTGGTAGGCCCAGGCGGCGAGGAACTGTTGGTAGCGCTCGATCTCGGCAGGGTCGTATTCGGCGCTGGCAAAGGTCTTGGCCAGGGCATTCGCAGCCGTCAGGGATTGACCGGGGCGCAGGCCCAAGGCGCGGGCGGCGTCATTGACGGTTTGCAGCACGCGTTGCTGCGGCGTGCCGGCCAGCAGGGCCAGGGGTTGGTCCGGTTCGGGGTGCACACGCAGCACCCCGTCCAGCGCCAATTGCGGGAAAACAATACACACCCAGCGCATGGCAACCTCAGTGCCCCGCCAGCGCAATCGGCGCCGGATGGGCCAGGCCGCCCCGGCACTTGAGCACTCGCACCTGCGCGGGCTTGGCCTCGACCGCCAGGCGCAAGGCGGCGGGCGATGAGTTGATCGCCTCGCCCAAGGCGCGCCAGCCAAATGCCAGGGTCTGCCCGGTTTCCGCCGCGACTTGCAGGCGACGCAGCGCCCGGTCATCAGCCTTGCGCGGCCAGCACAACACCGCGCCGCAACTGCCGGAACGCAGGCATTGCTCCACTGCCCATAAGGCGTCGCGCTCCTCGGCCTGGATCACCGAGAGCAGGCGCAGATCGATCCCGGCGTTCTGCCACGCATGCGGGTAGGGCGTATGAGGCGGCGCCACCAACACAATTCGCTCCCCCGCCTTTGATAAGCGCGCCAGGGTCGGCAGCACCAGTTGCAGCTCACCCACACCGTCCTTGGCCATGAGGATTTCACTCAAGGCCGCCTCCGGCCAGCCGCCCGTGGGCAACACCGCATCCAGCGCCGCCAACCCCGTGGGATGCACACTCGCCGGCGGCGCGGCGGGTCGGCCTTTCCAGACACGCCCGCCATTGAACAGCGTGTCCAGTGCAATCACGGCGCTCATCAGCCTTGCCTCACCAAACCGCAGAACACGCCTTCGATGGCCAGGTCCTGGTCGGGCTCCACCACGATAGGCTGATACGCGGGGTTGCGCGGCAGCAGGCGCACGCTGTCGCCATTGCGTTCGAACCGTTTGATGGTCACTTCACCGTCCAGGCGCGCCACCACAATCTGCCCATTCAACGCCTCGGCACTGCGTCGTACGCCCACGAGGTCACCATCGAGGATGCCGTCCTCAATCATTGAGTCACCCTGCACCCGCAACAGATAGTCCGGAGTTTTTGCGAAGGTAGACGGGTCGAGTTGCAGGCGGCTGTGCACTTCGGCATCGGCGCCGATGGGCAAACCGGCAGCGACTCGACCGAGCACCGGCACATCCAGCCATTCCGGACGCACCGGTTGATTGAGCAGGCGAATGCCCCTGGCCTGGTTAGGGTTGACCTCGATAAACCCGGCTTCGGTCAGCGCCAGCACATGCTTGCGCGCCACGCTGCGCGAGGCAAAGCCGAACGCCTCGGCAATCTCGGCGAGGCTGGGTGGCTGGCCTTGCTGCGCGATGCGGTCACGGATAAAGGTCAGGATGGCGGTACGGCGTGGGGTCAGAGTCGTCATGGAGTACATTTGTACTCTTTTGGGAAATTTCTGACAATAGCCGCCAGTCGCGTGGAGGAAGGACGAGCGTTGTCGAAACGTCCCACGTGATGGTCGGATTACCTCTACTCCCCTCCCCTGAAAAGGTCCGCAAAGTCCTTCGCCTGAATACACAGTGCGAGGGATTGCAGATGGCGTTTTTTGTGTGGGCCCCAGCTGATGGGGCTGCTTCATGATAGGCCTAACCAGCCAAGCTATTGGCTATTTGGTGCTGGCCACCATGGATTCGAAGGCGCGAGACGTCGAAGCCGTTATCAGCGACTTCAAGCGCTGCCTTAATCACTACGACGCCTGGGCCGAGAATTTTTTCAGCTTTTCGGCATTGGATATCGAACAGGTATTCAAGGTCGGGGATGAAGTGACGCTGGTCGCGCCGATCAGCCCTTCGCTTTTTCCCAGCACCACCACCGCAACCTGCCAGGCCAACGGCACGCTGACCCTGGTGCATATGTTCCAGAGTTCACGGTTCGTGCCCATTGGCAGTACGCCCGTGATGGTGCAACGCATCGACCCCAACGGTGGCCCGCTGGGTGAGCCGATCCATAAGACGATTGGCCCCAGCGGCATTCTCGAAATCACAGAATGTGATCGCAACCAGCAGTACCGGGTCAGCTTCTACCCCACTGTTTCCAAAGCGCATTTCAAGGCGTTGTACGCCTCTTATCAGTCGGTTATCGCACCGCTGGAAGGTTGGCTGCGCGCGGAATGGAGCAGCACCTTCGAGCCGCTGTGGAAGGGTTATTCCGAAGCCAACTTCCTCAAGCGCTACCTCTCACTGCATCAAGGCTATGCCCGCGGGTTTGGTGAGGCGTTGCATTCGCTGTGGGACACCATCAAGCAGCTGTTTCAGTGGCTCTCAGACCCGCTGGGGCATGCCGAAAAACTTCTGCATTACCTGTCTCAGGACCAATTTGAACAGCTGCTGAAACTCGGCACCGAAAGCATCGCTAAGGGCTTGTTAGTGCTGAGCGATGAGCCGCTGCTGTTTATCTATCTGTCGGCGATGGTCAGCTGGATGCGCCTGTTGCCGCCGGCGTACATGAACGAGTTGCTGGGGGAAATCAGCGCCGAGGTATTGATCAATTTGTTGCTGAGTCTTGCTACTGCCGGGATGGGCATGGCGGTGCGCATGAGTGCGAAGGTGCTGGGGGGCATCAAGTCTCAGCGAGCGGGCAGGTGGCTGGAACATATGGCTGGGCAGTTCGGGAAGGCACGCGTGGAAGACCATGCAGAGCTGGCCAAACCGATTCTGCTGGGGGGGCCGGCGACGCCGATCAGGGTGATTCCGGATGTGCCGCTGAAGGTTGGGGATCAGGTGGTTTCCAATCCGGTGCCGATGGTTAGGGACAAGGTGGAACAGCGGACGGTGTTGGTGCGAAAGGAACCTGTCGACGATGCCCCTGCGGTTGCGAAAAACCCAGCTGGCGATGCGACGGCTTCTTCGGACAAGACCGCAACCAATGGCTGCCCAGTATCGATGGTCACTGGCGAGGAATTGCTGACACTGACCGATGGTGCGCTCGATGGGATTCTGCCGTTTGAGTGGACTCGGTTGTACCGCACCAGTGCGGTGGAAGTGGATTGCGGGCTGGGGTTTGGCTGGAGTCATTCGCTGGCGCATCGGCTTGCTGTTTCCGGTGACTCGGTGGTGTGGACGGATCATGAGA